>JAKDMO010000278.1 GCA_030452305.1 Alcaligenaceae bacterium | reverse complement strand
GCCCAACTGTGTAAAAATAATGTCTTTTCCCGCTATCAGGCTGTCCTGCCTGCGGGTCGCGCGCAGATATCAGTGGATGGGGCCATGATCGCCAAAAACCGCAACGAACTGTTGGATCTCTTGTTCAAGAATCTGGCCCGGTTCTTCGCGTTCTTTGTATTTGTCCTGCTGGGTGCCATTACGGTGTCGCTGATCTACGGCAGCCGTGATTCCATCATGGAGCACGGCATATCGTTTCTGTGGACCAACAACTGGGATCCCGTACACGATCACTACGGCGCCTTGGTCACGGTGACGGGAACCATCATCAGTTCTTTCCTGGCCTTGATCATTGCGGTGCCCGTGTCCTTTGGAATCGCGTTGTTCCTGACCGAGCTGTGTCCGGCGTGGCTGCGCCGCCCCTTGGGTACGGCTGTCGAGATGCTGGCGGCCATTCCGTCGATCATCTACGGCATGTGGGGGCTGTTCGTGTTCGTGCCGCTGTTCCAGACCTATATCCAGCCCTATATGATCGAGCTGTTCGAAGGGGTGCCGGTGCTGCAGAACGTCTTTGCCGGGCCGCCCTTTGGCATCGGCCTGTTCACCGCCGGCCTGATCCTGTCGATCATGGTGATTCCCTTTATCTCGGCCGTGATGCGCGATGTGTTCGAGCAGGTACCGGTGATGCTAAAGGAATCGGCCTACGCGCTGGGCAGCACCACCTGGGAGGTCGTCTGGTCCATCATGCTGCCCTATACCAAGCATGGCGTGATCGGCGGGATCATGCTGGGACTGGGCCGGGCACTGGGCGAAACCATGGCCGTCACCTTCGTGATCGGCAATGCCTTCAATATGCCCAGTTCCATTTTTTCACCTTCCAACTCGATCGCCTCGGCTCTGGCCAATGAATTCAACGAGGCCGGCGGGATGCAGAAGTCGGCCTTGCTCGAACTCGGCCTGATTCTGTTCCTGATCACGACGGTCGTGTTGGCCTTGTCCAAACTCATGTTGTTGCGCCTGTCCCGTAGGGAAGGCGCGCACTAAGCCAGGTTATCCACCATGATTGATACGGGTTCCGTTATCAGCCAGTCCAACCCAATCTATCGGCGTCGGCATCGCTTCAATCGCCTGATGCTGGGCCTATCGAGCGTGGCACTGGGCTCGGGGCTGTTCTGGCTGGCCTGGATCATCCTGACCTTGCTCGTCAAGGGTGCCGATGCGCTGTCCTTGCAATTGCTCTGGGAGAGCACGCCGCCGCCTGGCGAGAATGGGGGGCTGCTGAATGCGATTGTCGGCAGTTTCATGATTTCGGCGGTGGGCACCGCAGTGGGCACGCCTATCGGTATTCTGGCCGGCACGTACCTGGCCGAGTATGGGCGCAGGGGCTGGCTGACGCCCGCCACACGGTTCCTGAACGACGTGCTGCTCTCGGCTCCGTCCATTATCATCGGTTTGTTCATCTATTCGGTGTATGTGGCTCAGGTCGGCCACTATTCGGGCTGGGCAGGCGCGTTTGCGCTGGGTATCCTGGTGATTCCGGTGGTCGTGCGATCCACCGACAATATGCTGATGTTGGTGCCCAACACACTGCGCGAAGCGGCGGCGGCGCTGGGGTGCCCCCAGTGGCGCATCGTCGTATTCATCAGTTATCGTGCGGCGCGCTCGGGCATCATTACCGGTGTCCTGCTGGCGGTCGCACGCATTGCGGGCGAAACCGCACCCTTGCTGTTCACGGCGCTGAACAATCAATTCATGTCCTTGAACATGAACGCGCCCATCGCCAACTTGCCGGTGGTGATCTTCCAGTACGCTGCCAGCCCCTTCGAGGACTGGAACCGTCTGGCTTGGGCCGGGGCTGTCATGATCACGGTTCTGGTTCTGCTTATCAATATCGCTGCGCGCAGCCTCTTTAAAAAGTAATCCTGCCATGTCCACGCCACAGAACGCCGCACGTACAAAAATTGCCGTCAGGGATCTGAATTTCTACTATGGCTCGTACCACGCCTTGCGGGGCATCAATATGTCCGTCGAGGAAAACAAGGTCACAGCTTTCATCGGGCCTTCGGGCTGCGGCAAGTCCACGCTGCTGCGCACCTTCAATCGGATGTTCGAACTGTATCCCGGCCAGCGCGCCGAGGGCGTAATCGAATTCGATGGCGAGAACCTGCTGCAAAGCAAACTGGATATTTCCCTGTTGCGCGCCAAGATCGGCATGGTCTTTCAGAAGCCCACGCCTTTTCCCATGAGCATCTATGACAACATCGCTTTTGGGGTGCGTCTGTTTGAACGGCTGAGCAAGGGCGAGATGGACGAGCGCGTAGAGTGGGCGCTGACCAAGGCTGCCCTGTGGAACGAGGTCAAGGACAAGCTGGGCCAAAGCGGCAACGGTCTGTCAGGCGGGCAGCAGCAGCGCCTGTGCATCGCGCGCGGCGTGGCGATCAAGCCCGAGGTTTTGTTGCTGGACGAGCCGTGCTCGGCGCTGGATCCGATCTCTACGGCAAAGATCGAAGAACTGATCGCCGAACTGAAAGACGACTACACCGTAGTGATCGTGACTCACAATATGCAGCAGGCGGCGCGCTGTTCGGACTACACCGCCTATATGTACCTGGGTGAGTTGATGGAGTTCGGCCCCACCGACCAGATCTTCGTCAAACCCCGCCGCAAGGAAACCGAAGACTACATTAC
>JAKDMO010000081.1 GCA_030452305.1 Alcaligenaceae bacterium | reverse complement strand
GGGCATGCCGATTTCGGCGTGGTGCCGGTGGAGAATTCGGGACAGGGCATGATCCAGGTAACCCTGGACATGTTTCTCACCGCCGACGCCACCATCTGCGGCGAGGTGGAACTGCGCGTGCACCAGTGCCTGCATTCGCTCACCGGCAAGCCGGAGGACGTCAAGCGCGTCTATGCCCACGCCCAGTCGTTGCAGGAAGGCGCCGGCCATGCACTCGAGGCACTCGATGGCGACCAGGGCTCGGCCAATCGGGCCCTGGGGGCGGCACTGCACGCCTTGCAACCCCTGATCCGCCACGACCCAGGCCTCGAAGCCCTGTGCCAGTTGCTTGAGTCCGCGCGTATCAGCTGCGATGAGGCCATTTCAGACCTGAACGCTTATTTGGATCGCATCGAGCCCGACCCTGCGGCCCTGGCCCAAGCCGAGCAGCGCATGGCTGCCATCTTCGAGACCGCGCGCCGCTTCAAGGTCGAACCCGAGGCCCTGGCGCCGCTGCATCAGTCGCTGCGCGCACGCCTGGACGACAGCGAACCGGGCCTGGCGATCGAGGCGCTGGTACGAGAACGCGACGGATCCCGCACAGACTACTTCAAAGCCGCCGAGCGCCTCAGTGCGATCCGCAGCGAAACGGCAGCCCGCCTGGCACACGATGTCACCGATGCCATGCAGACCCTATCCATGACAGGCGGATCGTTCGATGTCAGGCTGAGTCCCGGCAAGCCCTCCGCACATGGCCTCGAAACTGTGGAGTTCCTGGTTGCCGGGCACGCCGGAGTCCCTGCCAGGCCGCTGGCGCGCGTAGCCTCGGGGGGTGAGCTCGCACGGATCTCACTGGCGCTGTCCGTGATTGCCAGCCAGGCCGCGCGCGTGCCGACGCTGATTTTCGACGAGGTGGATGCAGGTATTGGCGGCGCAGTGGCTGAAGTCGTGGGCAGACTGCTACGTCAGCTGGGCGAACGCCACCAGGTGCTGTGCGTCACCCACCTGCCACAGGTTGCAGCCTGCGCGCGACATCACCTATTGGTCAGCAAATCAACCACGGGTGACACTACCGTATCTGCCGTCCAGGGGCTGAACGATTCAGACCGGATTGACGAGATCGCACGCATGCTGGGTGGCCTGAAAATCACCAAAACCACCCGCAAGCACGCCACGGAAATGCTTGGATTACTTGACGGAAGCTGATTTGCCTACGGCCGATTTGCCGGCGGCCGAGCATTTCGGACAGATGCCGAACAGCATGACCGTGTGGCTTTCCAGGGCAAAACCGTTGTCTTTTGCAATACGGTGCTGACGCTTTTCGATTTCAGGGTCGGAAAATTCAACGACCTTGCCGCAATTCGTACAGATCAGGTGATCGTGGTGATCGCCGTCGTTCAGTTCGAACACGGCCTTGCCGCCATCGAACTGGCTACGCATCAGAATGCCGGCCTGCTCGAATTGCGTCAGTACGCGATATACCGTCGCCAGGCCGATATCGACGTCCTCGGTAATCAGCGCGCGATAGACATCCTCGGCACTATGGTGACGTTGCTCGGCCTTGCGGAATACATCCAGGATTTTGAGGCGAGGAAACGTCGCCTTCAAACCCATGTTTTTCAGTTCAAGTTGATCGTCCATCATTGAAGTATCCCGGGTAATGAAGGGAAAGGCAAGGCAGGGGAAAACCGCCGGTCAGAGGCCTGCTGATAATCGCGCTATGATGCCCGCATTCGAATACCTTTATGATAACGGTTTTAGCCGGGGCCGGAGGACACGGACCGGCACTCGATACAGAGGTGTTTTGTGCGCATGACAGCAAGTCGGTTTACCCACGCAGTCAGGACTGCACTGATTGCCGGCGCGCTTGCGGCCGGCCTGTCAGCCTGCGGATCCACGAACTGGGGCTTTCCCTATCGCGCCACGATTCAACAGGGCAACTGGATCACCGCCGAACAGGTGGCTCAGCTACAGGTGGGCATGAGCCGCGATCAGGTCAGGTTCATCCTGGGCACCCCCGCCCTGCAGGATGTGTTCCACGCTGACCGCTGGGATTACCCTTTCTACAATAAGCCGGGCTACGGTGACGACGAGCTGCGTACGTTCACGGTCTGGTTCAATAACGACCTCCTGGATCACTGGGAGGGCGACGAGCAGCCCGACAGGCAGCCTTTCCAAAAGGCTGACAGCGGCAAGGAAGCCATCCAGGATGCGGACGACGAGGCTGGATCGGCAGACGACAGCGCCGAGACCACCCCAGACAGCGCCACCGACGCGGCGACACAAACAGACACGGATACGGGCGAGGACACCACTCCCGCCCCTGGCAAGGAGGAATAATGCGGATTGCGATTGCAGGTGCGGGCGGAAGAATGGGCCGCATGCTGATCGAGGCAGTGCTCGACAGTCAGGATCTCGAGCTGGCGGCAGCGCTGGAGACAACGGGATCACCGCTGATCGGCACAGATGCCGGTGCGGGGCTTGGGCGAACAGCCGGCGCACTGATCACAGATGATCTGGATGCTCTGTCCGACGCCGACTGCCTGATCGATTTCACCCGCCCAGAGGGCACGCTGACACACCTGCAGGCCTGCGTTCGGCACCAGGTAAAATGCGTGATCGGCACCACCGGTTTCGATACGGCCGGCAAACAGGCCATCCGCACAGCAGGCCAGCAAACCGCCATCGTCTTTGCACCGAATATGAGCGTCGGTGTCAACGCCACCCTGAAGCTGCTGGACATGGCCGCACGCCTGTTGAACAGCGGCTACGACGCCGAGGTATTCGAGGCGCACCATCGCAATAAGGTCGATGCACCGTCAGGTACGGCACTGGCCATGGGGCAGACCATCGCACAGGCCTGGGGCGTACAGCTCGACGAGGTCGCCGACTGGGCGCGTCACGGCGAAACCGGGCCACGCGAAACCGGGCATATCGGGTTTTCAGTCGTGCGCGGGGGCGATATCGTGGGTGACCATACCGTCTATTTCTGCGGTATTGGCGAGCGCATCGAAATCACCCACCGATCCAGCAGCCGCGCCACGTACGCCCAGGGCAGCCTGCGTGCTGCGCGCTATCTGGCACGCAAGGAATTCGGCCTGTTCGACATGCAGGACGTGCTCGCCACCTAATCCAAGGTAACAGGCTCGCGCTCCAATCGCACTCCGAAACGCTGCCAGACATCCTCGCATACGGCCGCAGCCAGGCGCCGGACGTCCTCGGCTGTCGCACCGCCATAATTCACCAACACCAGAGCCTGATGGGCATGCATGCCCACTGGGCCTACCTGACGCCCCTTCCAGCCCGCCTGGTCGATCAGCCAACCCGCCGCCAGCTTCACCCGCCCATCCGCCTGCGGATACGCAGCCAGGCCCGGAAAGCGATCGCGCAAGGCCTTGGCCTGGGTAGCAGGCACCAAGGGATTCTTGAAAAAACTGCCTGCATTGCCCAGCACCGCAGGGTCGGGCAGTTTGCGCCGCCGAATTTCGCATACCGCATCGAATACCTGCCGCGCAGACACATCACCGCCGGCCAGACCCGGGTGCCTGGCCAGATCGGGATACTCCAGAATCGGCTGCCACGCCCGAGGCAAGCGTACACGCACCGCCTGGATCAACCAGCGGCCCGGTTCACCATGCTTGAAAATGCTGTCGCGGTACGAGAACCCGCAATCCGCCGCCAACAGCTCGACCTGCGTCCCTGCATGCAGATCCCAGGCCAACACGCTGTGCAGGCGCTGATCCAGCTCCAGCCCATACGCGCCGATATTTTGCACAGGCGCCGCCCCCACTGTGCCCGGAATCAGTGCCAGATTCTCAAGGCCAGGCCATCCGTGGTCCAGGCAGTGATCCACAAAGCCGTGCCACGATTCACCCGCCTGAGCCTCGACCAGCCAGGCATCGGGGCTCTCGTCCAGCAAACGGATCCCACGCGTCTCGACCTTCACCACCAGGCTGTGGGGCCTGGGGGACATCACCACATTGCTGCCGCCCCCCAGCACAAATACCCGCTCGCCCTGCGCCACCGCCCCTGATAACCACAGCAGCGGGCCATCGTCACGCACACGCAGCACGCGCGCGCACGCGGGCAGGCCCAATGTGTTGCAGGCGCTGAGGTTTTGTTCGGATATCTCCGGCACGGTGGGATCTCGGGGCGGGAAAACCGTAAGCATACCGCGCCCGCCCGCACCGCCACCGATTCCTTCCGATGTGCTAGAATTTGCGCCCTTGCAGCACAATATCGTTTTTGCAGTGAACGGCCCAGGCCGGTTTGACAAGCAAAATTACCGGTATTAGAATGCATGGCTTACTTCACCAGCCAGCTTTTTTCAGAGCTATCGGGGAAGGCAGAAATACGCGGGAATAGCTCAGTTGGTAGAGCGCAACCTTGCCAAGGTTGAGGTCGCGAGTTCGAGACTCGTTTCCCGCTCCAGATTCAAAAAAGGCCCAAACTTCGGTTTGGGCCTTTTTGCGTCTTGCCGCTCTCGATATGGTGATCGGATTTTTACAGAAATAAAGCCCAGAATTCAGCGATTCAACAGCCGCCTTGTCAGCAACGCTCGTAAGTCCTTGCGCGTATCGCAGACGATGTGAATGTAAAGCACGCCGCCTTGCACTTCGTAGATGATGCGGTTCATACCTGAAATAACCTGTCGATATTGGGATAGCCCCAATTCAGCCAGTTCAGGCGGGATATGGCCGCTGAGGGAGAAAGCCACCGTATTGCGTACCGTGTGGCCTTGATGCCTGTGTAGGTTTCCTGCCAAATAGCTTTGCCAAAGATCTTGGTTACGTACTGGCGCAGCTCCCGGATGTCGCTCTGTGCCTCATCCAGCAGCACCACTTTCACGACAGGTATTCCTTGTCCAGCTCGGCAAAGAACTCCTCTGCATCACGATAATGGCCCTGCTCGATGTCTCGTTGACCCATCGCCAGCATTTTCAGGAGCGCCAGAGTCTGCTCTTTTTGCTCATAGCTGCTCACGTCCATGACAACCAGACGAGCCTCGCCGTTCTGAGTAATGAGCATGGGTTCGCCAGTTTCAGTAATGTCTTTGGCGATTTCAGCAGCATGGCTTTTCAGGTAGCTGATAGGCCGGACGTGGGTGGCGAGCTTCATCGCGAACTCCTAGTGTCCTGTTTGGAAGAGATAAATATAGACTGAACTTAGACCCAAAACCAGTTCTTCACAAGTCACACTTGTCGTAATACTGCGACTGCGGCTGAAATCAAACGTCGTGGCCTGGCTGCGATTGCTGAAGTTAAAACGCATCGGGCTTTGAGGCCTTGCCCAACGCTTCTGCCATCTCACGCAATGAGCCCATTTCACGTAGACACGGCCCTCCTTGGCGCTCGCTTGCATTAGCGACAATTGGCATAAAGGCACGCTCCAGCGCAGTGACGAACACATCGTCAGCCTTGGCCGCAACAACGATAGAAGGAATCCATTCCCGGAGTTGTAGGGGGTGAGCATCGGCGATGCGTTGTTGAATATCTTCAGGCATCTCACCAAATTTCAAGGAGAACGCAGCGATAAATACTTCTTGCAACATGCAACCCATTAATTTCTCTACATCTTCGATAAAGAAGGCTCCGCTAAACTCCTGTTCCGACACAACATTTCCTTTTTTTGAAATTGCACACTGCCAACGACTGACATGAATGCTCTTTTGTTCGTAGGTGGCGCCTCTACGAACGGACGGCAGAAGTGCAGGGTCAGTATTCTTAAGATTGTATTAGACTACGCCACAGCCGGATACTGTGTTGTCAGCGGCGGAGACCTCATTCCCGTATTTTCCGTAATATCAGCTTTTCTATTTTTGGTTCATGATTCTACTTGCCTTAATATCCGGCAAGGAAAGACACTCATGACAAAATCGGCATCATCCCCCTCATCATCCAAAAGAACCGGAAAAAATACTCGTACCCAACAGCCGGAAAGTCCCTATTGCATGCTTACCCGCATCGACGACGACACCTATGTTCGATTGAGTAAATATTCTTATCCCATATCCGAACAGCCGATTTTTTTGGATTATCGACATGCCCCCGAAGACAGATTGAACACCGCGCAGTACTATGCCGGCCTGCGCTGTCTGTTCGGCAAGCCAGGCGATCTCTACGATGACTGGAAAGGTTCATTTTCATTTTCTTTTCAAGCAGATGTGTTCAGAAACAAGCAAAGCTACCCCTATTTGCTGAAAATTACACACTTTCGTAGCGGAGTCGAGTTCGGTTTCAGAAAAATCATCAAAAATCCAGAAGGAATCGACCCATTCCAGATGATGGTATACCACCAGCCGTTCAAAGATGAGCTATCCGGAAAGGAAATGGAGTTTATCGAACTCTATACGTACGGTTTCCTACTGGGGTATCTCGAAGTCATCCATGGACGCTCATCACTAGAGGTACCCGATTTCGTATTGTTATCAGAATCCAATTTCATCATTTCGGGCTATGCCGACGGCAAATTTTTTGAGAAATACATGCAAGACTACGACGAATTCGAAGCTGAAATTAACAAATTCCACGACCTGATCCACCACCCTGTCAAAAACTGGCCTGACGATAATAATCCCCCCACTATCCTGACCATAGAACTCGAATGTGCCGCTCCAACCACTGAGGCACAGCCTCACGACTAACCGACAGCTCATGGCTCCATTGCCTCGTCCAGCCCCTTGAAGGAAGCCAAACGGTTCTCCAAAAACTGGGGTTATGACAATTTTGTAGCCCAAAGGCTTCGACTCATATTGTTAGTCAAATTGACGTACAATAAAAGTTAATCGAATATTCTTCGGAAGTGATCGTCATGCCACATAAGCAAGTCAAAGCCGAACGGGATGCCGCCACCCGCGGTGAGCGTCTCGGATTCCGGCTGGACGAAGAAACGAAAGACCTGATCGAACGGGCTGCCCGGCTGTCGCATCGCAAGGTAAGCGATTTCTGTGTTACCGCGCTGGTCGATACTGCACGCCGAACCATCGCCGAACATGAAACGCTAGTATTATCGAACCAAGACCGCAAGGCGTTCTTCGATGCGCTCATCAATCCGCCAGAGCCAAGCGAACGGCTGCAACGCGCCCTGGCTGAACACAAGCGGCGCATCGCATCCTGAACATGGCGCAGCACCCGGATTTTCGGATCGAGGTATTGGCATCACATCACGATCGTGCCAATTTCTGGTGTGGGGTTGACGACCTGGACCGCTACCTGAAAGCACAGGCCGGGCAAGACATTCGGCGCAAGGCCAATGGTGTCTTTGTACTCGTCGCACCAGCCCAGCCGGATACCGTGTTGGGGTACTACACGCTATGCGCGACCAGCGTGTCCCAAGGCGAGGTTCCCCCTGCTGCCCGCAAGAGCATTCCGCGCTACCCACTGGTCAGTGCAATCCTGATCGGTCGGCTGGCGGTTTCCGGAACCAAACAGGGTCAGCACCTCGGGGCGATGCTTCTTGCCGACGCAGTTCACCGCGCCTATGCGAGTACATCCACGATCGGGGCATCCATGATGGTGGTGGACGCGATCAACGAGCGTGCAATCAGTTTCTACGAAAGCCACGGCTTTGTTCGCCTACCGGAATCATTGCGGCTGGTCTTACCCATGGATGTCATCAAACAGTTGCTAAGGGCGTAGCCAATGCCACCATCGCTCAGCGTGCCATATGAAACGCTATGAAATCAGTCTGGCGAGCCCATTCTGGCGTTCGACGATCAGGTCTGACAAGGCCGACAGATAATCCATGATGACCGTCTCATGGTCAGCAAATACTTCCATGCTTTTGGTCGACCATGCCAGGCTCATGGTCTGTGTCAGGCGGGGTTCCACTATTCTGCGGGCGATCAGGCGGCCGCTGCTGAGTTCGCCGGCAACGGCGCCGTAGGGCATGACTGTCGCCGCCATGCCACGCAACACGATCTCTCTGATTCCCGCGATGGATCGCATCTCGTAGACGATATTCAATGACCGCCCCCGCTCGTGGGCGACACGCTCCATCAGGCAGCGCCCAACATCCCTGCGGCCACCAAACACGAAATTGAAGCCCAGGGCCTCATCCAGAGTAATCGTGTCCTGCTTGACCGGAACGCCTGGGTGAGTCACCAATAGAACGTCTTCCTGCACCATCGGAACCAGGGACACGCCCGGCCTTTCGGTGGCGCTATAAGCAAGGGCGGCATCAAGCTCCCTATTTTCTACCGCATCAACCAGCGCAAAACTCGGGTCTTCCCTCAATGAAAAGGACAGGCGTGGAAGGTTGTTCTTGGCTGCGATGACAGCATCCGTGCCGACCAGCAGAACCAGGCTCGAAGGCATGCCCAGGGAAAAGAATTTTTCAGTGCTGTGGCCCAGGCTGGAGACATCCTTGACAGTGATCTCCAGTAATTCAAACAATGAACTCACTCTGGAATACAACAACTCGCCGGCCGGGGTGACATCCACGCCCCGAGCGTGGCGCGTCAGCAGCGCGACCCCCAACGCATCTTCGAGCTGTTTTATATTGAGGCTCAAGGCCGGTTGCGCAATACATAAAGAATCGGCAGCGTGTGTGATACTGCCTAATTCAACCGTTTTCAGGAAACATTGGAGCTTCCGTAGTGTCAAATTATGCAAGTTCATATGCATCCCGATATCATGCGGCATCCAAGCCATGACAGATTATCATGGGCGGGTCTGAAGGTTCTTTAGATAGTCCAGAACTTCGCTCAATGCCACGACATCGCAATATTTTGCCTGAAGGTCGAACAGGCTCTGCCTGTGCGCAGCCTCTGAGCGATCGCCTACGGCCTCGGTCACAATAACAGGCCTGAATCCGTTCTGCACCGCATCAACCGCCGTACCGCGCACGCAGCCGCTGGTTGTGCATCCCGCAATCAGGAGCGTGTCACACCCATTGGACACCAAACGGGACAGCAGGTCCGTACCAAAAAAACACGATGCGTATTTTTTGGTCAGCACTGAATCCTGGGGGTGATAATGCAGGCGTGGGTCGAGTTCTACGGCGGCAGTACCACTGCGCAGCGTTGCAGCGCCCTTTTGCTTTAACACCCATATGCCGCCGTCCCTCAAGGACGCATCATCGTATGCGGTCGTGGTAAAGAAAACCGGTACGCCCGCTTCCCTGCATGCATCGATCAGCCGATTCGTCGCTTCGATCTCGGCATCCATATTAGAGCCCAGCGGCATGTCGGGATCGGTAAACGCCCGAATGATATCCACGATAACCAACCCCGGGGTCTTGCCAAAGCCGATTTTCAATCCAAATCCACGCTCGCGAAAAAACGCTTCATCCACATGAACTATCCCGCTCATTTTTGCTCACTCCCCGTCCGAAAATGCAGAAGCTGAAAAATGCTTTCTGATATGCTTTTGCCCAAAACCATCCCCGCATGACGATCAACGACGGCGCGACACCCGCTGTTCCATCCACCTCAAAAATAGCCCCGGAATGACTGCAAGAATGACGATGAATATGATTTGACCAGTAATCCTGGCAACACGCGCATTCGCGATATTGTTCACAAGCTCATGCCCAAGTCCGCTCGTCGCCGACACCATTCCCGCAAGAATCAGGCCGATCATCGTCAGACCCAATGCAATACGCGCGCCGCTGACCAGTGTCGGGACAAGCGCCGGGATAATGATTTTCGCGAGCTTCGAATACCACGGCAATTTCAATGCGTCGCCAAGCTTGAGCAGGTTCCTGTCGATACTTGCCGTCGCCCCCATGACCAGCAGCGCCATCGGAGGCAGGCCGTGCGCAATGGCAAATACAACGCGTGCCAGCTCACCGATTCCCAGAAAGATTATGAACACCGGATATAAAGTCACGAGAGGGATGCAATAGAAGGCGAACATGGGCGTTGCGAACACCTTCGACCAGAAGGCCGACAAACCGAGGCCAAAGCCAATCAATGCACCTCCAACGACCGAAATGATCCAACTCAATAAAAGCAGCCTGATGGTCGTCAAAATACTGATGCGGTAAGCCTCGCGCCCAAAGTCCGTGATCAAACCCTGGATGGCCTCAAGCGGGTTTGGAAACACCAGATTATCGACAATTGCCGCAACGACGGCCCAGAGCACAAACACGAAAACCGGCAATGCAAGCACGACCAACAGATTGCTCAGTATCCGGCTAAATGGCGCCGTCCTTGTCACAGTGAAGTCCTCATGCTTCGTCCGTGCAACAGCAAGCCGCAAAGGTAGTTCACCCCCAAGGCGAAGCACAATACGATCACGATACCCGCATACATATCGTTCTGGGAAAAATGGTCATAGGCGTAGGAAATGAAATAGCCCAGACCGTAGGTTGACAGTATGAATTCGCTCGCCATCACCCCGATGATGCTGAACGACAGCGCCAGCCGAAGGCCCACCACAATCTGGCTGAGCGTCGCTGGAATGAGGATCTTTAGCACGTAATCCGTGGTCGAGAGCTGCAGCGCCTGGGCCAATTTGATTGTGATCGGTGGAATAGAATCCAGCCCGTCAAGCGTGGCAGTGATGACAGAGACAATGGCCAGAAGGGTCCCCAGCAGAATGACCGGAACCAGACCGATGCCGGCAATGACCACCAGCAGGGGATATAGGGCAAAGGTCGGGATGGCGTAATAAATCGACAGCCACGGATCAAATATCCGCCGCATGAAACCGAAGCGCCAGAGGATCAGACCGACAGCAATGCCCAATATGGCGGCAAATACGAACGCGAGCATGATTGCCAGCAGACTGGGTCCCAGGTGATGCGACCAAAAGCCCGGGTCCACCAGCAGTTGTGCGGCCCGAACGAGGATTCCACTGAGCGGCGGCAGTGAAAATGGATCAATCAGCCCGAACCTCGGCCCCAGTTCGAGAAAAGCCAGGATGATGGCAGTGAACACCAGCATCCAGGATCGTGGGCCCAGCCCAAGGCGCCGTTCCCGCTGCGAGGCCGACCCATGCATCACAACACAGCCCCCTGTCTGGACAGGGCCTCCTCGGCCT
>JAKDMO010000277.1 GCA_030452305.1 Alcaligenaceae bacterium | reverse complement strand
AAACCAACCGGCGCACTACATCTGAAACTCCAGCTTCGGACCTAGCCGATAGCGTGTTAGCGTCCGGCGAACGCACGTTGACGACCGCCGATAGGCGGCCGCAGCCTTTCTAGCACGTGAGCAGAACCGATGCCGGTGGGTCAGATTTCAACCGACGCAGATCAACAGCGTCACACAGCCTGCCAGCGATGCGGCAACAATTCCCCGATCCGGCTGTTCGGATGCGTGGGCAGGCGTGTGAGCACGTCTTTCAGATAGGCATACGGATCATGGCCATTGAGTTTGGCCGACTGCACCAGACTCATGACCGCCGCCGCCCGTTTGCCGGCGCGCAATGACCCTGCGAACAGCCAATTGTTGCGGCCCACGGCGACGGGCCGGATCTGTTGTTCGATCCGGTTGTTGTCGATGGGCAGCATCCCATCATCCAGGTAGCGCGTCAGCGCCTGCCAACGCTTCAGGCTGTAGTCCAGCGCCCGGGCCGTGCCGGAACCCTCTGGCACCTTCTGGCGTTGGGCCAACATCCACTCATGGTATTTGTCGGCCAGCGGTTTGGCGACTTGCTGGCGTTGCCTCAAACGCTCCTCCAGGGACAGGTCCTTGAGTTCACGCTCGATCGCGTACAGGCCGCCGATGGACTCCAGCGCCTGCGCGGCCACCGGGCTCTGGCTGGCCGCGTGCAAGTCGAAGAATTTGCGCCGGGCGTGCGCCATGCAGCCCACCTCAATGATGCCCTGGGTAAAGCAGGCCTTGTAGCCAACGTAATCATCGCAGACCAGGCTGCCCGTCCAGTCGCCGAAGAACTCCCGGGCATGCGCCCCGGCACGGCCTTCGGTAAAGTCATAGACGACCGCGTTCAGGCCTTCGAAGGCGCCCGGGGTGTAGGCCCACAGATAGGCCTTGTGGGTGGCGCGGCTGCCAGGCTTGAGCAGTTTGACCGGCGTCTCGTCGGCATGCAGTACCCGGTGTGCCAGGATCTCGTCTCGCAGTGCCGCAACCAGCGGCTGCAGCGCGAAGCCGCAGGCACCGACCCACTCCGCCAGGGTTGATCGGGCGATCTTCAGCCCCGCCCGGGCAAAGATGCCTTCCTGACGGTACAGCGGCAGGTGATCAGCGTACTTGGCGACCAGCACGTGGGCCATCAGGCCAGGCGTAGCCAGGCCCTTGTCGATGACATAAGCGGGCATCGGGGCCTGGGTAATTGTCTCGCACTGAGGACAGGCCAGGATCGGGCGCACATGACGCTCGACCGTAAAGGTGCCAGGCGTGTAGTCCAGCTTCTCGCTAACCTCGTCACGCACGAACTTCAGCTGGCAACCGCAGGTGCAGTTCATGCTGTGCGGTTCGTGACGGATCTCGACGCGGGGCAGCTCAGGCGGCAAGGCGGTGCGCTTGGGTTGATCCTTAGGGGGCGTGAGCGGATCGGCCGTGGGGTTCAAGGCCGCCAGTTGGGCCTCGATCTCGACCAGATCCTCGTCAACGGCTTCTTCCAGCAGGCTGCCCTGCACACCGGGCGGTAGTTGCTCGCCGCGCCTGCCGAACCGGAAGCGGCGCAGGGCCGCGATCTCGAAGGTCAGCTTCTCGTTGAGCGTTTTGGTGGCGGTGAGCTCCTGCTGCGTGCGCCCGAGCGTGTGCATCAGACTGGCCGCCAGTTCGCGCAATTGCGCGGCGTCCATGTCCTGCAGTGAGTCGGGTGCAACGGCTGTCATGGCGGGCAGTATGCCAGCAGGTGCTGCATCGCACCATCGGCATCAGCCCCGATTGCACAGCCTGAGCCGGTGCTAGCTTAGATGCAGTCGATGACGCCGGCATCGCCCAGGCGTTGCCAGGGCAGGCCCAGCACCAGAGCGCTGGCCTGCTCGTCGGTGAGCGTCAGGTGTGTGCCGCCTGGCGTGGGCCAGACGAACCTGCCCTGGTTCAGACGTCTGGTCGCCAGCCACACGCCGACGCCATCGTGCATCAACACCTTGATGCGTGTGGCGCGGCGGTTGGCAAAGACATAGGCATGATGCGGGTGTGCGGCCCCGAACACGCGCACCACCCGGGCCAGGGTCGTATCCAGGCCTGCACGCATGTCCATGGGATCGACGGCCAGCCAGATCCGGTCAATGCGGATCATGCCAGGACCAGGCGTGCCCACTGGGCCAACGCCTGGTGTTCAGCCATCGGCCAGTCCAGCGTGAGGGTCAGGCCTCGGCCACTGAGCGTGAGCGGGATACGGGCCTCGGGCTGTGACGGTTGTGTGGACAGCCGTTCGGTGGCGACCGTCCGGACTGGCACGAAGGGTAGCCAGTTCGCGGGCGCGGGCGCGGGCGCTAGCTCGGTGCGATCCCCAGCGGACTGGGCATCGGCATCATGCAAGCCCAGACGTTCGTGCTCGATGACCCAACGGCGCAAGACGTTGGGGTTCAGGTCATGTTCGATGGCCACCGCCGCCAGGGAGACGGCTGGGTCCATGCACTGGGCGACCAGATCGGTCTTGAACTGCGCGGTATAGGTACGGCGCCGACGGCGTGGCTTGCTGACAGGTTCTTGGTGCATACGTGTCCACGATATTTAAGCGGACACGTATGCTCTATCGAATACTGGGACGGCTCAAGGTGCGTTCACCGGACGGATACGATAGCGTTCCAGATACGCCCGTGGAAACAGCTCTGGAAGTGGCATGATGCAAG
>JAKDMO010000080.1 GCA_030452305.1 Alcaligenaceae bacterium | reverse complement strand
ACCCACGACCCCTTGGTTCGTAGCCAAGTACTCTATCCAACTGAGCTACAGCCGCAAAAGAGGCGTAAATATAACATGAATTTATGGGCCCGTCATGCCGGGCCGCAAAGCGTGGGCGATGCGGGCCGCTTTGGTCACTGGCAGCCCACTGCGGATATAGAATATGGGTCATTGTCAGGAGAGCCCCGTGCCCACACTATCCAAAATGACCTGCGTCGAGGACTTTCGCATGCTTGCCCAGCGGCGCGTCCCCAGGATGTTCTACGACTATGCGGATTCCGGTTCGTGGACGGAAGGCACGTACCGCTCGAACGAAACCGACCTGCAGAAAATCAAGTTCCGCCAGCGCGTGGCGGTGAATATCGAGCATCGCAGCCTGCGCAGCACCCTGCTGGGCGAGGACGTGGCCATGCCTGTGGCCATCGCGCCCACCGGCCTGACGGGCATGCAGCATGCAGACGGCGAGATCCTGGGGGCAAAGGCAGCCGAACGCTTTGGCATCCCGTTCACGCTCTCGACCATGAGCGTATGCTCGATCGAGGACATCGCCGCCCACACGAGCAAGCCATTCTGGTTTCAGCTATATGTGATGCGCGACCGCGATTTCATCGGGCGCCTGATCGATCGCGCCAAGGCTGCCGGATGCTCGGCACTGGTGGTGACACTGGACCTCCAGGTGCTGGGCCAGCGGCACAAGGATATCAAAAACGGCCTGTCCACCCCGCCCAAGCCCACGCTGCTGAACCTGATCAATCTGGCCACCAAGCCGCGCTGGTGCATGAACATGTTGCGCACGCCCCGCCGCACCTTCGGCAATATCGTGGGCCATGCCAAGGGGGTGGGCGACCTGTCCTCCCTGTCGTCCTGGACGGCCGAGCAGTTCGACCCGGCCCTTAATTGGAATGACCTGGAATGGATCAAGAAGCGCTGGGGCGGCAAGATCATTCTAAAGGGCGTGATGGATGCCCAGGATGCGCGCCACGCAGTCGATTCCGGCGCGGATGCCCTGATCGTGTCGAACCACGGGGGGCGACAGCTCGACGGGGCGCCCTCATCCATATCTGCCCTGCCACACATCGCCGACGCAGTGGGTGACCAGATCGAAGTCCTGATGGATGGGGGTATCCGCTCGGGCCAGGACGTGCTCAGGGCGGTTGCCCTGGGTGCGCACGGCACACTGGTCGGCCGTGCTTTCCTGTACGCACTGGGCGCCATGGGCGAGGAAGGCGTCTATCGCTGCCTGCAACTCATCGCAAATGAACTGGACATATCCATGGCATTTTGCGGGCGCACCCGCATCCAGGACGTCGATCGATCCATTCTGCTGCATCCGGACCAATTCGACTAGCAGGACATCAGCGTATGCTCAATACCCTGTGGCTCGGCTTTTTCCTGGTTTCCGCCGCCTTCGGGGCATATCACTGGCTGTTCCTGGATGACCCACAGGTATTCGCCCGCCTGATCGCCAGCCTGTTCGACATGGCCGAACTATCGGTCCAACTGATGCTGCTGCTGTTTGGCACATTGACGCTGTGGCTGGGGTTCCTGCGCATCGCCGAAGCCGCGGGCCTGGTCGATCTGCTGGGGCGTGTGCTCTCACCCTTGTTCCGACGCCTGATGCCGGAAGTCCCCGCCGGGCACCCGGCTCTGGGTCTGATCACCATGAATTTCGCGGCCAACGGGCTGGGGCTGGACAACGCCGCCACGCCGATCGGCCTGCGCGCCATGAGCGAACTGCAAACCCTAAATCCGGATCCCAAGACCGCCAGCAACGCCCAGATCCTGTTCCTGGTGCTGAATTCCTCATCCCTGACCCTGCTGCCGGTAACGATCTTCATGTACCGCGCGCAGCAAGGTGCGCCCGATCCGACGCTGGTCTTTGTGCCGATCTTGCTGGCGACCTCGGCCTCGACGCTGGTCGGCCTGCTATCGGTGGCCGTCATGCAGCGCCTGAAACTGTATGACCCGGTTGTACTCGCCTGGCTGGGCGGCACCGCCCTGGTCCTAGGTGGATTCATCGCGGTGCTCGCCTCGATCAGCAGCACGGCGGTCGCCGCCCTGTCCTCGCTACTGGGCAATCTCGTCCTGTTCGGGATCATTATTGCTTTCCTGCTGGCCGGCGCGTGGAAACGCATCCCCGTCTACGAACATTTCGTGGAAGGCGCCAAGGACGGCTTTGATGTCTGCAAAAGCCTGCTGCCTTATCTGGTCGCCATGCTGTGCGCTATCGGAGTGCTGCGCGCCTCAGGCGCACTGGATGTACTGCTCGAAGGCATACGCTGGGTGGTGCAGTCGATCGGGTGGGACACACGATTCGTCGATGCCCTGCCGACCGCACTGGCCAAGCCGTTTTCAGGCAGCGCCGCACGCGCCCTGATGATTGAAACCATGCAGCACTACGGGGTGGATAGCTTCCCGGCCCTGCTGTCTGCCACAATGCAGGGCAGTACTGAAACCACGTTCTATGTGCTGGCCGTGTATTTCGGATCGGTAGGGATTCAGCGCATCCGCCACGCAGTCGGCTGCGCCTTGCTGGCGGATCTGGCCGGTGTCCTGGCCTCGATCGCCGTGTGCTACTGGTTTTTTGCCTGATCAACTGTCCAGCCTGCGCTATCGCGCCATTCCGTTAGTTGGGGATGCCGCCGATTGTAGGCCACCCCCGTGAAAACCATAATAGAACGATCGTTCGTTTTTTTGACATCATAGAACAGTCGTTCTATGTTCGCTGCGCACCGTTGTGCGCATAAAGCTTGCACCATGCAATTCCAAATACCCGAAGCGAGGAAAGAGGCACGATGAATCACCCCTACGAAGAGGGCCTGGAACGCAATACGGCAAATTATTCACACCTGACCCCCGTATCATTCCTGGAACGGGCGGCCCATATTTTCCCCGACCGTGCTGCAGTGATCGATGACGACAGAACGCTGACCTGGCGCGAACTGCACGATCGGTGCAAGGCGATGGCCGGCACCCTGCACACCATGGGCATACGCTTCGGCGACACCGTCTCGTTCCTGTGCCACAACTCGCACGAGCTGCTTGAGGCCCACTATTTCATCCCCATGGCCGGTGCAGTGCTCAATGCGCTGAACACCCGGCTGGATGCCGGAACGCTGTCCTTTATCATGGACCACTGCAAGGCCCGCATCCTGTTTTATGACACTGAATTCGAGCCCATCGTTAGCCAGGCCATACAAGGCCTGGCCGATCCACCGACGCTGGTCGCCATTGCCCGGCAGGCGGGCCCGTCGCAGAACTCGGGGATCCTGGATTATGAAACCCTGTGCGCACAGGGCGACCGAAATTTCCAACGACTTCCCATCCAGGACGAATGGCAGGCCATCAGCCTGAACTACACATCGGGCACGACTGGAAACCCCAAGGGTGTGGCCTACCACCACCGGGGCGCCTGGATGGCCGCCATGAGCAACGCCATGGCTATGGAAATGAACACCCGCAGCGTGTATCTGTGGACCCTACCCATGTTCCACTGCAATGGCTGGTGCTACACCTGGGCGGTCACGGCCGCCTGCGCCACCCACATCTGCCTGCGCAAGGTCGAAACCCAGGCGGTATCCGAACGGATCCGAAAACACGGCGTCACGCACATGTGCGGTGCTCCGATCGTTCTGAACATGCTGGTCAACGAACTACACCAATCCGGACTGCGCCTTGATCAGGCCGTTCAGTTCGCGGTCGGCGGCGCCGCGCCGCCCAGCCCGGTGATCCGGCGCGGCCGCGAGATCGGCTTTGACATCACCCACCTGTATGGCCTGACCGAAAGCTACGGGCCCTCAACACTATGCGTACGCCAGCCGGGATGGGAAGATCTGCCGATCGATGATCTGGCCAGCAAAATGGCGCGCCAGGGCGTTGAAACACATGCGATCAACGCCCTGATGGTGGCCGACCCGGACACACTCGAGCCCGTCCCGGCGGACGGCCAGACACTCGGCGAATTGCTGATGCGCGGCAACACGCTGATGAAAGGCTATTTCAGGAATCGCGCCGCGACCGACGAGGCCTTCAGCGGCGGCTGGCTGCACACCGGCGACCTGGCCGTCATGCACCCAGACGGTTATGTCGAGGTCAAGGACCGCGCAAAAGACATCATTATCTCTGGCGGCGAGAACATCTCCAGCCAGGAAATCGAAGACGTACTGTACCGGCACCCCGCTGTCTCGGAGGCCGCCGTGGTGGCCATGGAGGACCCGAACTGGGGTGAATCCCCCTGCGCCTTCGTCGCCCTGCGAACACCCGACGCCGATCTGGACGAGGCGGCCGTGATCGCCTTTTGCAGGCAGAACATGGCGGGCTTCAAAGTGCCCCGCAAAGTCGTATTCGGAGACCTGCCCAAGACATCCACGGGCAAGATCCGCAAGAATGTGCTGCGGGATGGTCTCAAAAAGCAGCACTGAGCAGCCGGGCCACGCCCGACAGACCGTCCCAGGCGGCGGGGCTGAGAACAGCCTACGCTGAAAAGAAATACCCAACGGAGAAGGAGACACACATGAAACACCTACCCATTCGAAGCTCACTGACTGCACTGGCCGTTGCAGCCGCCTTTGTGGGGGGACCCGCCCAAGCCGAGGATCCCATCCGCATCGGCGGAATCTACCTGATGTCCGGCAGCGCGGCGGCCTACGGGGAATTCGCCCAGCAAGGCGCCACGCTCGCCATCAAGGAAATCAACGAGTCCGGCGGCGTGCTGGGTCGCCAGATCGAGGCAACATTCGAGGACGGCCAGGGCAAGGCCGCCGTCGCCATCCAGGCAGCCCGCAAACTGGTTTACCAGGACAAGGTCGATGCTCTGATGGGCCTGGACAGCTCCGGCGTGGCGCAGGGCCTGGTACCCGTTCTGCCCGAGATGGGCAAACCCTTTATGATCACGCACGCGGCCACACCGGACGTCACCGGAAAGCTGTGCAATAAATACACCTACCGCCTCAGCGTGAATGTGGACCAGAACATGGCGGGTGCTGCAGCCATCGCGGCCGATTCGGGGGCGACCAAATGGACCACCATCGGCCCGGACTATGCATTCGGCCACCAGACCTGGGAATTCTTCGGAAAATACCTGAAAGCGCAAAAACCCGATGTCGTCCTGATGCAGGACCAGGTTGCGTTCCCGCGCTTTGGCGCCGAGGATTTCACACCATTCATCAACAGTGTCATGGACGCCAAGCCAGACGGGGTCATGATTTCGCTGTGGGGCGGGGACCTGGTCAACTTCGTGCGCCAGGCCAATGACCGGGGTTTCTTCAAGCAGGGCTTCCAGGTGCTGGTCGCTGTGGGCGCTGCCACCGAGGTGCTGGCGGCACTGGGCGACCAGATGCCAGAGGGCGTCTGGCTGGGCACACGCTACTGGTATGACTCCTGGGATAACCCGATGAACGACAAGTTCGTCAAGGCATACAAAGCCGCCTATGGCACTCCCCCCAGCTACAACGCTGAAGGCGCATATATGGGTATCCATACCTTCAAGGCAGCAATCGAAAAGGCCGGGTCGACCGATAGCGATGCCGTAATCGCCGCCCTGTCAGGGCTGACTGTGCAGGCGCCTACCGGCGAACTGACTTTCCGCAAGGGCGACAACCAGGCGCTGATCGGTCCTACCTGGGGCCTGACCGGTCCGATGAACACAGCGGACAAGGTTCGTTCACTCACCCAGGTCCATGATTTCGACGGCAAAAAAATCACGCCGCCCGTGAATCCAGCCTGCAAACTCTGAACCGGACGGCGTTCATTCCGGCAATTGGGGATGCTGCGGCGGGCCACAGGGCCTGCCACACGCCCCACCTTTAGGGGGTGCTCATGAGTGGCCTAGGACTCGCCTTGCTTAACAGCCTGGATATCGGCCTGCTGCTGTTCATCATCGCAGTGGGTTTGAATATTATCTTTGGCGTTCTGAACGTCATCAATTTCGCGCACGGCGCGCTCTATATGCTGGGCGCCTACCTCGCCTACACCTGCGTGGCCGTAGTGGGCATGCCGTTCTGGCTCACACTGGTGGTGGCGCCGCTGATCGTCGCAGCCCTGGCGGTGTTGATCGACCGTGGCATGCTGCGCTTTGTCTACCAGCGTGAAATATCCGACAGCCTGCTGCTGACCTTTGCGCTGCTGCTGATTCTGAATGAATCGGTGCGCCTGATCTGGGGCACAGGGATCCACATCATCGATCCGCCGGCCCTCCTGCAGGGCACGTTCGAGTTGTCTGGTGGCATGACTTACCCCATCTACAGCGCCTTCGTGCTGGCCATGGGCGTACTGACTCTGGCCGGCCTGTGGCTGCTGTTCAACCGCACCCGTGCCGGCAAGATCATGCGCGCCGCTGCGCTGGACCGCGAAATGGCCCAGGTACTGTGCATCAACACCAAGCTGGTCATCACCGGAGTCTTTGCCTTTGGCGCCTGGCTGGCGGCCGTGGGGGGTGTCGTCGCCGCACCCATGCGTGCCATCGATCCGGGCATGGGCGACAAAATCATCATCGAAAGCTTCATCGTCGTGGTCATAGGCGGGCTGGGTAGCTTCCCCGGTGCACTGCTGGGAGCCATTGTGCTGGGGCTGATCCACGGGCTGGGCGGCCGGTACCTGCCTGAAGTCAACCTCGTGTTGCCCTATATCGGCATGGCCCTGATTCTGCTGATCAAACCACACGGCCTGATGGGCCGCGGGAGGTCGGCATGAATCTGCGCACCCTCATCGTCCTCCTTGCCTTTCTGCTGGCGCTATTGATCGCCCTGCCCTGGATTGCCCCATTCTTCTATATCTTCATCGCAACCGAGATCCTGATCCTCGGTCTGTTCGCAGCCAGCTACAACCTGATCTTCGGCTACACCGGCATGCTCAGCTTCGGCCATGCGGCATTTTTTGGAATCGGGGCGTATGCCACGGCCCTGCTGCTGCAATCCCTGCAATGGCCGCTGCTGGCATGCCTGCTCGTCTCGCTCCTGGCCGGCATGGCCCTGGCGCTGGTCATCGGGTTCTTTTGCGTGCGCCTGAACGAGGTCTATTTTTCAATGCTGACCCTGGCCTTTGGCATGATGGCCTTCGGCGTGGTCCACCAGTGGCGCTCGGTCACCAACGGCAGCGACGGCATTTCGGGCTTCACGGTGAAATCCCTGGGCCTGGGCCTGAATCTGACACTGGGCAACCCCACCGTCTATTACCACGTGGTGCTGGCCATCGTGGTGGTGGCCGGGCTGGTGCTGCATCGGATCGGGTGCTCGTCCTTCGGGATGATCCTGCGCGCCATCCGCCAAAACCCGGAACGCGTGTCATTCTGCGGCCTGAACATCAGGCGCTACCGCCTGATGTCCTTCACCATTGCCGGCGGTTTTGCAGGGCTGGCCGGCGGCCTGATGGCGCCGTTCCTGCGCATCGCCAGCCCGGAACTCGCGCACTGGACCATGTCGGCCGAACCCGTGCTGATGGCGATACTCGGGGGCAGCGGCTACTTCCTCGGCCCCTTTCTGGGGGCGGGAATCTTTGTGCTGCTCGAAACCTGGATCACCAGCATGACCCAGGCCTGGATGCTGGTCCTGGGCATCATCCTGGCCCTGATGGTGATGTTCTTCCGGCGCGGCGTACTGGGCGCCATCATCGACCGCATGCCGCGCAGCAAGGAGGGGCAGCAGCCATGAGCAAAGACCTCATCCTGCAAGTCCAGAACTTGAGCAAGCGCTTTGGCGGCGTCGCGGCGGTCTCGGGCGTAAACCTGGACGTGCAAGCGCGCGAAACCCTGGCCATCATCGGCCCCAACGGTGCCGGCAAGACCACCTTCTACAACCTGCTTTCCGGGCGCATGGCCCCCACCACCTGGCAGATCCATTTCGAGGGGCGCGATATCACGGGGCTGCCGGCCCATACCATCAGCCGCCTCGGGATTTCACGATCCTTCCAGATTAACAATATCTTCACCGAGATGACGGTACGGGAAAACGTCGAGGTCGCCGTCACCGCCCGGCGCGGCGAGGGCCGACGCTGGGCCAATCTGGCATCGGCCAACGTCCCTGTCCAGCAGGAAGCCGACGCCTTGCTGTCCAGACTATCGCTTTCCCACCTGTCAGGTCGGCGTGCCGGGGTCATCAGCTATGGCGACAAGCGCCTGGTCGAGATCGCCGTGGTCCTCGCTACGCGCCCTGAACTGGTATTGCTCGATGAACCGACAGCAGGCATGACCCCTGACGAAACCGGGCAGGTCGTGGACCTGGTCAAGACCCTGTCGCAAACCGGGGACTACACCTTTTTGATCACCGAACACGATATGCGCGTCGTATTCGACCTGGCCGATCGCATCCTGGTCATGCACCACGGCCAGACCCTGGTGCTGGACAGTCCTGAAGCCGTGCGCGCACACCCCGAGGTACGGCGCGCCTACCTGGGGGATACCGACGCCGAACTGAGAGACCCATCATGATCCTGGACGTACGGGACATCCACACCTACTACGGCGAAAGCCACGCACTCCAGGGCGTATCCCTGAACCTGCAGGAAGGCGAAACGGTCTGCCTGCTGGGGCGAAATGGGGCCGGCAAAAGCACGACGCTGCGCAGCATCATCGGCCTGACCCCGCCGCGCGAGGGACACATCGTCTACGATGGCCGGGACATCACCGGGCGCCACGCCTGGCAGATTGCACGCAAGGGCATCGGAATGGTGCCCGAAGACCGGCGTATTTTCCCCACCCTGACCGTACGCGAGAACCTGGAAGTCAGCCAATATCGCCGGCCGGGCAGCCAGGGCACCTGGACGGTAGAGCGCATATTCGACCAATACCCCATGCTGGCGGAACTGGCAGAGCAGGATGGGGGCACCCTGTCGGGCGGCCAGCAACAAATGCTGGCCGTTGCCCGATCGCTGATGAGCGAACCGCGCATCCTGCTGCTGGACGAACCGAATGAAGGCCTGGCACCCGTCATTGTCAAACAAATCGGCGAACTGATCGACGAGCTGGCCAAGACCACCACCGTGCTGTTCACCGACCAAAGCGTGCATTTTGCGCTAAAGCACGCACGGCGCGCCTACATTCTTGAAAAGGGACGGATCGTGCACGAGGCCGACAGCCGGGAACTCATGGATGACACCGACACACAGCATCGCTATCTGTCGGTCTA
The DNA here is from genome assembly GCA_030452305.1 of Alcaligenaceae bacterium. GTDB lineage: Bacteria > Pseudomonadota > Gammaproteobacteria > Burkholderiales > Burkholderiaceae_B > Castellaniella. The sequence continues at coordinate 1,917 of JAKDMO010000080.1, read as the reverse complement.
AGCCACGAGCCGGAGCATTTAATGATCGCCGATTTCGAATCCTTCAAGATCGAACTCAGCCTGTCACAGACCGAGATCTGCCGCGAAATCTATCGGGCAAATCCCGATTCGATCCGGATCAAAAAGGAACATGTCGCGGTACCCAATCTGGTGAGAATCATCGACTCGACCTTGCGGCTGACCCGTCGCAAGGGTTTTCACGCCATGTCTCTGCGCGACCTGTCGGCCGACTGTGGGCTGAGCATCGGCGGCCTGTACGCCTATATCCGCAACAAAGATGACCTGATCCACCTGGTTCAAAGCCATGGCTTCCTGTTGACCCGACGTACGCTGGCACATTACACCCACGACACCCCAGACCCCTTGCAGCGCCTTCTGGCGGTGGTCAAGGCTCATGTCTACCTCAGCGAACTACTGCAACCCTGGTTCTATTTCTCGTTCATGGAAACCAAGAACCTGCCCAGGCGGCACAAGCAGGCAGCCATCGCAATCGAGCAAGAGGTCGAATCGGTCGTGCACGGGATCATGGCCGAAGGGGTCACATCAGGACGATTTCGCGCCATCGACATCCGCTTGCTTGCAGCGGTCAGCAAGGCCATGATGCAAGACTGGTATTTGAAGCGGCGCAAATATACCAACTACGAGGTGGGCGCCACGCAGTATGCCGAGTTCGTGGGCAGCGTCCTGCAGCGCTACCTGATCGACTGAACCACGCCCCCCGTCCCTGCGCTAAGATAGATTCTGACAGCCATTCACGGCGTACGACTCATTCGCGGGCCTGACGCCGCCATACCACCGACCGCAACGAGGTTCCTCATGGACAAGGCTATATTTTCATCCTGGATCCGCCCCCTGCTCCGCCTTGCCCTGATGGCCGGATCGGGGGCGGCCCTGACGGCCTGCGCGAACATCACATCGGTTCCACCAGGCACGCCGATGAGCCAGGTCCAGGCGGAATTTGGCACACCCACCCTGACCTGCACCTCGCGCGATGGCAAGCCGCGCGCCATCTGGTCACAGCAACCCTTCGGACAATACGCCTGGGGATCGGACCTGAGCACCGACGGTCGTGTTGAGCAGATCGAACCTGTGCTGACCGACGAGCACTTCAAGGTGCTGGGGTCAGGCACCTGGACGCCCGAGCAGGTGCGCTGCGAATTCGGCCCGCCCGCACAGATCGATACCGTCGGCCTGCCCTCGGTGCGCCAGATCGTCTGGAACTACCGCTATCGCCAGGACGGCGTCTGGAATTCACTGATGTTCGTGTATTTTGGCCGCGACGGCTCGCATGTCACGCGATTCCACCCGGGTCCCGATCCCATGTATTTACAGGACGAGCGTTCGCCCTTTTCGTATTAGGTGCCGGGGAGAGTCTACGACGCCACTTTCATCAGCACCAGGCCCGAAATGATCAGCACGGCAGCGATGATCCGTGCGGCACTGGCCGGCTCGCCAAGTATGGCGATGCCCACGACAAACGCCCCCACCGCACCGATGCCCGTCCAGATCGTGTAGGCGGTACCCAGGGGCAGCGTCTTCATCGCTGCGGAAAGCAGTACAAAGCTTGCGATCATGGCCACCAAGGTTACGACCGAGGGGGCTAGCCGGGTGAAGCCGGCAGACTGCTTCATTGAAAACGCCCACACGATTTCGAGCAAGCCTGCAAACACCAGATAAATCCAAGCCACGACAGCTCCTTTGAAAGAGCCGGGCCGTCCCAGCAGTATTCCCCAAAACGGGCCGGGGTCGTCCCCGGACAGCATCATATCCGCCCACAACTGGGACGGCCTGTTCGCCCGTGAAGGAGGGCTTATTGCGCACCTTCCCTTCAATAGTAGTACTAAGTGATGCTTTCCACGATGCCGCCTTCAACGCGCAAGGCGGAACCTGTCGTAGCACTGGCCTGAGGCGATGCGG
>JAKDMO010000276.1 GCA_030452305.1 Alcaligenaceae bacterium | reverse complement strand
GAGCGCTTGCATGGCATGCAAGAGGTCAGCGGTTCGATCCCGCTTACCTCCACCAATCAGTTTTCACGACTTAGAGTCCTGTCCCCTTCGTCTAGAGGCCTAGGACACCACCCTTTCACGGTGGGTACAGGGGTTCGAATCCCCTAGGGGACGCCAGGCATCACGCCTGGAAGTTCGATGGTTACCGCTGCGGAGCGGTAGTTCAGTTGGTTAGAATACCGGCCTGTCACGCCGGGGGTCGCGGGTTCGAGTCCCGTCCGCTCCGCCAAAGAATTCAAAGGGTTAGCGCATTTTTGCAGCTAGCCCTTTTTCGTTTCTGTACCCTTCAGGGGTAAACGGCCCTGCTCTAAACTCCTATTAAGCTCCACCCCCTGCGCTAACGTGGGTCTATCATATACACACCCGTCGGCGTGGACGTACGGGATGTGTCTGACCAACAATCACGAGGTGACCGCTTGAACAAGACGCCTGTACTGTTCATTGGGCACGGCAGCCCGACGAATGCGCTGGAACGCAACGACTTTACCAATGCCTGGCGGGCCTTTGGGCAAAAGATGCCCCGGCCTCGGGCGCTGCTGGTGGTTTCCGCGCATTGGTATTTCGGCGCCACGGCGGTGACAGCCATGCCCAGCCCTCGAACCATCCACGACTTCTACGGCTTTCCGCGCGAACTCTTTGAATTCGAATACTCGGCGCCCGGCGACCCTGACCTGGCCAATGAAATCATCGAGCAGGTCAAGCCGGAATGGGTGGGCCGCGATCTGGACCAGTGGGGGCTGGACCACGGCACTTGGTCGGTCCTGACGCATCTGTACCCGGATGCCGATATCCCGGTGCTGCAGCTTTCCATCAATGCGCTGCGCCCGCTGGACTACCACCTGGATCTGGCCACAAAACTCGATGGACTGCGGAATCAGGGGGTCATGATCATCGCCAGCGGCAACATCGTGCACAATCTGCGACGGCTTGAATGGAAACAGCCGAAGCTGGCGTATGACTGGGCCGAACGGTTCGACGATGCGGTCGCCGCCCAGCTGGCCGATGCACCCGGCGATATCCTGCGTGTGTCAGAGCACCCGGATTTCGATCTGGCCGTCCCCACGCCGGATCACTTCATCCCCTTGCTCTACCTGGCCGGCCTGGCCGCCGCCGAGGCCGACAAACCCGAGCCCTTGCTGCGCGGGTACTCGATGGGTTCGATCTCGATGAGCTGTTACGGCTTGGGCACGAACATGAATTCGTGCACGCATGGCAGCAGTGCCACGCAATTGCCCGCAGGCGTGCCCCCCGACCAGGCCAATATCTAATCGATGCGCAATCGTCTACCCACACCGGCTTCGATCCCAAGGCGCAAGCGATTTGGGGATGGCCTGAAGGCATCCCGGGGCCATACGGCCCGTCACCTGCTCAATAGCAAGCAATTTCGCCAAAGCCTGATTGTGGCGGCTCCGCCCTCGCTCAGGATCGCCTGTATCGCCGGCCTTCAGGCGGGGCTGGCGCTGCTGTTTGCGGTGCTCACCATACACCTGTCACCCTGGTCGCATCTGGTCGGCTTTCCGGCCCTGGGCGCACTGGCTGCGCTGTTTGGCCGTTTTGACACGCTGCAGCGCCGTCGGCGCATTGTCGCCATCTGCGGCGCCCTGCTGGTCGCAGGTGTGTTCGTGCCGTCCCTGGCCACTTACGTGGGCGCGAGCCCAGGCATGATGGTGCTCTTGTTGGCCCTTTCCGCAGGCGTATATTCGCTGGCGGTTTCCCGCTGGAATCTGCTTGGCGGCCCGGGTGCCGTCATTTTCGTTTTTGCCGTCGGGGCGGCGTTCGGACCCGTGGATTCGCTTGGCGTGGTTGTGGAACGCACGGTAGCGACGGCATGGGGGGCTCTGGCCGCCTGGATCATCTGTGCGCTGACTGACCGCCTGCGCCCGCATACTGCGCCTGCCGCACCGGCAGCGCCAAAAGCGCCGCACCCGCTATCCAGGGAACTGATGGTCGCCGGCCGCATCACTGTGGGCGCTGGCATCGCCGCCCTGGTCGCCTACTGGTCGGGCTGGCAATACCCTGCCTGGGCCGCCATCGGGGCCACCGCCGTCATGCAGGGCAAACACCTGCACCTGACCATGAACCGGTCGCTGCAGCGGATGGCCGGCACGGTCGTGGGCGCCTGCATTGTGTGGGCCATCCTGATCCAGGACCCGTCCTTCTGGGTGGTGCTGGTAGCGGTGGTGCTGTTCCAGATCATCACCGAAATCACCATCGGCTATAACTATGCGATCGGCCAGGTCACCATCACGCCCATGGCCTTGCTGATGACCTATCTGGCCTCCCCCATTGCCAACAGCAATATGCCGGTCGAACGCGTGCTCGACACCATTGTCGGCGCGGCGATAGGCATTGTGTTCGCAGTGATATTCTCGACCGTCGATGACCGCGTCTACCTGGCGCGCCGCCACAGCAAACTCAAGACCGCCCGACGCAGTTAGTACGCGGAATGCACTTCCCTTTTTTTCGGCACATACATTACAATTGTTTATCAAAGTAACAATAATTCAAACGAATCTCTACCGGGGTGGGGCGGAATGGGGTCGATATTGCTTGTGAATGCGTCCGCAGTTGTGCGGGTGGGGCTGCGCACGATTCTTGACGAGGCCGGGATTTGTGCGCCCACGCGGGGGGCGCGCAATGCGGCC
>JAKDMO010000079.1 GCA_030452305.1 Alcaligenaceae bacterium | reverse complement strand
GCCTCGAGCTCTATATGTGCCACCTCATGATTCCCTGACAGCCTTGCGATCAAATGGTGGGCGGCGCCCTCACCCATTGTGGATGCTGGCACATCTATCGTGGTCATGCCGGGCGGTAAATGAGCACAAAAGTCTAAATTATCAAACCCCACAACTGACAACTGTTTTGGAACCTCGATTCCCAGCTTACTGCACTCTACAAGTACGCCGAAAGCGAGCACATCCGAAGCACAGAACACGGCTGTGGGGTGAGGCTCTTTAGAGAACAACGCCCGCAGCGCTTCACGCCCTGCTGCAATCGTATAGTGTTTCTCAAAAAGATACCGTGACGGCAGGGACAGGCCCCTCTTTTCAAGTGCTGCGATCACACCCGTCACACGGCCGCCCGCGCGATCATTGTCCTTTGTGATGCCGGCAACCATGGCGATACGACGATGTCCGAGGTCACACAGATGATTGATGACCTTAGCCACTACCTCGACGTTGTCAAAACCCACGCTGGAATACTTTCCGTTCGGATGATAAGTGTACGTATCAATCGACGGAATATTATGCTCTTCAAGTAAGGCGATCAGGTCGGGGTGATGCGCTCCGCCGACCAAAACAAGCCCTTCGACGCCGCGCTCGATCAAGGTACGCGCCTGGTGCAGTTCTTCAATGCGCGAGTAGCCTGATGAGGTCACCAATAGAGAATAGCCATGCTGGCCAAGCGTGCTTTGCAGCGCTTCAATCTGCCGACTATAGATTGCATAGTCCAAAGTCGGCAGGACTGTACCGATCAGACGCGTGCGACGCGACCTCAGTGCCCGCGCAGCCCCATTAGGCAGATAGCCCAGCCTCGTGGCTGCGGCTTTTATGCGTACAAGGGTGTCGGTCTGCACCTTGTCGGGATTTGATAGGGCTCGGGATGCCGTCGTGACCGATACGCCTGCTTCGGCCGCTACGTCCTTGAGCATCGCCCTGCGTCCCCCACGGTCCCGCACGAGAATACTCATTTCTTGGGTGCCCGCGCTTGTGTTGAATCGGTCATCGTCAGAATAACAGCACAAATGAGAAGCGATAGAGGAATATAACATTGGTGTTATCGATTTCGTTCATGGTAGGTAAATAAGGAGTAGATCTTCAGGGAAATCCCTAGGTAGACACTCATAATTTTACAGACATAACATTATGAAAACGATTTCATTAACTCACTGAATGGTTGATATGCAACTGAAGGATGAAGTGAATCAAGGGCGTCAAGTAGCAATGGTTACTGGTGGGCGCCGCGGCATTGGGCGCGCAATCTGCTATCAGCTTGCCGAGGCTGGGTACGATCTGTTTCTGAACGATATCGTGGCCGACAGATCACTGGACGACACCGTGGCCGGCATTCAGAGCCGCGGCGCACAAGCCGAAATATTTGTCGCCGACATTGCGGATGTCAGCCGGCATAAAGGCATGGTTGATGCTGTCTATACTCAGTTCGGACGCCTGGATGTGCTCGTCAATAACGCGGGAGTCCAAGTACGCAAACGCAGAGACCTTCTCGATGTGACGCCCACGCATTTCGATGAGGTTGTCGGGATCAATTTGCGCGGAACTTTCTTCCTGGTCCAGCATGCTGCCAATCGTATGCTCGGCGATAGCCATCCCACACAGGGGCGCTCCATCGTCATCATTTCTTCTTGCAACGCGACGATGGCCTCACCCGAAAAAGCCGAATATTGCGTATCCAAGAGTGGGCTGTCCATGACCACCAAGCTGTTTGCAGTGCGCTTGGCAGAGGCAGGCATCAGAGTATTCGAGATTCGCCCTGGGCTGATCCGCACTGATATGACCACCGATGTGCGCGAAAAGTATGGGTCCCTTATCAACCAGGGAATTTCCCCAATCCGCCGCTGGGGCGAGCCTGAAGATATTGGCCGAGCCGTCAGAACCCTGGCTCAGGGCGACATACCCTTTGCTACCGGAATTGCGATTGATATCGATGGGGGATTGATGATCCCCAGGCTGTAGGAGCAGTAGTCAAATAACCGAAGTACTCAGGAGGAAACTAAGATGAAATTACCTATTCTAAAAAGCTCGTTGGTCGCTGCATTGGGCATTTGTCTGTCCTTTTCCGTGATCAACACAAGCGTGGCGGCTGACACCAACAACCAACAGCTTGAGGTTGCTAACGTTGGCCTACTACCAAACGCTGAAACAGCTGCGATCCGACTCGGCGCAAAAAAGGGTTTCTTCAAAGAAGCAGGCGTCGATCTGCGAATCACCGATACGAGCAGTGGTGCAGCGTCTATTACAGCCTTGATCGCAGGCCAGTTCGATGTAGTCTTTGCCAATACTGTTTCGGTCATGCAAGGACGCGATAAGGGTCTGCCTTTGATCATGATCGACGCCGCCTCCACATCGACGGGTGTCAATGGGAAGGATTTTTCGGCACTCGTAGTGAGCTCGACAAACACAATGAAGTCAGCCAAGGAGCTCTCTGGAAAAGTCATTGCCAGCAATACAGTCAAGAACATCGGCGAAGTCACGGCAAGGCTCTCGGTCGCGAAGGCAGGTGGCGATGGGGCAAGCGTCAAGGTCGTCGAAATGCCCTTTTCAAATATGGAGCAGGCGCTGGAACAAGGTGAGATCGATGCAGCCTGGATGGTCGAGCCTTTCCACACAACAGCCATACAGCACGGCCTGCGCGACATCGCGTCAAATTATGTCGATACCGCCCCACATTTGACGGCTGCCGCGTTCGTTTCCACCGATGGAATCGTCCAGAAAAAGGCAGATATGATAAAGAAACTCAGGGCGGCCATCGTGAAATCGGCTGAATACGCTAATACTCATCCTGATGAAATCCGAGCGTTCATCCCTACCTTTACGAAAATCACGCCTGCAATTGCCAATGCATTCGTGATTCCCCGCTATGACCCTAAGGTCAATGTTGTTTCGTTGGAGGCAATGCTCCCCGAAATGAGGCGACTGGGAATGATCTCAAGCGACTTCAAGGTGAGCTCAGTCATTCTGAAATAATCGTCACGCACACAGGAGGAAGAAACTATGGCGCCTGCCGTCTCAGTAACTAAAAGAGCGGTTAGAGATCCGAAGTTCCGAGGAATCCTAGGCTTTATTGCCTTCCTCCTGATTTGGGAGATCCTTCCCGTAGCTGGCGTGCTACCGGCGCGCTACTTTCCTCCTTTTCATGATGTCCTGTTCGCGTTGCTGTCCAATTTCACCGACCAGGTATTCTGGCACTCTGTGTACGACACTGCGCAGGCATGGTTCATCGGCTTGGTGGTCGCCTTTGTGGCTGCGGCTTTGGTTGGCCTCGTGCTGGGATCAGTTCCTATACTTTGGCGCTATACCGAGTCAACCATTGAATTCCTGAGGCCAATACCGTCCGTTGCGTTGATCCCCCTTGCTGTGCTGATGTTCGGCATCGACATCAAATCCGCACTGCTGCTGATCATCTATGCCTCGTTCTGGCAAATACTGATTCAGATCCTGTACGGCGTAAAGGACGTCGACCCTGTGGCGCTCGACACGGCACGTGTATACGGGTTTAGCCGCTGGAGCCGATTACGCTACGTGTCCTGGCCAACAGCCCTGCCTTACGCAATCACTGGCTTTCGACTGGGCGCCTCTGTGGCGCTGGTTCTGGCCGTAACGGCTGAATTGGTGATCGGCAATCCGGGTATCGGTCATCAGGTTGCACTTGCACAATCAGCCATGGCCTTGCCGGAAATGTATTCGCTCGTGATCACGGCCGGTATCATGGGTGTGCTGGTAAATATCTTTGCTCGCGCCCTTCAGCGCAAAGTGCTGTCTTGGCATCCGTCAATCCGAACCGACAAACGGGAGGCGCCATGAAATCGCTTTGGCTACGACTCTGGACCACTCTGTTGCTTCCAGTAGTGTTATTCGTCTTATGGTACGTGGTGTCGGATGGCAGTAAAAATTTCTTCTTTCCATCGCTGAGCACGATACTGCAGGCATTCGATGAAACATGGCTTAATGCACTGGGGATGCACGATATACTGGCCAGCCTTTGGCGCCTTGCCGTCGGCTTCATCATGTCACTGGCTCTGGCCTTGCTGTTTGGAGTCCTGTTGGGGTCTTCTAAAACCGCACGCGATTATAGTGAGCCGGTTTTTGAGTTCTTCAGGGCTATTCCGCCCAGCGTGATGATCCCGGTACTTTTGGTGATCTCCGGTATCGGCGACACATCCAAGATCGCAGTCATCAGCTTCGGATGCCTGTGGCCAATGTTACTCAACACTATCGAGGGTGTGCGCTCTATCGATCCCGTACTGAAGGATACGTGCCGGGTATATCAACTGCATGGCCTTCGACGGCTTTTTGCGCTAACGCTGCCCGCCGCCAGCCCGCAGATCATTACAGGCATGCGCACCGGCCTGTCCATTGCCATTATCTTGATGGTGATCAGCGAGATGTTTGCCTCACGCAATGGAATCGGTTTCACCATCATCCAGTTTCAACGTACATTCTCAATACCCGAGATGTGGAGTGGCATTTTGCTGCTTGGCCTGATCGGCGTAACACTCTCGCTGGTCATGCGCATCATCGAAATGCGTGTACTGAACTGGTATGAAGGCTCAAGAGCACATTCGTAAAAATATTTCATGAGGAGCAATAACGTGGCTGTGAATGACCCGCCAATGAACAATACATCATCCGACGGCCCTATGTTGGCGATCACTCAGCTTCGCAAGGTATACGAAGGCGGGGGGCGCACCGTAGAGGCGATCGGGGATGTGACATTCAGCGTCGGCCGGGGCGAGCTGGTCTGCATTGTCGGGCCATCGGGGGCAGGCAAGACAACCTTATTGCGCTGTATCGCGGGTCTATTGGCACCAACCAGCGGTGAGGTCATCCTTGCCGGCAAACCCGTCGCCGGCCCCTCACAGGGGATGGCTGTCGTGTTCCAGGAATATGGACGCAGTCTTTTTCCCTGGATGCGAGTCAAACAGAATGTGGGGCTTCCGCTAAAGGAAAAGGGTAAATCTGCCGATGAGCGTCATCGCTTGGTCGAAGACAGCCTGGACGCAGTTGGCCTCAAAGATGCAGGTAACGCATATCCTTGGCAGTTATCCGGCGGCATGCAGCAACGCGTTGCAATCGCACGGGCCATTGCCTACGAGCCACAAGTGTTACTGATGGACGAGCCTTTCGCGTCGGTAGACGCGCAAACACGAGCCGAACTCGAGGACTTGGTGCGCACGATTTGGGCCAGGCTTGGCGTAACGATCGTTTTCGTAACCCATGATATTGATGAGTCCGTCTATCTGGGCGATCGTGTTGTTGTACTGTCTGCTTCCCCTACCACCGTGATGCAGGATGTATCGATTGATTTGGGCAAATCCCGCGACCAACTCGAAACGCGCGCCGACCCAAAATTCGGCCGGCTGCGTAGCCAGATCTACGCGCTGATCAGGGACGCCAAACACCAATAAGAATCGGCCACACACTGAAGTACGAATGTCGCCCGTGCGGGCGACATTCTGTATCAGGCTGCGCTGGAGTAAACGGTCTCTGGCGTAAGGCCGGCAACTTCGAGCCAGCGCGTCAACGCCTTGGTGTCATTTAGCGCCTTAAGTGGCGGCCGAACATGGGCGGCAGGCAGCCGCCCAAGCATTACCAAGGCGGTTTTCATCCGAGCCTGCCAGTCAATGTACGGCTTGTCGTAGAACGCTTGTACGGCAGCATAGACGCGGTCACCGACGAGGGCCGCCTTTGACATATCGCCTTGTTGGTACGCATTGAACAGAGCTACCTGGAGGTCTGCTACGACACTGCCGGCCCCCGAAATAATGCCCCGAGCACCCATTGCGAGCGACCCCATAAGCCAGGAAGAATGAGTAGTCAGAACACTGACTGGCCGTGAAAGCGAGTGTAGCGTCCGAATTTGCTTTTCATGCAAGGCCGGCTCGGAGCATAGATCTTTGATCGCGACCAGCGATGGAACGCTTTCGCACACTGTAACCAGGGTGTCCAGAGACAACTGTAGTCCGGTCCATTTGGGGAACTGGAACAATACAATGGGTAAATCGGTCGCGTCTGCCAGGGCCTTATAGTAATCAACGAAAAGCTCGGGTCGGTCCTCGCCGCGGAACATGAGTACATTGGGCGGAAAAGCGAGCAGACAGGATGCGCCTGCCAACTTGGCCATGCGTGCGATACGTTGAGCCTGAAGTGTGCTTTCGGTGTAGACACCACAGATGATGGGCAGCTTATCCCCTACAGCGTCCATCGTGACGTCCATCGCCCGCTGTTGTTCGTCGATACTCAGCGCATGGACCTCAGCCGCGTGCCCGTTGATTGTCAAGGCAGTAACGCCCGCGATGCCGGCAAGGTCGCCCAGATGGCGACGATAGGTGTTCTCGTCAATAGACATATCTGCGCTGAATGGCATAAGTACAGCAGGGATCACACCCTTAGGAACGTAATGCGTTTGTGAGCTGTTCACGGTGAGCTCCAGTTCGATTTCGATGAAGAGTTACTAAATTTTCTGTCAATCGATGGTATCGATTTCATTGTGCTAAGTCAAGAGGTTACAGACCAAATTGGCCATCGGAACTATCCTGCCTGACACGTTGACGATGCGGACCAACCCAGACGATATATCGCCGAAAGGCTTGTCTTGGTATTCAATTTTAATTATATTGAATACAGTCTCGACCCATCAGGAGCGACCCATGTCCCGAACAAACACCACGACCATGACGGTCCGCCTCAGCGGCTCCCTCAGCGATTTCGTTGCGGCCAACGTGAGCGAGCACGGTGCCTACGAGAATGTCAGCGAATACATGCGCGACCTTATTCGCCAAGATAAGGAACGCACCGAACGCGAGACCTTCGACCGGTTAAAAGTGGAATTGACACATGCTTACGCAGCCCCGGATCATTCGTACCAACCGTTGACGGCGGCTGACGTGATCAAGCGCAACCGGACCTGACGAGGCGTGGCCAACAAAGTACAGATCCGGATTCAGGGTGCGGCGTCCTACCGGATCGACGAAATCTACCGCTACACGAGGGACCACTGGGAAACGCAGCAGGCCGACCGCTACATTACAGGGTTATTCAAGGCTTTCGATGGGATAGCAACCCACCAGACACTATCACGACCTATCCCCGCAGAGTTCGGTATCGACGGCTACTTCTTTCGCTATGAACAGCATTTCGTCTACTGGCGCCGACTCGCGAACAACGACATCGGTATTGTGACGATCCTGCATGTGCGCATGCACCAGATCGATCGTTTCCTGGACGATTTCGGCGAGGGGGCTTAACCCCCTTACCGCACGCCACCCAGATCCAGTGTGTATAATACACATTATGAAATACCCCATCGCAATTGAACCAGGCAACGAGACTACTGTCTGGGGCGTGGTTGTGCCTGATCTTCCGGGTTGCTTCTCGGCTGCTGACGAGGGCATCGATCAGGCGATCGAAAACTCCAAAGAGGCGATCACCCTGTGGATCGAAGATGCGATCGGCCGTGGAGAATCAATTCCAAAACCCTCCAGCATCACCGACCTGCAAAAATCAGGCGAGTATGAAGGATGGGTTTGGGCCATTGCCGAAGTTGACCCTGCCCTGATCGACGACACCACTGAAAGAGTGAACATCACATTGCCTCGCCGCATCCTGGCCCTGCTGGACCAGAGGGCAAAATCCGCAGGGGAAACACGATCCGGCTATATCGCTCAAATGACGCTTACGCACTGATCTACCACTATTTGGCAAATACACCTCCCCCCAACAGCTTGGAGTACACACCAAGCACCCGATCCATAGTGTGCTTGTCAGAGTCAATGTAATTGCCCTTTATCATGGTGGATAAATAGCTGCGCATCCCCATCAAAATGAAGACAAGCACATCCACCTCTTCGGCGGAATATCCTTGTATTTCTCCATTGTTCACGCTTTTGAGCAATGCCCTTCTGTAGCTCTCGTAAAAATGCCGTAAGTGTTGGTGATAAGCCTTTGGTGCAAATACCTCTGCCTCATTGAGAATTCTCAAAAATCCTGGTGTTTTTCGGCAAAAATCAAAATAGGCGGAGATTCTTTCCCACTCTCGTGACAATCCTACCGAACCCTCACTGACCTGCGCACGGATATGGGTGAGCAGCCGCTCACCCAGAACCGGTAATAATTGATCAAATAGATCCTGCTGAGTGGGGAAATAATTGTAGAACGTTCCGCTTGCAATATTTGCTCGCGCTGCAATCTTGGCGACTGATGCCCCCGCATAACCGTGCTCACCAACCACTTCGATTGCAGCGGTAAATATCGCTCGGCAAGTATCCTCCTGCTTCTCGTGTCTGTTGCGTTTGATCTTTACAAGAGAGGTTTCGGTATCAGCAGAAAGCATCATTGTCATTAGGATTCGAGCCGGAGCGAAAAGATGTTATTTAACCAAAGGACAATTCCCAGCAGCAAGGGGGCGAAACGCCTGATCCGCAGGAATTGTTGCAAGAACCTTATAGTAGTCCCAAGGCGACTTGGATTCGGCTGGAGTCTTTACCTGGAACAGGTACATAGGGTGAATCTTGCGACCGTCGATACGAATCTTACCTTTCCCAAATAATGGATCATTAGTAGGCATTTGCTTCATTTTAGCGACTACGGCAGCCCCGTCCTGCGTATTCTTCAGAGCAGCAACAGCCTTCAAGTAATGCATTGCACCGGCGTACACCCCTGCATGCACCATCGTCGGCATCGTTCCACCGCTACGCTCGGCAAAGCGCTGGGACCATTTTCTAGTATCAGCGTTCAGATCCCAATAGAACGGCCCTGAAAGAACTAGCCCCTGAACAGAGTCCAAACCCAACGCGTGGACGTCCGTAATGAACATCAATAAGGCGGCAAGTCGCTGCCCCTGCGCCATTACACCGAACTCCGCACTCTGTTTAATCAACGATACCAGATCACCCGACGATGTAGCCATTCCTATAACCTGAGCACCCGAGGTCTGTGCCTGGAGGATATAAGAGGAGTAATCAGTCGTTCCGAACGGATGCAGCGCATGCCCCAGGACCTTTCCGCCACCGTCAATCACGACCTTCGAAGTATCCTTTTCCAATGCATGCCCGAAGCTATAGTCGGACGTGATGAAAAACCATGTCTTGCCACCCTCTTTGACAAGCGCAGACCCGGTTGCATGCGCCAGTGCCCAAGTGTCATATGTCCAATGAACAGTGTTGGGCGTACAAGCCTTCCCGGTCAAATCGGCAGTACCAGGGCCCGATCCGATGAGTACTTTGTTCTTCTCTTTGGTCAGAGCGTTTACAGCCAAGGCGACCGACGATGTCTGGACGCCCAAGATGGCATCAACACCTTCTTGGTCGTACCATTGGCGGGCTGTCGCAGCCCCGATGTCCGCTTTGTTCTGGTGATCAGAGAAAATCACCTCTACTTTTACGTCGGGATGCGTCTTGTGGAAATCCTCGGCTGCCATCCGCGCCGCAATTACGGAGCCTTGCCCCCCCAGTTCTGCTCCGATCCCAGATAGATCATTCAGCACACCAAGCTTGACCGACAGCGTGTCCTGTGCGTTCGCGAAACCATGTACGGCCGCCATCATGATGACGGCGGACGCAATAAAATTCCTTTTTTTCATACTTGTCTCCATTTCTCCATCAACTACGTTTTTGAGTTACCTGAATGGCGGCTACGAAAATATGAGGCCGCCGTTGATGTCCATAACCGTGCCGCACATATAGCTGGATGCCGAGCTGCAAAGAAAGCAGATAGGCCAAGCGATTTCTTCCGGTTTTCCCATTCGTTGCGCAGGTACTTTTTCAGCTGTAAAAGGCTGGCCTGCCAACATACTGGTATCTACGCTGCCCGGTGCAACACCGTTGACAACCACACCGTGCCCAGCACCCCGCTGTGCGAACCATCTGACCAAGGCATGAATTGCTCCTTTTGATGCCACATAGTGGGGGCCGGCCTGCATTCCGCCCATCCGGCCGGAAGCCGAGCCGACGAAAACAATCGTTCCGCTACCGCGCTGGCACATATCGTCAAAGTAAACGCGTAAAACATTCAGTCCACCTTTCACATTCACTGACATGACCTGCTCGAACGAGGCATCCCATTCATCAGACTGCCAATCATCGAAAGGTAAGATGCCGGCCGCAAGAACGAGACCATCAACATGGGGAAATGCCGCCTTCAACTTCGTTACCGAATCCCGGTTTGATACATCGCAACAGTGAAACTGGGCAGAGTGACCAAGCTCTTGAAGTGACTCCTCACTGACGGCTGTCTTATCGCACAGAACGCCCGTGGCCCCTTGCTGAGCAAGCACCTTGCTTGTTGCCCAACCAATACCACGCCCCGCCCCTGTAACAAGGATTTTTTTCCCACTCAGATCAAACCGGTTTTCCATTACTCCTCCACCGTTTCGTTAGCGAACGACGCACCTCTTTCTGTCTCGCAGATCAAATGCGAGGGGCAAGCTGCGCGGATCAACGTTCGCGGGAAAGATCTTGGTTTTCTGTATTTTTTGAGTTCTCGTGCTCGGCAGCTCTTCGAGAAAAACTATCCAACCGGGAGTCTTGTAGTACGCCAAGTGCTTAAAACACCATTGAAACAGCTCATCCGCCAACTGATCTTCTGGCACACACTCGCCAGCGGGCACAACACAGGCCATGACTTCCTCTCCACGCACTTCATCGCGCACCGCAATGACCGCAACCCGGAGGGCCTTTGGATGCTGTTGGAGTATGGCTTCTACTTCCATCGCGGCAATATTCTCTCCTGAGCGGCGTATGATGTTCTTCTTTCGCTCAGCAAAGTGAAGCATTCCGGTATCGTCCTGCCAGAATGCATCACCGGTATGGAACCAGTTATCCCTCCACGCCTCATCGGTTGCTTGCGGATCCTTCAAGTACCCTGAGAACAGGCCTTTACGTGGATCTGAGCCGGATCGACGAACCAGCAATTCGCCGACAGAACCCGCCGGCACGTTATTTCCGTTGTCGTCGACCAATCGTATATCGAGGTCTCGCCCCAAGTTACCGCGAGGGCGCCCGACAGCGCGAGTTCCTACCTGGCGAGGCTCGGAGCTCACCATGAAACCTCCCCCCGCCTCCGTCA
>JAKDMO010000275.1 GCA_030452305.1 Alcaligenaceae bacterium | reverse complement strand
ATGGATGAAATCATACACCCGTGAAACAGCTAACGCTTGGCTGAACGGGCTGCCCCGGACGGTGCCGCACGGTTGATTCTGAGGCCGGCGGCCTGCAAGGAAGCGGCTTTCTTGGGCCCGATGCCCCGGACACGATCCGAAAGATCCGAAAACGACTCATAGGGCCCGCCGCGCTGCCGTTCCTCAAGAATGATTCCGGCGGTCTTGGGGCCGATTCCGCGCACCGACTGCAATTGGGCCTCAGTGGCCGTATTCAGATCAACGGCCAGTGCGCCGCCCGACCAGCCGATTGCCGCCAGTCCCGTCGCGCCCAGGGCGGCAGCCAGCAGCCTGCGCCGGCCAGGGCAGGCTGCTGGACGGGCCGGCCGCGAATCGCCCCAGGACCGATGATGACCTGTCTGGGGGCGTGCAACCGTGGAATGGAGAAATGGATTCATGATGGGCTCCGTAATCATGTTGATGGGTGCCCCCATCATGAAGCCGACCGAGGGCGTACGGCACCCCGGATGCACCATTTGATCCATGCGTAATCAGCGCAGTTTTCCGCCCTCGATCAGGGTGGCGGCGTAGGCCGAGACCCCGGTCTGCACATCCGCAAACGGCGCGGTGTAGCCGGCAGCCCGCAACTGCGAGAGATCCGCCTCGGTGTGACTCTGGTAGCGGCCTTTCAGATCCTCGGGAAACGGGATGTAGCGCAGCAGGCCCTGCGCGACCTGATCCTCTAGCGGCAGGGCGGCCTCGCCCCGATCGATGCGCAAGGCATTGACCGCCGTCTGGGCGACGTCGTTGAAGGGCTGCGCCCGGCCCGTACCACAGTTATAGATCCCGGATATTTCCGGATGATCCAAAAAGAAAAGATTGACCTTGACGACATCGTCAATAAACACGAAATCGCGCTGCTGCCCGCCATCAGGATAACCGTCCCAGCCGCCAAACAGACGCACATGGCCTTCGCGCACGTACTGATTCATATTATGGAAGGCAACCGATGCCATGCGCCCTTTGTGCTGCTCGGCCGGCCCATATACGTTGAAGTATCGCAGCCCCACCACCGGGGCGGTCAGATGATCCATGCGCAGACGCAAAACCTGGTCAAACAGCAGTTTCGAATAGCCATAGACGTTCAGGGGGGACTCGAACTCGGGTGCTTCGACATAGCGCGGCCCGGCGCCATAGACTGCGGCCGAGGACGCATACAGAAACGGCACCTCGCGCGCCTGGCAATATTCAAACAACTCGAGCGTGACCCGATAGTTGTTGTCCATCATATAGTGGCCGTTGCGCTCGGTCGTATCCGAGCATGCCCCCTGATGCATGACCGCATCGGGGCGCGGCAGATCCCCCGCACACACCAGCGCACGGAATTCGTCCTTGTGCATGTAGTCGGCAATCTGCAAATCGACCATGTTCAGGAACTTGTCGCCATCGACCAGATCATCGACGACCAGGATATCCGTGATCCCGCGCCGATTCAGGCCGCGCACCAGATTGCTTCCGATAAATCCCGCCCCGCCAGTTACAACAATCATGCCAGCTCCTCGGCACTGATTACAGACGTGCCCAATTTTCCAACTACGATACCGCCGGCCCGATTGGCCCACAACATCGCCTCATACCAACTCAGACCGGCCGCGCGCGCAACGGACAAGGTCGCCAGCACAGTGTCCCCTGCCCCCGACACATCGAACACCTCGTGGGCCTGAGCCTCGACGTGCTGATGGCCTGCATCGGTGAACAGCGACATGCCCTGCTCGGAACGCGTGATCAGCAATGCTTCGAGTTGCAGGTCCATACGCAGCTTCTGTGCACGCTGCGTGAGGTCGTCCTCTGAATCCCAGCGCCCCACGGCATCCTGCATTTCTGCGCGATTGGGGGTGACGATCGTCGCCCCCAGATAGCGCGCGTAGCGATGGCCCTTGGGGTCCACCAAAACAGGGACACCCGCAGCGCGTGCTGCCGCAATCATGGCATCGACGCGGGTCAATGCGCCCTTGGCGTAGTCCGAGAGCACCAGCATGTCATATTGGCCCACCAACTGCGCCAGGCTCGTATCCAGGGTGTCGAGTGCCTGCGGCCCGGGCCCTTGCTCGAAATCCACACGCAGCAACTGCTGCTGACGACCCAGCACCCGCATCTTCAGCGTCGTGGCCATATCGGCCTGATCCTCGACCAGATGTTCGTCGATCCCGGCCTCGCGGGTCATGCGCCGCACCTCGGCGCCCGCCTCGTCCACGCCAACGATCCCCATCAGGCCAACCTGGGCCCCCAGCGCCGCGATATTGCGGGCCACGTTTGCGGCACCGCCCAGCCGGTCTTCGCGCCGTGCGACTCTGACAACAGGCACCGGCGCCTCGGGGGAGATCCGGTCGACTTCACCAAACCAATAGCGATCCAACATCACATCGCCGACGACCAATATCCTGGCGGCCTGGGCCTCACGAACAGGAAAGGGCTTCATTTCAATTCCTCAAGACGAAGCGGCGAGTATGTTTCCCAGGCATTGCAGCCAGGACACTGCCAATAGAAATGGCGTGCCTCGAAGCCGCACTGATTACATGCGTAGCGATCCAGGCGCTGGGTATGCTTGTGAATCATCGAGCGCAGCAAGCCCAGATCGGCACCCGGCGCAAGCGCGACGCCCTGCCCTGCGGTCTGACCCTCAAGCGTGGTCGTACCATCGCGCTCGCCCTGCGCGA
>JAKDMO010000274.1 GCA_030452305.1 Alcaligenaceae bacterium | reverse complement strand
CGTACGGCCTCAGGCACCCAGTTTGCGGCAGCGGCCAATGCCCAGAACCTGGCTGGGACGAAGCACCCGGCAGGGCAGGATCTCTTGGCGGCCGCCACCCGGCCCGCCGCCCTGTCGGCGGCACAGGCTGCCGACGCCCCAGGCATTACAGATCTGTCGGGCACGGCGTCTGGTGCCGCCCTGCTGCAGCACACCAGCCCGATACAGACTGGCGCACCCGTCGCACCTGCGGTGACGACGCCATTATCCAGCCCCAACTGGGCGGCGGATTTCAGCCAACAACTCGTACATCTGGCCCAGGGGCGTCATGGCGCACAGGCCCATACAGCCGAACTACGCCTCGATCCGCCCGGACTCGGTCCGGTGCGCATTACGCTACAGGTCGGCGACTCGATCACGCATGTGTCCTTCGTATCGCCACACGCGGTCGTGCGCCAGGCCATCGAAAATGCTTTGCCACAACTCCAGCAGCAACTCGGCCAGGCCGGGCTGTCCTTGGGCCAGGCCAACGTCAGTGACCAATCGTCCGGCCAACAAGGCTTTGAACACGCCGCCAACAGCGGTTCAGGAAACGGCCGCGGCTTCTCTGTTGACGGTGTCGGCGGGGTTGCGGCGCACGACGGGCAGCATTCTGCGCTCCCCCGAACCGCCGCACGCCTGCCCGATGCTCTGGTGGACACTTTTGTATAAGCCCACGGATCCGATACCTATGATGGAAAATGTAGGGGTACGTTACAATTGCACACTCGGCTTCGGTATAGCCGCTTTCGCTAATTGTCACGGCTTGGGCAAGGAATTATGTTACAGCTTCTGAAACTTACTCTGTTGTTGGTGGTAGTCATTGGTGCGAGCATTGGCGGCACCATGTTCTTTTTATCCAAACAAAGCCCGTTGAACCTACTGCACACAACCTCCGCCAGTGTCGAGGCCCCAGCGCCTGCGCCGCTGCCGGCCCCGATTTTTGCCGAACTTGAACCATTTACCGTGACCTTGCGCGGTGAGACGCGCAACCGCATCCTGTACGTTGCGATCACACTGCGTCTGGCCGATGAGGCGTCGCGCAAAATGATCATCGAATACATGCCGGAAGTCCGCGACCGCATCCTCAAGATCCTGGCCAATCAGACCATCGAGCAGGTCCAGACCGCCGAGGGGCGCGCGGCTCTGACCGAGGCGCTGAAGTCCACCCTGCTTGCACCATACGCCCCCCAACCCACAGGACCCGAGATTTCCGACGTCCTGTTCGCCGCCTTTGTGTTGCAGTAATGCCCTACCAGAGCGTACTTTCCCAGGATGAAGTCGATGCCCTGCTCGCCGGCGTCACCGGCGAGGACAGCAGCACGGGCGCACAGTCCGACGACCAGACCTCAGGGGTTCGGCCCTACGATCTCACCTCGCCGGATCGTGTCGTACGCCACCGGATGCAGACGCTCGAGCTCATTAACGAGCGCTTTGCGCGCCGACTGCGCTCGGGCTTCTTTGGATTCATGCGGCGCAATGCCGATATCACGGTCAATGCCATCCGTGTCCTGAAATACGCGGACTTCGAACGCAACCTGCCGGTACCCAGCAACCTGAACATGGTCGCCATGAAACCGCTGCGCGGTGCGGCACTGTTCACCTTCGATCCGAATCTGGTGTTCCTGGTGATCGATAGCCTGTTTGGCGGCCACGGGCGCTACGGCACACGCGTCGAGGGGCGGGATTTCACCACCACGGAACAGCGCATCATCCTGCGCCTGCTGAATCTCACACTGGAATCCTACGGCGAGGCATGGCAAAGCGTCATGCCCATCGAATTCGAGTACATACGCTCGGAAATGCACACCAAATTCGCCAGCATCAGCACTGGCAGCGATATCGTGGTGGTATCCACATTCAATATCGAACTGGGCGCCTCGGGCGGCAAACTGAACATCTGCCTGCCCTACTCGATGATCGAGCCCGTGCGCGACCTGCTGACCCGGCCCCTGCAGCAGACGGCTTCGGATTCCATCGACCAGCGCTGGGCCCACCAGCTTTCGCGCGAGGTACGTAGTGCGGAAGTCGAGTTGATTGCCGAATTTGCCCAGATCGAAGCCTCGATCGCCCGATTGACCAGCCTGCGAGTCGACGATGTCCTGCCCGTCGAAATCAGCCCTGTGATCACCGCCCGGGTGGGCGGAGTACCGGTACTCGAATGCAGCTACGGCACCTCTAACGGCCGCTATGCGATGCGCGTCAGCAAGGTGCTTTCCAACCCGCCCGACCCCGAAACTTCGCCCGAGCCCAAAGCAAAATGACCGATCCCAAGCACCCAGATCCCGAGGAATCTTCCCCGACCAGCCCGGAGCCAGGCGCGGAATCGCCCAGCGTCAGTCAGGACGACTGGGCCGATGCGTTGGCCGAGCAAACGGCCCACGATCAGCCCACTCAGGCGGCCGGCCTGTCACAAGACGATGACTGGGCCGACGCCCTGGCCGAGCAGACCGCCGCCCAAGGCACCGGCACACAGGCTGGATCGGCTGCAACGCCGGCCGCCGCCCAGGTATTTCAGCCCTTGACCGGCCAGAGCGGCACGGACGAGGCCGAGATCGATATGATCATGGACATCCCCGTCCAGCTGTCCGTCGAACTTGGCCGCACGCGTCTGACGATCAAAAATATCCTGCAACTGGGCCAGGGCTCGGTCGTCGAACTCGACGGCCTGGCGGGTGAGCCCATGGATATCTACGTGAACGGCT
>JAKDMO010000273.1 GCA_030452305.1 Alcaligenaceae bacterium | reverse complement strand
TAATAATTATAGAGACCCTTCTGGACAGCACAAGCCTTTATTTATCCTCGTTATCCCGGGGTTGGATCGGGCGGCTCGACGCGTGCAATCAGGGCGCCGGCATCCACGCCCGCACCATCCCGGCACAGATGCCGCAGGACACCCGCAGCGGGCGCCGGGATCTGGGTTTCCATCTTCATGGCCTCCATCACGGCGATCACCTCGGCGGCCTGAACCTCTGTGCCATCATCGACTTTCCAGGCAAGCAGCGTACCCGTGATGGGGGCCGCCACATCGCCAGGATGCGGGACAGGGGCCTCGGGCTCGTGCGATGTAGGCGACCCGCCCGGGTTCGTCGCTACGCGGGCACCCAGCAATTCCGCAGGCAGGCCCAGGCGGACGCGGCGACCATCAATTTCCATAAAGCTGCGGTACAGCGGCGCCTCGTCGGAGGCATCCGGCCGGGCGGCGGCGTCCAGATCGGCGGTGAATCCGGTTTCGATCCATCGGGTATGCACGCCAAAGCCGTGTTCACCAATGAAATCGGGCTCGTTCAGCACAGCCCTGTGAAAAGGCAGCACACTGGCTACGCCCTCGATGGTGAACTCACGCAGGGCGCGACGCGCGCGATGCAGGGCCTGTTCGCGGGTCGCACCGCTGACGATCAGCTTGGCCATCAGCGAATCGAAGGTGCCGGGTATCATCGAGCCGCTTTCCACCCCGCTGTCCAGTCGCACGCCAGGCCCTGCCGGAGGCGCAAAGCGCGTGATGCGGCCCGGCGTGGGCAGGTAGCCGCGTCCGGGGTCCTCGGCATTGATGCGGAATTCGATGCTGTGGCCGTGCGGTACTGGGGTCTGGGACAGTGTCAGGGGCAAGCCGTCAGCGATGCGTAGTTGCTCGACCACCAAATCCAGCCCGGTGGTTTCCTCAGTAATGGGGTGCTCGACCTGCAGGCGCGTATTGACCTCCAGGAACGAAACCTGTCCATCGTCGGCCAGCAGGAACTCGACCGTGCCGGCACCGACGTAGCCGGCCTTCATACAGATCGCCCGCGCGGCCTCGTGGATGCGTGTGCGTTGCGCGTCGGCCAGGAACGGCGCCGGGGCTTCTTCGACGAGTTTCTGGTTGCGCCGCTGCAGCGAACAGTCGCGATCGCCCAGCACCAGAACCTGGCCGTGGGTATCGGCGATGACTTGTGCCTCGATGTGGCGGGGTCGATCCAGAAACTGCTCGATATAGCATTCCCCGCGCCCGAAAGCCTCGGTGGCCTCACGCACAGCGGATTCATAGAGCTCGGCGACCTCATCCATCTGCCAGGCGACCTTCAGGCCGCGCCCACCGCCGCCAAAGGCCGCCTTGATGGCGATCGGCAAGCCCTGTGCCTGGGCAAATGCCACGGCCTGTGCCGCGTTATCCACCGGGCCGGGCGACCCTGCGACCAGGGGCGCACCCACCGCCTGGGCGATACGCCGCGCAGCAACCTTGTCGCCCAGGGCCTCGATAGCCTCGGGCGGCGGGCCAATCCAGATCAAGCCGGCATCGAGCACGGCACGCGCAAAATCGGCGCGTTCGGATAGAAACCCGTATCCGGGGTGCACCGCATCGGCCCCCGATTGATGCGCGATGCGCAGCAGTTTCCCGATATCCAGGTAGGTTTGGGCCGAACGCACGCCTTCCAGCGCCCAAGCCTCGTCGGCACTTCGCACATGCAGCGCCTGGGCGTCGTCATCGGCATACACAGCGACCGAACGCACCCCATAATCGGCGCAGGCGCGGGCGATCCGCACAGCGATTTCACCCCGGTTAGCAATCAAGACTTTACGCATCATGGTTGGATTTCCTTGAACGGCCCGATGGGCCGGAAACGCACGCGGGCGCCCACAGGCATTTGGGCGGCCCGGTCCAGGTCGTGGCCGGCGACGGCGCCGATCACTGGGTAGCCACCCGTCAGGGGATGATCGGCCAGGAACAACACCGGCCGGCCGTTGGCCGGCACCTGAATAGCCCCCACTACGGCGCCCTCGCTGGGCAATTCAGCGGTCGCATTGCGCGCAAGCGGGTGGGCACCGGCCAGGCGCATGCCGACGCGATCAGACTGCGGGGTCACCGTCCATTCCTGAGCGGCCAGGTGTTCCAGCGCCTGATCGGTGAACCAGTCGGCGCGCGGGCCTAGAATGACGTCCAGGCTGAGCACATCACCTGCACGCGGCAGATCAAAGGGCCGACTGAGGCCGGGCAACACCGCTGTTCGCGACGGCTGTCCCACCGCCAACGCATCGCCGATCGCCAGCGGCGCCGGGCCGATTCCGGCCAGGGTGTCCGTGGCGCAACTGCCCAGGACGGGTGACACATCCCAGGCACCGCGCACTGCCACATAGAAACACGTGCCGGCACGCGGCGGGCCGATATGCAGCGTATCGCCATCGTCCAAGGCCAGCGGCTGATAGGCCTGGGCCGGCACGCGCCCACCTATGGACGTGACGATATATAAGGGGGCATCCGCCCCAGTAACGGCCAGCACAACGCGCCCATGGCAGCGCAGTTGCAGGCCACCCAGCAGGTTTTCCAGTACAGGCGCGCCGCCGGGATTACCCACGATACGGTTCGCATCGCGTACGGCGCCGCGATCCAGAGCCCCCGATCGCGACACGCCCATCCGGGTCTGGCCGCTGCGGCCCAGATCCTGCATCAGCGTGCGCAAACCGGTCGCACGCACGTCGAACCAGGGTTCCGAGGCCTGCGGG
>JAKDMO010000078.1 GCA_030452305.1 Alcaligenaceae bacterium | reverse complement strand
GTGCAATCCGCATCCCGGGCGGCGCGCCTGTCGCAGATTCAGTATCGCGAGGGTGCGGTGAGTTATCTGGATGTCATCGACGCGGATCGCGTGGTTTTGCGGCAGCGGCGCGCGGCGGTGCTGCTGGATGGTGAACGCGCGCGGACCGTGGTTGAGCTCATCCGTGCGATCGGCGGGGGGTGGGGGGCGTGATGCTGCGCAAGCGATGCGACAAGCGCCCAATGCACCTAAGGAATAGCCGGGGATGAGCTGAAAAGACGGGCGTCACCGATAGGTATCAACAGAAATTCCGTAGCGCTTCATCTTTGCGTATAGGGTGGGGCGCGTGGTACCCAGCGCGCTGGCCGCTTGCGTGATGTTCGACTTGCATGCCTTTAATGCATTGTGGATCGCCTGCTCTTCAATTTGTGTCAACGTCCGGACATGTGGTTCGTTCACACAGAGGGGCTCTCTGCTGTCTGGCCTGTCTATGTTGAACCAGTGATCGGGTATTTTGTCGACGGTCTTTCCTTCGTAAAGGTGAACGATCCGTTCGGCAATATTCTGTAGCTCGCGCACATTGCCGGGCCACCGGTACTGCAGCAATTGCTGCATGGCATAGTTCGATAATATTTTTCCGTTCCGGTCGTGGGCGCGCTCGTGTTTCTTCAGGAACGTCTCTACCAGCACCGGAATGTCGTTCACGCGCTCTCGCAGGGCCGGTATGTTGACCTCAATGACGTTCAATCGATAGTAGAGATCTTCACGTAATCGACCATCCGCCACTTGTGTGGCGAGACGACGGTGCGAGGCGGCTATGACGTGCAAATCGACAGGAATGGTATGGGCGGCACCTATGCGCTGCACCCTCTTTTCCTGAAGGACTCGCAGAAGCTTGGCCTGCACGTCAAGCGGCATTTCTGCGATCTCATCCAGGAATAGGGTTCCGCCGGACGCCATCTCGAATTTTCCAGGCCGCCCAGCTTTGTCGGCCCCGGTAAAGCTGCCAGACATATAGCCAAACAGCTCACTTTCCACCAGGTCGCGGGGTAATGAAGCGCAATTGACGGCAACGAATGGGCCGCCGGCACGACGGCTGTCTGCATGGATTGCCTGGGCAAAAATTTCCTTTCCGGTTCCGCTTTCGCCAAACAGAACGACGTTGGCGTCAGACTGCGCCGCCTTTCGCGCCTCGGCGATACAGTCGCTGATGGCCTCAGAGAAACCAATAATATCGCTGAATCGGTAGTGCGCCCTGTCCATGGCGATGCGGTATGAGAGCTCCTTGACGCGCTCGATACGGCGAAACGTATTGACGACGGATACGATTTCGCCGGAATCATCCAGCACGGGAATGGCTGTATCGACCAGGTGGACTCGCAATCTTGGAGAGTTGATTTGCATCTCTCTGTCGAGATAACCCTCCTTTTTCTCGAAGACGTCACTGATCGCAAGGTCGAAGTCCAGTGCCTCACTGAGGGGCCTTCCGATACACGCCTGAGGGGAAAAATTGAGAAGCTTGGCGGCTGTATCGTTGCAGTGCTTCAGCACACCATCGCGATCGAGGACAAGAAGCCCATCAGAGATGTGATTGATGATTGCTTCCTGCTGCTGGATCGTTTCATAGGCACGTGTGGCGGTATCTGCTGCATCGCGTTCTCGGATAAGGAGCTTCCCAAACAGCTCGCAGACAGCAAGTATCTGTGTATCGGGGTACTGACTTGTAGTGGAAAATGCAAGCCAATGGAAATCTGTCGAATCGCTGAAGGCAAGCTTCATCCATGCACATCGCCCAGAGTCCGGGATACCCGTTCCTGTGTAAAACCGGGGGCTCGAGCTTTGGTCCTGAAGTAGCGCTGCAGTCGTGGGTACCGAGGCATGCTGGGCGCGGGGTAGCATGCTGGTGTTGAATTCAACGTAGGTAGAGCGGCTTCCTGATGAGCGATATAGCGTCTGGCCATGCTCGTCAAACACCGCAACTTGGAACAAACCCTCCAGGGCTATTTCCAGGTACTGATCGGCAGCGTTAATGGCGGCTGATTTCCAATGTGTGGGTGAAGGTACCAGCGGCCTCTCGGTCGATGCGTTCATGATGAAGAGTCTAACCACATTGTGCGAGCCAGGGTGGCCTTGATCCGGCTGCCTGGTTATCGCGATAGGTTCATGCGAATTTCCTTGTTATGAAAATTCTACCTTCGATTGCATTGCCGTTAGCGCAGACTTATCGTAACTATTATCAAAAACGGGTAGCTCTGAGTTGGGCATCCGGCCTGAGGAAGGCTTCGATAGTAGCGTGCTCTTCCTGATCGACAGCTGTCCAGAGCATTTCTCCGAGCGCGTGATTTCTGACCGACTTCAACCTGGCAACCGACGGCCTGGACAAGGCGGCGACTTGTTGTGCAAGCTGCATTGCTGTGGCCAGCATGTCTGCACGGGGTACGACGCGATTGATCAGGCCCAACTGCAACAGTGCATGCGCATTTTGCTTTTCGCCAAGCAATAGCAGTTCCATCGACCTTTGATGACCCAAGGTCTGCGCGAGCAGGTGGGTCACTCCGCCAGTAAAGAAAAAGCCCAGGCGCATTTCGGGAAAAAACGCTGTGATGTCATCGCCGGCGACGACCATGTCACAGTTGAGCATCCATTCGAACCCACCTCCTACCGCGTAGCCGTGCACTGCGCCAATGACAGGCTTGTCGCAGCCCATCAAATGGTGGGTGATCTTCTGTATGCTGTGGATATGCGCTTTCGCCTGTTCCTCAGTGAGGGCGCTCAGGTCCAGTTCTTTGCGGTCATCTCCGGCACAAAAGGCACGCCCGGATCCTGTTAGAACCAGTACGTCAACGTCGTCCGCATTGATGGCTTCGCTCAAGGCTGCGTCCAGATCGGCGAGCAACTCTGTTCCGATGGCGTTTAGCCTCTCGGGGCGATTCAGAGTGATCACCGCGATTGATCCTTCTTGCTTGTAATTCACGTATGACATTTCAAATCCTTTCTATCAGAGAAGTTTTTTCTGCTGTCTTTGGCAGTGAGCCGGCATGCAGTAGTTCGACTTGGGCAGAGGCGCCGATTCGGTTTTTTATGGCCAATTCGAGCGTGTAGCATGCCGCCGTGTACTGGTCTGTGGTCAAGGTGCGGGATGCTTCCACCCGGAGCTCGATATAGTTCCATGGGCCCTCGCCTCGCTGCAGAATGCGGAATTGCCCAGAGAACAGGTCGGGGAAGCTCAGTACGATATTCTGTACCGAAGACGGAAACACATTAATGCCTCTCACATTGAACATGTCATCACTTCGCCCAATGACGCGAAAGCGCCAGCCTGTGCGCCCGCATTTCGCGCGCTCCACCCCTGTGATGGTGATCAAATCACGGGTTCGATAGCGAATGATCGGCTGGCTTTCTTTGCGCAGGTGCGTGCAAACCAGCTCGCCGGTATTGCCTTCCGAAATCGGAATGCTATTGCCCCGGGCATCGATGATTTCCGGAAAAATCGCGTCGGCTGCGTGGAAATGGAGATCATTTGAATGCTCGGACTGGCTGGCAAAGGTGCTCATGACCTCGGACATGCCATAGTTCGCGTTTCGTACACTGAAGCCCCAGGCCTGTGCCAGTTTTTCGCGAAACTGCAGATTATCAAGACCGGCCTCGCCGCCGAATAACCCCAGACGTAATCCCAGGTCGCGGGGGTTGCAGCCGGCTTCCCGGAGTCGTTCCTCTAGTAACGCCGGATACGAAGGGGTGCAGGAAATGGCAGTGACCTTCAGTTCGCGGATGATCCCCAGTAGCTTGTCCGCCTGTCCGATGCCGAACGGGATAACGCATGCCCCGGTCGCTTCCAGGCTCATGTGATCTGTGACCCCCCCTGACCACATGCAGTAGTTCAGGCAATGCACGACACGGTCTTCGGGGCGTAGCCCTGACGTATAGAAAGCTCGCCCCCCAATTCGCGCAATCCAGGACAGATCATTTGCGGTGTTGGCCAGAACCAGTGCCCGGCCGGTCGTGCCCGAGGTGGTCTGCAGCCTGACAACATCCTTTGGCTCGCAGGCAAGATAGTCGCCGAAGGGGTACTGACGTTCCTGACTCTCGCGAAGTTCCTCTTTGCCGGTAAAGGGTATTTCTATCAATTGATCCAATGGCAGGAACTCACGACGGGCGAGGGCGCCGAGCTTCTCTTGATAGAATTTCGAGTGTGATCGGATATAGCGCCACTGGCGATTCCAGAGATTTTCCTGAACTCTGCGAATCTCACTTGGGTCTAGCGTCTCAAACTCCGGGTGCAACATATTCATCTGAATAACTCCGCCAGGCTAAATAACTGCGCTGAAATATGATTCATTGGCTTTCATGCTATTTTCTCGACGAATCGCTGTGCCCTTTCAGTAGATGGATGACTAAAGAAGGTCTGTGCCGCTGCGATTTCCACGATTTCGCCATCAGCCATAAACACCACCCGATCTACGGCTTGCTTCGCAAACGCCATTTGATGGCTGACCAGCACCATGGTCAGGCCGCTGCGCGCCAAGGAAGCCACCACATCTAGGACTTCGCCCACCAATTCAGGATCGAGTGCGGATGTCGGTTCGTCTAGAAACAGGATCTTTCTTCCCATGGCCAGTTCGCGGGCGATTGCAACCCTCTGTTTCTGGCCTCCGGATAGTTCGTGGGGGTAGGCGTTTGCCCGGTCAAGCAACCCTACGCGATCCAACACGCCTCTTCCGCGCTTCCGGGCCTCGCCAGAACCAAGCTTCAGTACTTTGCGGGGGCCAAGGGTCACGTTTTCCAACGCAGTCATTTGCGGAAACAAGGTGTAGTCCTGGAACACCATCCCGAATCCCAAACCAATCTCGCGGTAGTTGGGGTGGACCATAAGTGGTTTTCCGCGTTGTTTGCGGTGTGCCCATGGTTGTCCTTCAATCCAGACCGTCCCTTCATCCAGATGTTCGATTCCGCACAGGGTTCTGCACAGTGTGCTTTTGCCCGATCCGCTGGGGCCGATGATCACCAGTACTTCGGATCGGTTGACCGTCAGACAGATATTCTTTAATACTTGGTTGCTGCCATACCATTTCGAAATGGATTCGGCGTAAAGCAGTTCATTTCTGTCTACTGCGTCGTCATTCAGGCCCGCGAGTTTTTCAATAGTCATAGACGCCCTCTCTGTGCCATCCGCCGTTCAAGCCAACGCGAAAGCATGGTGGCCGGCAAGGCAATTACGAAATAGATCACGCCTGCCGTTGTCAAGATTTCGAGAGGGCGGAATGTGCTGAGGGCCAGAGAGTTACTGATGCCCATAATGTCGTTCACGCCGATCCATGCGACCAGCGATGTATTTTTGAATAGCAGCACGCTTAAAAACGCGAGTACCGGTAATACGTTTCGCACTGTGTGGGGAAGGATTACATACCGCAGAATCGCCGCGCGCTTCAAGCCCAGCACCCCTGCTGCTTCGACTTGTGCCTTTGGAACAGACTGGATGCCGGCGCGGAACGCGTCCGCCATATACGCCGTAGTATTCGCAGTAAGTGTGATGATGCTGGCGGTAAAGCCCGAGAACTGGATACCCAAAAGAATCGGAAGTGCGTAGAAAATCCATACGAGCTGAACCAATAATGGCGTGTTTCGTATGACCTCGACAAAAACGTTGGCAACGCCTCTTAGCGGACCGGAAGGCGATAACAATGCCAGGGCGACAATCACGCCCGATATCAGCGACAGCATCAGTGATATTGCCGTAAGGCCGACCGTCATCCAGATTGCCGAGCCAATTACCGGTAGCACGGTGTAAATCACCCCGAAATCCCAGGTGTATGAGGTGGAATGGCGTCCAACCACCAGGATGTACAAAACGAGCGCAGCAATTGCTACCCACGTCATTAGAGAGACCAAACGCTTGTTCCTGGCATCGGCCGTGGGTTGCAGGCGGAACTTGGTAATCAGGCTGGCTCCCCCCAGGCCCGAGGGCTGGCTCGGGCCTGGGGCATGCCCTTTATCCGGCTGTTTGTCGTGTGTGCTGTTCATTAATGTGGACCCGCCTCTAGTGAGTGATCATGCCCGACAGCCTGCGTCGGGCACCAGAGTGTCAGTGCACTTATTCCTTGGGCGGAGCCAGCTTCATTTCGCCCAGGACTTTGCTGGCCCACGAGGGAACCGGCTTGATCATATATGGCTCAGGCGATACGACACCCCAGCGTTTGTGGGCGGCCTCCATTCCGTCCGGGCTGCTCTTCCACTTGCTGATCGCATTGTTTAATGGTGCAAGATCTTTATCCGTCCATTCCTTGCTGACTGCGAAGGTCACGGGTTTCACCGCCAGCGGCTTTGGCGGGGCCAGAAGCGCATAGCTGGGATTTGCCTGAATGAAGGGTACGGCAGTACTGGATGCATATAAAACGGCAACAACCCGGCCTGCCAGTAGTGCAGCGTTGCATGATTGGTAGTCGGGCAGCTTCAGTATCTTTGCATTCAGCTTCAATTTTCCGGCATCGATCACCAGCTGATAGGGGCTTCCAACAACACTGCAGATGGTTTTGTCCGATTGATTTAAGTGTTGATAATATTCAGTGGAGTCGAGGTTCGGGTTTTTCTTGACGTAATACATCCCGAACTCTTCCAGCATGGGCTCGGTGAAATTGACGGCTTTCCTTCGTTCGTCGGTGGCCGTCAGGTCGGGGGCCACATCATATATGCCGGATTGGACACCAACCACCATTGCGGCGAAGGTAGTGTTGGTGTATTCAACGGTCACTCCCAGGGATTTTGCCCACGAAGATAAAAACTCCGGAAAGACGCCGACCCAATTTCCAGTGCTGGGGTCGAGGTGCTGTTGTGGAGCGGCCTCGGATATGCCCACGCGAACGTATCCACGTTCTTTGATGGCTTGCACAAAGCGGCTTTGTTCGGCATTTTTCAAAGTACTGTCGTCGGTGACAGACGTGTCTTTCTGCCCGCTGCTCGATCCATAAGCTGTTGCAGCCAGCGACGCAAGAAGGACTCCAAATATAAACGACCGATTTCTTCGATTCATTATCTATGTCTCCTGTTATGTATGCTGACGACGTCAGCACCACTTTCTGCGAATGACGCGTACGCAGTCGGGTGTCACTATCCAAGTAGAGATCTCCAGAGCCTGGTGGGAGATTTGGTAGCTATGGCATACACAAGCAAAGGGAGTGCCAGGTATCAGTCGTGGCAAGATAAATTAAGGGTTTGTATTTATTGTTTGCTGGTAAACCCTGACGAGAATGGGTAATTTATTTTCTATTCGATGGGACGCCCTGACGGCCCACCAACTATTTTTTTATAATGTGGGGGTTGAGCAGATTCGTCTGTGTATAGTTATTTGGCAGTGGGAAATTATTTAACGATTAATTATTTTACAATCGACGATTGTTGCTGAAATCGTCAACCTTCGCATCCAGTTAAACAATCCCCGCCTTCCGCATCTGCTCGAATTGCTCGGGCGTCACGCCGATGGCATCCAGCACTTCCCTGGTGTGTTCACCCAGCTTCGGGCCCAGCCATCGGGTTTGGCCGGGCGTGGCGCTGAGTTTGGGCACGATGCCGGGCACATCGATGGGTGTGCCGTCGGGCAGTTCAAAGTGCTGGATCATTTCGCGAGCCAGGTATTGCTCGTCGCGCACGATGTCTGCCGCAGAATAGATGCGCCCGCTGGGCACGTCGGCCTCGCCGAGAATCCTCAGCACATCTTCAAGCGTGTGACGGGCCGTCCAGTCACCTATCGTGGCGTCGATCATGTCGGTTTGCCGGACCCGCCCCTCATTGCCGGCCAGGTTTGGGTCATTTGCCAGGTCTGTGCGGCCTATGGCGGCCATCAGTCGCTTGAAAATGGGGTCGGCGTTGCCTGCGATCGCCACATAGGCACCATCGCTGCAAAGATAGGTGTTCGAGGGCACAATCCCGGGCAGCGCCGAGCCGCTGCGCTCGCGGATATGACCGTCCATGGCGTATTCCGGAACCAGGCTTTCCATGACGGCAAATACGGCTTCGTACAGGGCGACATCGATGAACTGCCCTGTTCCGCCGTTGGCCTTCAGGTGGTGCATGGCCATCAATGCGCCGATCGTGCCGTAGAGTGAGGCCAATGTATCGCCGAGGCTCACGCCGGTCCGTACCGGTGCGCGGTCGGGGTAGCCGGTGACATAGCGCAGGCCGCCCATGCATTCTGCGACTGCGGCAAAGCCCGGCCGCTGGCTGGCGGGTCCGGTCTGGCCATAA
This sequence comes from Alcaligenaceae bacterium, assembly GCA_030452305.1. Taxonomy (GTDB): domain Bacteria; phylum Pseudomonadota; class Gammaproteobacteria; order Burkholderiales; family Burkholderiaceae_B; genus Castellaniella. Next base: position 3,050 of record JAKDMO010000078.1, on the reverse strand, counting down.
CCCGAGATGCGCACCATGATCAGACTGGGGTTCAGGGCCGACAGCTGCCCCCATCCGAGATTCCATTTTTCCAGTGTGCCGGGGCGGAAATTCTCTATGACGATATCGGCCTCGGCCACTAGCCTTCGAACGATGTCCTGGGCCTCGGGTGACTTCAGGTCCAGCGTGACGGATTTCTTGTTGCGGCTCTGTACGTACCACCATAGTGAGGTATTGTCATGCAGCTTGCGCCACCTGCGCAGTGGATCCCCACCTTTGGGCGGTTCGATCTTGATTACATCCGCGCCGAATTGGCCGAGCAGGGCGCTGGCATAAGGGCCCGCAATCAGCGACCCGAGCTCAATGACTTTGACGCCTGCCAGCGGCATTTCAGTTGCTTTTCCTTGATCCTGCATGGCGGTTTCCTGTGCGAAAGGGATATTCTGTGTGTGTGAGTGGTCCGTCTTTCGATCATGTGCGCAAAACGCCAATTGTGCCAGTATGCAGGACGGGGCGGGCCACCCACTCCGCACACCCCCGCAATGCTTTAATATTGCCTTATATCCGCCTGCAGCGGCCTTGGCAGGCGGTTTCCCTTTTTCTTTTGAATGCGAACGTATCATGGACATGTCCACCCGGCGCTATGCTTTTTCCCAGCGCGCCGAAAATCTGACCAGCTCGGCCATCCGGGAAATTCTGAAAATCACCGAGCGCCCCGAGGTGATTTCGTTCGCGGGTGGGCTGCCGTCCCCCAAGGGGTTTCCGGTGGCGGAACTGAAGGCGGCGTTTGATCGCGTGCTGCAGGACCAGGGCACGGTGGCTTTGCAGTATGGCCCGACCGAGGGCTATGCACCGTTGCGCGAGTGGGTGGCCGAGGATTTGCGGCGCACGGGCGCCGATGTGTCGGCCGACGAGGTCCTGATCGTATCGGGCTCGCAGCAGGCGCTCGATATGCTGGGCAAACTCTATATTGATGCAGGCAGTCCGGTGCTGGTCGAGGCCCCCAGCTATCTGGGTGCACTGCAGTCGTTTTCCCTATTCGAGCCCAGGTTCGTTTCGACGCCGACCGACGACCGGGGTCTGATTCCCGAGGCCTTGACTGACGAGCGTACGGCGGGCGCACGCTTTATCTATGTATTGCCGAATTTCCAGAATCCGACCGGGCTGACCCTGGATCTGGCGCGCCGCAAGGCGCTGGTCGAGCGCTGCGCACAACTGGATCTGCCCATCATCGAGGACGATCCTTATGGCGAGCTACGCTATTCGGGCGAGCCACTGCCGGGCCTGCTGGGCCTGGGGCGCGCGGCGGGGGCGACGGTGATTCGCCTGGGCACATTTTCAAAGGTGCTCGCGCCCGGCCTTCGTCTGGGCTATGTGGTGGCGCCGCGCGAGATCATATCGAAGCTGGTGCAGATCAAGCAGGCCACTGACCTGCATACGGCGTCGCTGACGCAAATGGCCGTCTACGAGGCCGTCAGTACAGGGTTCCTGGACACCCATCTGCCCAAGGTGCGCGAGCTCTATAAGCAACAATGCGCCTATATGCTGGACGCGCTGGCGCAGCATTTTCCGAAATCCGTGCAGTGGACACGGCCCGAGGGGGGGATGTTCATCTGGGTCACCATGCCGGACCATATCAACAGCCAGGAGCTGTTGCGTGCCGCAATTGACGAGTACGTAGCGTTTGTGCCGGGCGCGCCGTTTTTTGCGGGGGTGGAACCTCAGCACAACACCATGCGCCTGAGTTTCGTGACGGTGCCCGAGGATCGGATTCGCGCTGGTGTGGCCACGCTGGGCCGACTGATCGGGCAGCGGGAACGATGACCCAGGGCATGCCCGACTCATCCGGCGACCGGTCTGCGCGTCCGGATCTGTCGGACATGCGTCCGGATGATTGGGTGGCGCATTGGCTGCCCGAATCATGGGGGCCTTATGCGCGCATCTGCCGGCTGGATCGCCCGGTGGGCACATGGCTGACGCTGTTGCCCTGCCTGGCGGCACTGGTGCAGGCCGCCGAGGGCCTGCCCACGCTGTGGCGCCTGGTGATTTTTTCCCTGGGCGCACTATTGATGCGTGGGGTGGGCTGCACCTTCAACGACATTTTCGACCGGGACTTCGACCATCGCGTTGAACGTACGCGTTTCCGGCCCCTGACCAGCGGTCAGATTACGCTGCGCAATGCCATTGTGTTTGCCATTGCACAGTTGCTGGTCTGCGCGCTGCTGCTGTGGGCGATCAACCCATATAGCCGCTGGCTGGCGTTGGGGGTGGTGCCGCTGGCGGTGATTTACCCCTTGTGCAAGCGCTTTACCTACTGGCCGCAGGTGGTGTTGGGTATCGCGTTCAACTGGGGCATGCTGATGGCCTGGACCGACACGCGCGATATCCTGCCCTGGGCCGCCGTGGCCATGTGGCTGGGCGCAGTGACTTGGCAGGTCGGCTACGACGCCATCTACGCCTACATCGATATACGCGACGATCTGATGCTGGGCCTGCGCTCGGCGGCGATGCGTTTCGGTGATCGGGGCCGACTGTGGATCGGCGGTTTTTACGTGGCAACGATCGTGCTGTGGACGGCCGGCGGGATCGGCATGGGTATGCATGGGCCGTATTACGTGGTCATTGCGGCGATCGCCGTGCATTTTGCCTGGCAGATGCGCGTGTTCGATGTGCGCCATCCCGAGCGTGGCTTGCGGCTGTTTCGCGCAAACATGCTGGTGGGCGTGATGCTGATCGTGGCCGCGCTGGCCGGCACTGTTATGCCCTGAGCCGGCACGATCCCGGAACGGCGCTAGAATAAGCGCATAAAACATATAGTCGGCGGCCGGTCTTGGGCGCTCGGCGGGGAGACACTGTCATGGCTACTGGCGCAGCAGCTGAATCGGATCTGGAATTCGACTATGTCATTGTGGGTGCCGGCTCGGCCGGATGCCTGTTGGCCAATCGTCTGTCTGAATCGCATCGTGTTTTGTTGCTTGAGGCCGGGGGTGCCGATGACTGGCGTTGGATCAAGATCCCCGTGGGGTATCTGTATTGCATCGGCAATCCGCGCACCGATTGGTGTTATCACA
>JAKDMO010000272.1 GCA_030452305.1 Alcaligenaceae bacterium | reverse complement strand
GCACGTGCGCAGACCGGTGATCTGACCATCATGGTGGGCGGCGCAGCCGATCAGGTCGAGCGCGTCCGGCCCGTGCTGGCCGCGATGGGCAAACAGGTTCTGCATACGGGTTCCGTCGGTTCCGGGCATGCGATGAAGGCGTTGAATAATCTGGTGTCGGCCGGGGGCTTTCTGATCGGCGTCGAGGCGCTGATGATTGGTCAGCGTTTCGGCCTGGATCCCGAGGTAATGGTTGATGTCCTGAATGTGTCGACCGGCATGAATAATTCAACGCAAAAGAAATTCAAGCAGTTTGTATTATCCAGATCCTTTGCATCGGGCTTTGGGCTGGATCTGATGGTCAAGGACCTTTCAATTGCTTTGTCGATCGCCGAAAAGGAAGGCACGCCCTCGCCGTTTTCTGCATTGTGTCGTGAGCTCTGGGCCGAAGGGGCCAAGATGCTCGGGCCTGGTCAGGATCACACGGCCGTCGCCAAGTTCGTAGAGGCCATGGCGCAGACAGAGCTGCATCCAAAAGAAGGCTCGTCTGATCGCGCAGACATTTGAGGCCACAGTTTCAGGAGATTCAAATGGTACGAGCCAGCTTGCAGGCATTGATTGATGGCGAACTTTACGTGCCGGGTTTGTCCGCCGAGTATGTCTCTCGGACGTATGGAATCCCTATCGGTGATGTGGCAAAGCTCGGTTCCGCCGAGAACCCCCACGGCGCGTCCCCCAAGGCCAGTGCTGCGGTAGAGGCTGCGCTCGGGCGCTTGTCGCTTTATCCCGACTGGACGGCCAAGGATCTGCGCATCGCCATTGCTGAAAAATTTGGCTTTGACCCTGACGGCGTCGTTTGCGGCTCTGGCGAAACAGAACTGATTTCAATGGTCATTCGGGCGTTTGCCGGGCCCAATGAAGCCGTGCTCATGCACGAGCTTTGCTTTCCCTTGTACCGGATCTACGCCTGCTGCGAAGGTCGGCGCCCGATTTATGCCCCCATGGGAAAGGACTTCACGTTCCAGATGGATCGCTATGTGGCCTTGCTGAAGCAGGAAAGGCCAAAGATTGCGTTTTTGACGACGCCTCACAATCCTTCTGGGCGCCTGCTGTCCGAGCAAGACATCCGGCTTGTCTGCGAGTCTGCAGATCCGCGAACACTTGTCGTTCTGGATGAGGCGTACATCCATTACAGCGAGACGGCGGGCAGCATGCATTTGCTGCGCGATTATCCGAATCTGATTGTGTTGCGGACGTTCTCGAAGGCCTATGGGCTTGCGGGCTTACGGATCGGGTTTGGTATTTCGGATAATCCTGCCTTGATCGATCCGTTGCGGCGTATCAAGCCCACATGGAATATGGGGCAGTTGCAGATTGCAGGCGGGGTCGCTGGCATCAATGATGACGCGCACGTGGCCCGCGCCGTCCAGACGATTTCCGACAGCCGCACCCACGTCGAAGACCAGATGGCCAGGATGGACCGGTTTCGCATGGTTCCGGGTTCACGCTCGAATTTCTTCCTGACCGAGATCCTGGACCCGGCACTGGGGGCGAGCGATGTGTTTGACCAGTTGCTTGAGCATGGTGTCATTGTGAAGGATGGCAATGATATCCAGGGGTTGGGCAATCGGTACCTGCGTGTGGATCTGAATTTGAAGGAACGCATGGATCGATTCCTGTGGGCCCTGTCGGAAGTCCGAATAGCGAGTCGGGCTTGAGGCCGGGACGGTAACCATGGTCGACCCGAGTCTCCTGATCGGTATCGACGTGGGCGGCACCTTCACGGATGTGATCGCGCTGGAACCCAATGGTGGGCAAATCGTGGCGGCGTTCAAGATTCCATCGACGCCCGAGGATCCGGCTATCGCCGTCATCGATGCCTTGCATCGCCTGTCGGAAGTCCACCCGATCAAGGAGGCGACGGTGTGCCATGGCACAACGGTCGGCACAAACACGCTGATACAACGAAAGGGCGCGCGGGTGGCCTTGCTGAGCACCGAGGGGTTTACGGATGTGCTCGAGTTGCGTCGTCAGGATCGGCCGACTCTTTATCATTTGGCTGTTCGGGTGTCCGAGCCTCTGGTTCCCGCAGGGCGGCGTTTCGGGGTCCAGGAACGCCTGGACGCACGCGGCGATGTGGTCCGGCCGCTGGCCAATGTCGAGGCCCTGATGGCGCAAATCGGGGCGGCTGATGTGGATGCCGTCGCGATTTCCTGCCTGCATGCCTATGCCAATCCCGTCCATGAAGCGGCACTCGAGGCCGCATTGAACCAGGCCTTTCCGGGCAAGTTCATTTCGGTCTCTCACGATGTGTGCCCCGAGTTTCGTGAGTACGAGCGCACCAGCACGACCGTCGTCAACGCGTACATCGGCCCCGCAGTCCAGCGATACGTGCGCCGCCTCGAGGACGAGACCCGCAAGATGGGCGTCAAGAGCCTGAAGGTGGTCAAGTCCAACGGCGGCCTCACCTCGCCGGGGAATGCTCAGCGCTATCCAGTGCATCTGATCGAATCGGGGCCTGCTGCCGGGTTGATCGCCACGCAGGCCTATGCGCGCGCCACCAATCGACCGAATCTCATTGCTTTTGACATGGGCGGTACGACGGCAAAGGCTGGTGTGATCCATGACTTCCAGCCCAGGATCACGGATGAATTTCATGCTGACCGCCTGGCGGGAGGCCGCAATGTTGGGGGCTATCCCATACGCAGCGCCGTTCTGGATATTGTCGAGGTCGGGGCGGGGGGCGGCAGCATCGCCTGGATCGACCCGGGC
>JAKDMO010000271.1 GCA_030452305.1 Alcaligenaceae bacterium | reverse complement strand
AAGGCCGAGGCGCAGGAGGCCGCTCGCCGTGCAAAGGCCGAGCGCCAGGCGCGCGGCGAAGCCGCCGAGCATGCCCGACAGGTGCGCGAGCAGGCCGAGGCCGCCGCGCGCGAGGCCGAACCGCCGCCTCGACAGGACGCCCTGCGAACCATCCCCCCAGGCGGATTCCCGGGCTTGAGAAAAGGGCTGCCCACACCCGTCAAGGGCGAGATCCTGGGGCGATTTGGGACGCAACGCCCGGATGGAGGCGTGTGGCGGGGCATCGTGCTGCGTGCCGCAACGGGCACACCTGTGCACGCGATCGCGGCCGGCCGGGTGGTCTATGCCAGTTGGCTGAGCGGCTTCGGGAATATTCTGATCGTCGATCACGGGCAGCAGTACCTGAGCGTCTACGCCTATAACCAGAGCCTGCTGCGCCAAGTCGGTGATATCGTGGCTGCGGGTGACACCATTGCTCGGGTGGGGGCGACAGGCGGGCAGGTCGAACCGGGTCTGTATTTCGAAATCCGGCATGACGGCGCACCGATCAACCCACAGCTTTGGCTCAGGCCTTGATAATTTCGTTACTATCTACACTCAGCCGTCTTGTCGGCAATTTCTGAAAACATATCGGGAACGTGCATGGGCACTCGCAGATTTAGGGCTTTAGGATGGATCCTTCTGGGCGTCATGGGGGGGATGTTGGTCAGTCTGGCGATTAGCGCATCTGCCCAGCGAAACGAGCCGCTGCCCTTGAAGGCTTTGCAGCAGTTTGCCAACGTCTATGGGGCGATCAAGTCCAGTTATGTCGAGCCTGTGGCCGACAAGCAACTGATCGATGATGCGATCAAGGGGCTGTTCACAGACCTGGATCCGCATTCTGTGTATCTGGACGAGGAAGCCTACAAGCAGATGCAGGACATTACCCGGGGCGGCTTCGGCGGGTTGGGGATCGAGATCGGCACCCAAGACGGCATGCCCAAGGTCATCGCGCCGATCGAGGATACTCCGGCAGCGCGCGCGGGCATCCTGACCGGTGACCTGATCACTCATATCAATGGCGAGCCGACCAAGGGAATGACACTGAACGATGCCGTCAAGAAAATGCGCGGTGAGCCAAACACCTCGATCGACCTGACCATCCAGCGCGTGGGCAGCCCCAAGCCGCTGAAATTCCATATCGTGCGCGAGATGATCAAGACCCGCAGCGTTCGCGGCAAGATGCTCGACGATGATATCGCTTATGTGCGGATCATCCAGTTTCAGGATCGCACGACGGCCGATTTGGTGCGCATGCTCGATGATCTGGGCGGAAAGTCCACACCCAAGGGCCTGGTCCTGGATTTGCGCAACGACCCGGGCGGGCTGCTGGATGGTGCCATCGGCGTATCGTCGGCTTTCCTCGAACCCGGCAAACTGGTTGTGTCGACCAAGGGGCGCATTCCGTCCTCGAACGAGGAATTCTACGCTCGCCGACTCTCGAGTCCTCATGGGCTCTCGCCCGATTCGGATGCGGGGGCGCCGCCCAAATGGGCCCGTACGGTGCCTATCGTGGTGCTCGTCAATGTCGGATCGGCCTCGGCCTCGGAAATCGTGGCGGGCGCGTTGCAGGATCACAAGCGCGCACAGATTCTGGGCAATCGTACGTTTGGCAAAGGTTCCGTCCAGTCGGTGCTGCAACTTAGCAGCGATACGGGGATCAAGCTGACTACCGCGCGCTACTACACCCCCAGCGGGCGTTCAATCCAGGTCACTGGCGTGGTGCCCGACCATATCGTGGACGATAGCGCCGCAGGCAACCTGTTCCATATGCAGCGCGAGGTTGACCTGCAGCATCACCTCGACAATATGACCGAGGGGGCGGCGGTTCCCGATGCCGAAGGCGATTTCGTAGAAGGCGAAATCAAGATGTTCGAGTTCGGGGGCAGCGATGATTGGCAGCTTCAGCAGGGCATCAACCTGCTGCAAGGTCGCCCGGTCATGAAGTCGGACCCGGCGCAGGTGCTTGCACACCGGGCCAAGGCCGAGGAAAACGCAGCATCGGCCGCCGATGAGGGCGAGGCTGAAAAAAAAACGCTGAGCATCCCTGATACGACTGTCGAACGCTATCGGATTACTCCTCAGGGATTAATCAAGGTGCAGTGATGGACGATGCACAACTGATGCGCTATGCGCGTCATGTGTTGCTCGATGAGTTCGGCATAGAGGGCCAGGACCGCCTGTTGGCGGCCCGGGTTCTGGTGGTCGGAGTGGGCGGGCTGGGTTCGCCGGCCGCAGCGTATCTGGCGGCTGCCGGTGTGGGCTGCCTTATTCTGGCCGATGATGATGTGGTCGAACTCAGCAATCTGCAGCGCCAGATTCTGCACACGACCGGGCGCCTGGGGCAGGCCAAGGCCGAGTCCGGCAGGCAGGCGCTGGCGGCCATCAATCCTGATATTCAGATCCAGACCTGCGTCGAGCGCCTAGAGGGTGCGCGGCTGTCGGAGCTGGTCGCCGGGGTGGATTTGGTGCTGGACTGCTGCGATAACTTTGCCACCCGCCATGCCATCAACCGCGCCTGTGTGGCCCATCGCAAGCCACTGGTCTCGGGTGCTGCGATCAAGTTTTCCGGCCAGATCAGTGTCTATGATCTGCGCCGCGACGAGGCACCGTGTTATCACTGCTTGTTTCCCGAGGCCGATGACCTCGAAGAACTACGCTGTGCCACCACAGGCGTTCTGGGCCCGATGGGGGGAATGGTGGTCAGTGTGAAATCTAGCGAGGCCATCAACA
>JAKDMO010000270.1 GCA_030452305.1 Alcaligenaceae bacterium | reverse complement strand
TCGACAGGCATCAAGATGGCGCCAAAAGAAAGCGCAGCCGTCCGGATTGGTGCATTCAAGGAATCCATCTGGGCATTGTTTCTGCCGGTCATCATTATCGGTGGGTTGCGTGGCGGCATCTTTACGCCGACCGAGGCCGGGGCGGTTGCAACGGCCTATGCGCTGCTGGTGGGCATTGTCGTCTACCGTGAAATCAATCTGCAGACCCTCTATCAGATTCTTGTCAATACGGCCCGGACGACCAGTGTTGTGATGTATCTGGTCGCCGCCGCGCTCGTGACATCCTACATGATCACGCTGGCTGATCTGCCCGCTCAGCTCATCGATCTATTGGGGCCATTGACGGATTCTCCGACTCTGTTGATGTTCTGCATCGTGATATTGCTGACGGTGATCGGCACCGCCATGGATCTGACCCCAACGATTCTCATCCTGGCGCCAGTGATGATGCCGGTGATCGAAAAAGCAGGGATCGACCCGATTTATTTTGGCGTGATTTTTGTCATCGTCGGGTGTGTGGGCTTGCTGACGCCCCCGGTGGGTACGGTGTTGAACGTGGTGTGCGGGGTTGCGCGGGTTCGGATGGAGGACGTGATTAAGGGGGTCATGCCGTACGTCATTACCTACACCATTCTGGTTGTCCTGATGGTGATTTTCCCGCAAATCATACTGACCCCCTTGGAGTGGTTTTACTAGAAGCCGGAGCGCACAGACCGTGGCACGGCTGCGGTGCAGGCAAACCGGTACTCATTTGATAGGACGGAGAGCAATGACAATGGATATGAAAAAACGTATGAGCCTCAAGGCTTCGGTGTTGGGTCTGGCTGCGGCCATGACAATGGGGCTTGCCGGCACGTCGGTGATGGCGAAGGATATTAATTCGCAAATCATCCGTTTTGGTTACGGCCTAGCTGATTCCAGCCCCAGCGGCCATGCAGTGCGGTTCTTTGCCGAGGAAGTCGGCAAGCTCAGCGATGGCAAGATGAAGGTCAAGACCTACGGTAACGGGTCGCTGGGCTCAGATGAGCAAATGCAGAATGCATTGATCGGTGGGTCCCAAGAAATCACTTTTGTATCTACGGCCCCCTTGGCTGGCCTGGTCAAGGGATTCGGCGTGTTCGATCTGCCCTTCCTGTTTGACAACGAGAAAGTGGCTGATGCGGTGTTGGACGGGCCAGCCGGTCAAAAGCTCCTCGACACACTGCCTGAAAAAGGCCTGATCGGTCTGCTGTATTGGGAAAATGGCTTTCGCAATATCACCAATTCGCGTCATGAAATCTCAAAGATGGAGGACATCAAGGGGATCAAGCTGCGTGTGATGCAAAACGAAGTAGCCCTGGCGGTTTTCAATGGCCTGGGTGCCAATGCCATTCCAATGCCGTTCACCGAGCTGTTTACTGCCCTGGAGACCAAAACGGTCGATGGTCAGGAGAACCCGCTCAGTACGATCAAAACCAGTAAATTCTATGAGGTTCAGCCCTATCTGACGATTTCCAATCACGTCTATACGCCTTTTGTATTGCTGGCTTCAAAGCGCTGGTGGGATGGCCTGACTGCGGATGAGCAGGATGTCCTCAAGCAGGCTGCCAAAACATCCCAGGCCTATCAACGCAAAATCAGTCGTGAAGCCGACAGCAATGCCCTGCAGTACATCAAGGACCAAGGCGTAAAGGTATCGAAGTTCTCTGCCGAGGAAAAAGAAAAGATCCGGACGACGCTTGAACCGATTGTGGCGAAGCTGCGTACGGAAATCGGACCCGAGACGGTCGATGAAGTCATGCAGGCTGCGAAGAACGCCCAATAAAAAGGCGCTATTGTTGTTCAGCCAAGCCACCGATAGTGCATCGGTGGCTTGGCTACGTCCCGTCAGTCTATTTTTTGGAAAGGCGTTTTATGTCTACCCCTGAAAAACCCATATTGCGCAGCCGGCGCTGGTTCAACAATCCGGATGATCCCGGCATGACAGCCATGTATGTCGAACGATATATGAATTACGGGATTACGCGCGAGGAGCTTCAGTCGGGAAAACCCATTATCGGCATCGCTCAGACAGGCTCGGATCTATGCCCATGCAATCGCCATCACATCGACTTGGCCAAGCGGGTACGCGATGGCATACGTGATGCAGGCGGGATCCCCATGGAGTTCCCGATGCATCCGATTCAGGAGACAGGCAAACGTCCGACCGCAGCCATCGACCGGAACCTGGCCTATCTGGGTCTGGTCGAGGTTCTGCATGGCTATCCGATCGATGGTGTGGTTTTGACGACGGGCTGTGATAAAACGACGCCTGCCTGCCTGATGGGTGCGGCGACGGTCAATATTCCTGCAATTGTCCTGTCGGGCGGCCCTATGCTGGACGGCTGGTGGGATGGAAAGCTCGCTGGCTCGGGAACCGTGATTTGGGAGGCCCGTCGGCGTCTATCCGCCGGGGATATCGACTATAACGATTTCATGGGTATCGCGGCCGCCTCGGCGCCGTCGATCGGGCATTGCAATACCATGGGCACCGCTTTGTCCATGAACTCTCTGGCCGAGGCGCTCGGCATGTCCTTGCCTGGTTGTGCGGCCGTCCCCGCACCCTATCGGGAACGGAACTGGATGGCCTACGAAACCGGTCGTCGTATTGTGGGCATGGTGGACGAGAACCTACGCCCCTCCGACATCATGACCAAGCAGGCTTTTGAAAATGCGGTGGTGACCGCTGCCGCAATCGGGGGTTCATCGAATTGCCCGATTCATATGATCGCAAT
>JAKDMO010000269.1 GCA_030452305.1 Alcaligenaceae bacterium | reverse complement strand
TTGCCGGAATACGCCCCAGCCCGTAAAATACCGCAAGCAAATACATCAACATCAATCATCAACCCGCTATCAAGGGCTCGCTACCATGCTGGATTCTTACCGTACCGAAGCCGCCGCGCGCGAAGCAATGGGGATTCCCGCGCTTCCGCTGACGGCCCACCAAACCGCCGAATTGATCGAACTGCTAAAGAACCCGCCCAAAGGCGAGGAATCTTTCCTGCTGGATCTGTTCACCCACCGCGTGCCGGCAGGCGTGGATGAGGCCGCCAGCGTCAAGGCGTCTTATCTGGCCGCTGTGGCCCTGGGAAACGAAGTCTGTCCTCTGATCGACGCCAAACACGCCACCGAACTGCTGGGCACCATGCTGGGCGGCTACAACATCAGCGCGCTGATCGAACTGCTCGAGCACCCCACCCTCGCCGCCACGGCAGCCGAAGGCCTGAAGAAAACCCTGTTGATCTTTGACGCCTTCCACGACGTCGAGGAAAAAGCCAAGGCGGGCAATGCGCAGGCACAGGCCGTCTTGCAAAGCTGGGCGGATGCCGAATGGTTCACCAGCCGCGCAGAAGTCCCGCAAAGCATCACGATGACGGTATTCAAGGTCACCGGCGAAACCAATACCGATGACCTGTCGCCCGCCCCGGATGCCTGGAGCCGCCCGGACATCCCCTTGCACGCACTGGCGATGCTGAAAAACCCACGCGACGGCATCGAGCCCGATGCACCGGGCAAAGTCGGCCCCATCAATTTCATCAACGAACTGAAGGCCCGGGGTCATCTGGTGGCCTACGTCGGAGACGTGGTGGGCACCGGCTCGTCGCGCAAATCCGCGACCAACTCGGTGATCTGGCATACCGGCGAAGACATCCCTTTCGTCCCGAACAAGCGCTACGGTGGTGTCTGCCTGGGCAACAAGATCGCTCCGATTTTTTACAACACCATGGAAGACTCCGGCGCCTTGCCGATCGAGCTCGACGTCTCGGACATGAACATGGGCGACGTGATCGAACTGCGCCCCTATGAGGGCAAGGCCCTGAAAAACGGCCGGGTAATTTCGGAATTCCAGCTGAAGTCCGAAGTCCTGCTCGACGAAGTGCGGGCCGGTGGGCGGATTCCCCTGATCATCGGGCGCGGCCTGACCGCAAAGGCCCGTATTTCACTAGGCCTGCCGCCCACCACGCTGTTCCGCCTGCCCGAAAACCCTACAGACAGTGGCAAGGGCTTTTCGATTGCACAAAAACTGGTCGGGCGCGCCTGCGGCCTGCCCGAGGGCCAGGGCGTGCGCCCAGGAACCTACTGCGAGCCGCGCATGACCTCAGTGGGTAGCCAGGACACCACCGGCCCCATGACGCGCGACGAACTCAAGGATCTGGCCTGCGTCGGTTTCTCGGCCGATTTGGTGATGCAGTCCTTCTGCCATACCGCAGCCTACCCGAAACCCGTGGACGTCAAGACTCACCACGAACTGCCTGACTTCATCAGCACGCGCGGCGGCGTTTCGCTGCGTCCGGGCGACGGCATCATCCACTCGTGGCTCAATCGCATGCTGCTGCCCGATACCGTCGGCACAGGCGGCGACTCGCACACCCGTTTCCCGATCGGCATCAGCTTTCCGGCCGGCTCGGGCCTGGTGGCATTTGCCGCCGCCACCGGCGTCATGCCGCTGGATATGCCTGAATCGGTGCTGGTGCGCTTCAAGGGCGCGATGCAGCCCGGCGTCACCCTGCGTGACCTGGTCAACGCAATCCCGCTGTATGCCATCAAGCAGGGGATGCTGACGGTCGAAAAGAAAGGCAAAAAGAATATCTTTTCAGGCCGGATTCTCGAAATCGAAGGGCTGCCTGATCTGAAAATCGAACAGGCTTTCGAACTGTCGGACGCCTCGGCCGAACGATCGGCCGCCGCCTGCACGGTGCGACTGAACAAGGAACCGATCATCGAGTACCTGAACAGCAACATCACGCTGCTGAAATGGATGATCGCCAATGGCTACGAGGATCCTCGCACACTGACGCGCCGCATCAAGGGCATGGAAGCCTGGCTGGCCGATCCCCAACTGGTCGAGCCCGACGCGAACGCCGACTACGCAGCGGTGATCGAGATCGATCTGGCCGACATCCACGAACCCATCGTTGCCTGCCCGAACGATCCCGACGACGTGAAAACACTCTCTGAGGTGTCCGGCACGGCCATCGACGAGGTCTTCATCGGCAGTTGCATGACCAATATCGGCCACTTCCGCGCCGCAGCCACGCTGCTCGACGGCAAGCGCGATCTGCCCTCGAAGCTCTGGGTCGCCCCGCCGACCAAGATGGATGCCGGCGAGCTGACCAAGGAGGGCCACTACGGTACCTTCGGCACGGCCGGTGCCCGGATGGAAATGCCGGGCTGCTCGCTGTGCATGGGCAACCAGGCGCAGGTCCGCGAAGGTGCTACGGTGTTCTCGACCAGCACCCGGAACTTCCCGAACCGGCTAGGCAAAAATGCCAACGTCTTTCTGGGCTCGGCTGAACTGGCTGCAATCTGCTCGCGCCTGGGCCGTATTCCGACCCGCGAAGAGTACCTGGCCGATATGGGCGTGCTGGCACAGAACAGCGACGATATCTACCGCTACATGAACTTCGACCAGATCGAGGACTTCACGTCGGTGGCCAATACTGTCGAGGCCTGATCCAGCGTCACCGCAGTTCCCCCGGCCGACCGGCCGGGGGCTTCTCGTGCCTTCCCCGCTCTTGCAGCAAGGCGGTACACTAG
>JAKDMO010000010.1 GCA_030452305.1 Alcaligenaceae bacterium | reverse complement strand
TAGATCTCAACTGTTGAAAGAAAATTAATATTAATCTACAATTTGTTCACGTGTCCAACTGATCGCGCGCGATCGGTCCAGCGCCAATGAATTCTCACCAGGTCAAGGCTTTGACCCATGACCATACCGTTCCTGAAAACGCCCGTCGGGCGTCACAGGACTTCCCACGGAGTAGACATGAAGACACTCACGGCATTACCCGGGCGTTTCGTCCGCAAAACCCTTCTCGCCTCAGGCCTGGCTGCCCTGGCATTCAGCCTGGGCGCACCGACGATGGCCGGCGCGCAAACGGTACTGAAGGCCGCCCACTCGTCCGCGACGACCAGCACCGGCCACCATGCACTGGAATTCATGGCCAAGGAACTGAAGGAAAAGACCGACGGACGCATCACCGTCCAGATCTTCCCCAGCTCGCAGCTGGGCAGCGAACGCGAACAGATCGAAAGCATCCAGCTGGGCAATCTGGACATGTCCTTTGTGTCGTCCGCCGTTCTGGGGGCCTTCAACCCGCAATTCTTTGCACTGGACATCCCTTTTATGTTCAAGGATCGCCCCGGCGTGTATCGCGTGCTGGATGGCAAGATCGGCAAGGACCTGCTCGACAGCCTGGGCCAGGTCGGCATCAAGGGCCTGACCTACTGGGAAAACGGCTTCCGTCAACTGACCAATAACGTCAAACCCATCCGCAGCCCTGCAGACCTGGAAGGCATGAAAATGCGCACCATGGAAAACGAGGTGCACATCGCCGCCTGGAAGGCAGAAGGCGCCAACCCCGCACCCCTGGCTTTCGGCGAACTGTTCACCGCCCTGCAGCAAGGCACGTTCGATGCGCAGGAAGGCCCCATCAATCTGTTTTACGACATGAAGTTCTACGAGGTTCAGAAATATATCACCCGTACGAATCACGTGTATTCCCCGTGGCCGCTGCTGATCAACCCGGACGTCTACAACAGCTTCAGCGACGAGGATCGCGCGATCTTTGACCAAGTCGTTCTGGATGCCACCGCCTATCAACGCGATCTGGCTGTCAAGGCTGACGAACACGCCGTCGAAAACATGCCGGACGTGCAGATCATCGACCTGACCCCCGAGGAACACGCCGCCTTTGCCAACCGCATGGGCCCGATCCAGGACATGGTCAAGGAAAAGATCGGACCTGAAATCGTAGACGCCATCGTCGCCGAAATCAACGGCTGACCCACACCCGCTACGGGCGCGCGGTCACCCTGCGCCCATTTCTGCATGCAGCACGCTGCCCCACCCCGCCCCTGGCCTGTTGACAGGCGGGGTGGGACTCCGCTAAACACAGGAACACTACGATGCTCAAGCTGATCGATGATCACTTCGAGGAGACGTTGCTCGTCCTCTTGCTGTCGGCCATGTCGCTTTTGATCGGTGCACAGGTCTTCATGCGCTATGTCATGTCCGATTCCCTGACCTGGTCCGAGGAACTGGCACGATATTGCTTTATCTGGGCCACCTACCTGGGTGTCAGCTACGGTGTAAAGCGCAAAGCCCACATCTGCGTGACGGCCGTCAGCGAACGACTGTCGGGCAAGCCTCAGCACTATCTACACATCTTTGCCTACCTGATGTTCGGCCTATTCGCCTTTCTGGTCATGAAGGAAGGCTGGGCGCTGTCCATGAAGATTTTCGGTTTCGGCCAGAAATCCTCGTCGCTGGGCATCTACATGGGCTGGATCTATCTGGCTCCCACCATCAGCTTTGGCCTGGTGGTCATCCGCTTGCTCCAGGCCATCGCCGAGGAAGTACGCAGCATCGGACAGGAGGCCTGAGCCATGGTGTCGCTACTTCTATTCGGTTCATTCATCGCCCTGCTCGTCGCGGCCGTTCCGGTCGCCATTTCGCTGGGCCTGGCCTCGGCACTCGCCCTGATCTACAGCGGCAAGGTCAGCAGCAGCTTCATCGCCCAGGGTCTGGTCACCTCGATTGACTCATTTCCCCTGATGGCAGTGCCCTTCTTTATCCTGGCGGGTGACCTGATGGGCCACGGCGGCCTGTCGCGCCGTCTGCTGAACGTCGGGTCTGTATTTTTCGGACGCTATACCGGCGGGCTGGCGATTATCGCCATCGTGACCTGCATGTTCTTTGCCGCCATTTCGGGCTCGGGCCCGGCCACCGTGGCGGCAATCGGCGGCATCATGCTGCCGGCCATGTCCAAGGCCGGGTACGACAAAGGCTGGTCAATCGGTCTGCTGGCTTCGGCCGGCAGCATCGGCATCATCATCCCACCCAGCATCCCCATGATCATCTATGCCGTGTCGGCCAATGTGTCGATCACCGAGATGTTCATCGCCGGTATCATTCCCGGCCTGCTGATCGGCATCGGCCTGATTGCCGTGGCCTGGTTCGGCGCCCGCAAGCGCGGCTATACCGGCGAAGACCGCCGCTACACTGGCCGCGAAATCCTGGCCACGATCTGGGATGCGAAATGGGCCCTGGCCGTTCCCCTGATCATACTTGGCGGGATCTATGGTGGAATCTTCACCCCCACCGAAGCCGCCGCCGTGGGCGTGATCTACGGTTTCGTGGTCGGGGTATTTATCCACCGCGAACTGAAGTGGAAGGACCTATACCGCGTGATCGCCGAATCCGCGCTGACCTCCGCCACCGTGATCGTGATTGTGGGCACTGCAACGATCTTTGGCCGCATTCTGACGATCGAACGCATTCCCACGATGATCGCTGAAGCCATGGTCAGCCTGACCGACAGCCATATCCTGATCCTGCTGTTGATCAACGTGCTGCTGCTGTTTGTCGGCATGTTCATGGAAACGCTGGCCGCCATCATCATCCTCACGCCGATTCTGCTGCCAGTGGTCATGGCCGTGGGCGTCGATCCCGTTCACTTCGGCATCGTGATCATCGTCAACCTGGCGATCGGCATGGTGACACCGCCGGTAGGGGTCAACCTGTTCGTGGGGGCCCGGATCGGCAACATCAGTCTGGAAAAAGCAGCAGGAGGCGCCATGGCATTCATCGGATCCATGTTGCTCATCCTGATGCTGATTACCTATATACCGCCAATATCGATGGCGCTGTTGAGTCTCATGGGCAAGTGAGCGCGCCTCCCATGACCCTATTTTCACGCTCTGATCATTAGGAGTTCGACATGACAAACAAGTTTCGGGCCGCCATCATCGGTCCAGGAAACATCGGGACCGACCTGCTGGCCAAGCTGATGCGCAGCGACTGGATCGAGCCGGTCTGGATGGTGGGCATCGACCCGGAATCCGACGGCCTGAAGCGGGCCCGCGAACTGGGCCTGAAGACCTCCGACCAGGGGGTGGACGGTCTGCTGCCCCACGTGCAGGCGGACAATATCCGCTTTGCCTTCGACGCCACCAGCGCCTATGTGCACCAGGCTAATTCCGACAAGCTGACCGCACTGGGCGTGCGCATGATCGACCTGACGCCTGCGGCCATCGGCCCGTTTTGTGTGCCGCCTGTGAATCTGGCCGGCCTGGTCGAGCAGGATCAGAAAAACGTCAATATGGTCACCTGCGGTGGTCAGGCGACCATCCCCATGGTGCATGCCATTTCCCGCGTGCAGCCCGTTGAGTATGGGGAAATCATCGCCACCGTATCCTCGCGTTCGGCAGGCCCCGGCACCCGGAAAAATATTGACGAGTTCACGCGCACCACTGCAGGCGCGGTGGAACAGGTGGGCGGCGCCAAAAAGGGCAAGGCCATCATCATCCTGAATCCGGCCGATCCCCCAATGATCATGCGCGATACCGTGCATTGCCTGACGGAAACCGATCCCGACGAGGCCGCCATCACCGATTCCATCCACCAGATGCTGGAACAGGTACAGAAATACGTCCCGGGCTACCGCCTGGTGAACGGCCCGGTCTTTGATGGCCGGCGCGTATCGGTCTATCTGGAAATCGAAGGCCTGGGCGATTATCTGCCGAAATTTTCGGGGAACCTGGACATCATGACGGCCGCTGCGGCCCGCACGGCCGAACTGATGGCCGAGCACATGCAAAGCAGCGCGTCCCAGACCGCCCCGGCAGCCAATTAAGGAGTTCGCCATGAATGCAATCACCAAGAAAATCACGCTGCACGACATGACGCTGCGCGATGGCATGCACCCCAAGCAACATCAGATCACCCTGGATCAGATGCGCGCCGTGGCCCAGGGCCTGGACGAAGCCGGCATGCCCATGATCGAGGTCACCCACGGGGACGGCCTGGGCGGCGAATCCATCAATTACGGGTTTTCCGCACATTCGGACGAGGACTACCTGAAAGCGGTGCTGCCTGTGGTCAAGCGCGGCAAGGTCTCCGCCCTGCTGCTGCCGGGCATCGGAACCACGGATCACCTGCGCATGGCGCACGACCTGGGTGTGCACACCATCCGTGTCGCCACCCATTGCACAGAAGCCGATGTGTCGCAGCAGCACATCACCGAAGGGCGCCGCCTGGGCATGGACACGGTGGGCTTTCTGATGATGAGCCACATGAACAGCCCAGCCGGTCTGGCCGAACAGGCCAAGCTGATGGAAAGCTACGGCGCCAACTGCATCTATGTCACGGATTCGGCCGGCCACCTGCTGCCTGAAACCGTACGGGAACGCCTGCTGGCCGTGCGTGATGCCCTGAAGCCCGAAACCGAACTGGGCTTTCACGGTCACCACAACCTGGCCATGGGGGTTGCCAACAGCATCGCTGCGATCGAAGCCGGCGCCACCCGCATTGACGCCGCCTGCGCCGGGCTGGGCGCCGGGGCCGGCAACACACCGATGGAAGTCCTGGTCGCTGTGCTGGACCTGATGGGCGTCGACACCGGCGTGGACGTATTCAAGATTCAGGACGTGGCCGAGGATCTGGTCGTGCCCATGATGGACTTCCCCATCCGCATCGACCGCGACGCCCTGACCCTGGGTTACGCCGGGGTCTATGGCTCTTTCCTGCTGTTTGCCAAGCGTGCCGAAAAGAAATACGGCATTCCGGCCCGCGAAATTCTCGTCGAAATGGGGCGTCGCGGCATGGTCGGCGGCCAGGAAGACATGATCGAAGACACGGCCCTGTCACTGCTGGGTCAGCGCAAGCAGGCGGCTGCCACAGCCTGATCACGCGATCCCGAGGAACGGCCCGCAAGCCGTTCCCGCCTGAACACAGGTCGCCTGCAGGCGGCCTGTGTTCATTTGTGCGTCCCATATCCACACGGCAAAAGCAGGTTTGCGGGGCGTGCGGGCGGTAAACTATCGCCATCCGGATTCATCACCAGGCGACAGAGGCTATGACCACACGCAATCACCCATCACATGCCAGGGCATGCCATGGCGAGTACAAGATTCCTCAAGGCAAGCTGGTCGTAGTCGATCTGCGTGTCCTTGACGGCTGCCTGCGCGACGTGCGCCTGTCGGGCGATTTCTTTATGGAACCCCCTGAAACTCTGGATGCCATCAACGCTGCACTGGAAGGCCTGCCCTGCGATGCCGGCTCGCAGCAACTGGAGCAGGCGGCACAGGCCGCCCTGGGGCCGACCACCGAGATGTTCGGCATCACGATCGAAGGCATCGGAATCGTCGTCCAGAGGGCCCTGGCATGAATACCGACCTGACGCGCAGCAACTGGCAGGACCACGACTGGGAACTGATCCACACCGCCCCGCAAATGCCCCTGCAGCATATGGCGCTGGACCAAGTGCTGCTTGATGAAGTCGCGGCCGGGCGGCGCGCGCCTACGCTGCGCATCTGGGAATGGGCGGCGCCGGCTGTAGTGATCGGTATTTTTCAATCAGTCAGGAACGAAATCGATACCGAGGCCGCACAGCGACACGGTATTCAGCTTGTGCGCCGCATCAGCGGCGGCGGCGCCATGTTCGTTGAACCGGGCAATACGATCACCTACTCGATCTACGCGCCGCGCACCCTGATTGCAGGCATGAACTTCCGCGAATCCTACGCCTACATGGATGCCTCGATACTCGAAGCCCTGGGCGAACTCGGTATCAAGGCCTGGTATCAGCCGCTGAACGACATCACTTCAGAGGGCGGCAAGATCGGCGGGGCGGCGCAGGCCTATCGTGGCAACGCGGTGCTGCACCACGTCACCATGGCCTACGACATTGATGCCGAAAAAATGCTGCAGGTGCTGCGCATTGGCCGTGAAAAACTATCTGACAAGGGGACGACTTCGGCTGCCAAACGAGTCGATCCCCTGCGCAGCCAGACGGGCCTGCCGCGCGAGGACATCATCAGCCAGATCGTCGAAACGTTCCGCAGGCGCCACGGCCTGCGCACGGGCACTTTGCTGCCATCCGAACTGGCGGCGGCCGAACGGCTGATCGAGGAAAAATTCGACACCGAAGCATGGCGCGCCAAAGTGCCCTGAGTCCGGGGAACTACAATCAACCGACCCATTATCCTGACAGGCCAGCCTTATCATGAATATCCAGCTCGAAACCCACGACAAACACACCCTGAACGCCTATATCGCAGGCCCGGAGGACGCCTCACGCAGTATTGTGGTGATCCAGGAGATCTTTGGCGTGAACCACCACATGCGGCAGGTCACCGATCAGTTCGCCGCGCAAGGGTACCGCGCAATCTGCCCGGCGCTCTTTGACCGGGTCGAACCCGGTGTCGAGCTGGGATACGATCAGGCAGGCATTCAGCAAGGGCTGGCACTGCGAAATAAAATCCCCGCCGAGCAGACCCTGATGGATGTCGAGGCGGCGGCACAAGCCGTCAGCGGGGCTGCCCTGCCTGTGGTCGTGGGCTATTGCTGGGGTGGCACAATCGCCTGGATGGCCGCCTGCCACAGCCCGCTGTTCACGGCTGCCTCATGCTGGTATGGCGGGGGCATTGCGAAGGCAAAGGACGACACCCCAAATATTCCGGTGCAAATGCACTTCGGCATGCATGATACGTCCATCCCCGCCGCCGACATCGAGGCCATCCGCAAGGCCCAGTCCAATGTCGAAATCCATACCTATGCCGATGCCGGGCACGGCTTCGGCTGCGAGGAACGTGCCTCGTTCCACGAGGAATCGGCGACCCTGGCGCAGGAACGCACCCTGGCGTTTTTCAATCAATACCCGGCGTCGGCCTGAGGCCCGGGCTGCGCAGACGCCCTCAGGCGTTTGCGTACATGGGCTTGTTGTCCATCAAGCGCAGCCAGCCCTTCACGATCCGATAAATCACCCAGACCACGTCCGCCAGCAAAATGAGGTAGCCCACAGCGATGAACATCGTCGCCAGGCCAATAATGGACCACAGCACGCTGAACCAGAACGTGCGGATCTGCCAGCGAAAATGCGATGCCAGCCATGTCCCCTGAACATCGCTGCGCTTTACATAATTGACGATAATGGCCACGATACTGGTGATTCCAACCAGAAAGGCCGCAGCCTGCAGCGCATACACCACCAGAGTGATTGTTTTCAGACGCTGTTGATCCCCTTGCCCACCGGTGGCCGTGGCATCGATGACTGTCGAATCCTGATCCATTCTTTCCCCCATATATGTCGTAGGCGAAGTATAGACCGCCGTCGCGCAAGGGATCCTCAACTGTAGCTTTTCAGCAAATATTGTCCGACGTCGGCACCCTCTGCCAATGTACGCAGGTGTGTAAACGTGACCAGGGGCCGGGAATTACGGCGGGCAGTATTAATTTGAAGCGATTCTCCACAATCGCCCCATGATTGCCACACACCCGACTGCAACAATGAAGCCATCGTAGCAACCGGATAAATCTCATGAAGAAATACGCACTTGCCATTGCGGCGCTGCTGACCCTGGGTACCGCCCAAACAGCAACGGCCGAGGTTTCCGTGGGGATTTCCATTGGCATACCCGGAATCATCTATTCAGGCCCAGGCTACTGGTACGAGCCCCCACCACCACCGCGTGCTTATTACCGCCCGCCCGCAATCGTTATTGCGCCCACGCCGCGATATCACAGGTGGTACGGCGGCCATGTCGAGCGCGCGCGCTACGACCGTCACAAGCACTATCGTGGCCACAGGGGTAAGCACAAGGGGCACCGTGGCCATGGAAAACACCATCACGGGCACCACAGGTAAACACACAGGCCGCCCCCCCGTGGCGGTCTGTTTTATCCTCACCTGTTTCAGGCCGCCAATACGCCGTCGCGATAGTCGGCCAGCGCCTGCTCGATTTCCGCCTGTGTGTTCATCACAAAGGGGCCATACTGGGCAATGGGTTCGTTCAGAGGCTTGCCCGCCAATAGCAGTACACGCACGCCCTGCTCGCCCGCTGTCATGCTCAGTGCCGACCCATCGCCCAACAAAACGCTGTGGCCGCTGCCGACTGCGCCCTGTTTGGTCGCAAGCGAGCCCTCAAAGGCATACACCATCGCCTGATGGCCTTCGGGGACTGGCAGATCCAGCGACTGCCCTGCGGCCAGGCTGATGTCCGCAATGATCGGCTGGGTGGCCCCGCCCTGCTCGGGCCCGACTAACTCGTGGTCCTGAACCGATAGCGTGCCGGCAATCAATTTGACGAATCCCCCACCGGACAGTTCGGCCACCGGGATACTTTCCGCCGGAATATCGCGATAGTGGGCAGGCTGCATCTTTGTGGCCGCAGGCAGGTTCAACCAGATCTGGAAACCGCGCAGCAGGCCGTTTTCCTGCTGGGGCATTTCCTCGTGGATGATGCCGCGCCCTGCCGTCATCCACTGCACGCCACCCGCCTTCAGATCACCCTCGTTGCCCAGATGATCACGGTGGCGCATATGGCCATCGACAATATAGGTCACTGTCTCGAACCCACGGTGCGGATGCGCCGGGAAGCCGGCAATGTAATCCTGGGGATCGTCTGAGGAAAAAGCATCAAGCATCAGAAACGGGTCAAGGCGTGTCCCCTGCGCATGCCCCAGCGCGCGCAGCAGATGCACCCCGGCACCATCCTGGGTGGCCTGGGCCGGCAATATGCGGGTAATGGTTCGAATCGACATATGGGACCTCCTGATTGATATCGCTATTATCGCCGCAGTGGCCCGCCATGGGGTGTCCCTGCATGCGCCGGGCGCCCAGTACCACCACAAAAAGCAAGGCATTCAAACGGGCCCGGCCTATCGGGGTCTATGATGGGGCTTCATCAATTATTTTCCAGGAGCCCCGTCATGGACCAAGCGATGTACCCCGCAGCGACCAAGGAAATTGCCAAAAAGCGTGCTGACCTCGCCCCCGAGCCTCTGGCCGCCTTCAAGGCATTCAGCCGTGCGGTATTCGCGCAAGGCGCGCTGGACGTCAAGACCAAGCAGCTGATTGCCGTTGCAGTCGCCCACGTCACCCAATGCCCATATTGCATCAAGGGGCACACCGAGGGCGCCTCAAAGGCCGGCGCGAGCGATGCGGAAATCATGGAGGCGATCTGGGTGGCAGCCGAAATGCGGGCCGGCGGCGCCTACGCGCACTCAGCGCTGGCCCTGCAGACCCTGGATCACGTGCACAAACCCGAATAGGCAGGCCTAGACATAATAATGGTCTAGAGGCCGACGTTGTTGTGCGCCAGCACCTGCTCGGCACGGTAGCTGGAGCGCACCAGCGCGCCGGACACCACCTCGCGAAAGCCCTTGGACAAACCCAGGTCGCGATAGGCCTTGAATTCGTCGGGTGTCACATAACGGTGCACGGGCAGGTGGTGCTGAGTCGGACGCATGTATTGGCCAAAGGTCAGGATATCGACGTTCGCCGCACGGATGTCGTCCATGGCCTGCTCGATTTCCGCAGCGGACTCGCCCAGGCCCAGCATCATGCTGGTCTTGGTCAGGGTGCCCGGGGCGTGTCGTTTCGCGAACGCCAGCACGTCCAGCGTCTGGCGATACCCCGCGCGTATGTCGCGTACATCGTGGGTCAGGCGTTCGACGGTTTCGATGTTTTGCGCAAAGGTCGTCAGACCCGCATCCAGAACCTTGGCCACACAGGCTTCGCTGCCGCTGAAATCAGGCGTCAGCGCCTCGACTGCCGTTTCCGGAGACCGTTCATGGATCGCCCGGATACAGTCTGCGTAATGCCCGGCCCCGCCGTCGAGCAGGTCGTCGCGATCGACCGAGGTCAGCACAACGTACTTCAACTGCATCAGCGCAACGGCATCGGCCACGCTTGCGGGTTCGTTCTGATCCAGCCAGCCATGCGGATTGCCGGTGTTTACCGCACAGAACTTGCAGGCCCGCGTACACACCGAGCCCATCAGCATCAGCGTAGCGGTGCCCCGCCCCCAGCACTCGGCAATATTCGGGCATTTGGATTCAGCACAGACGGTGTTCAGCTGATGCGTCTGGACGATCTCGCGCACCTCCTGGTAGCGTTCGCCGGCAGGAATGCGCACTCGCAGCCAGGGCGGCTTGGGGGCTGAATCAGGAATCTCGGACAGCTTTCCGGGGCGCATGCCGTCTTTGACGGCCTTGGTGCCCTGCGAACTGATGAACTTCGCGCCTGAGCGCGCACGGATGACTGGAATGATGTCGGCCATGACAGGACCTTTGATAAAAAATCAGCGCGGCCCCGCTTCGGTTCCGCTTCGGCGATAGTACCATGCAGGCCTGCGGGCCTTGGCGCAATACCACGCCCAGGGCGCTAGTGTCAGCCCGGGCGCACGTCCTCGCACTGGGCCAGCAAACACTCGAAGCGTTCGGCCGGCAAGGGCACTGAAAACAGGTACCCCTGGCCATAATCGCAGCCGGCGGCGCGCAATAGTTCGAATTGCTCGCGGGTTTCAATCCCCTCGGCAATCACCTGGATTCCTAGTTTGTGGGCCATCAGAATAATGGCCTCGCACAATGCGAAGTCGGGCCCACCGCGCCCCAAGTTCGACACAAAGGACTGGTCGATCTTCAGAAAGTCGATGTCGAATTTGCGCAAGTACGACAGCGACGAATAACCCGTCCCGAAATCGTCGAGCGAGACCTGGATGCCCGCATTCCGGAAGGCCGCGAGCTGCTCATCGATGCGCGAACTCGAATCGAGCAGAATGCCTTCCGTGATTTCGATTGTCACCCCCGAGCCGGACATGCCCAGGGTTTCAAGGTGACTGAGCCAGAAGGCCAGATCAATGCCTTCGTGGCGAAACTGCACGGGCGAGATATTCACGCTGAGCTGCATCTGCGGCAAATAGCGGGTACGCCATTCGTGTGCCTGCCGCGTGGCTTCGCAAAACACCCAATCGCCGATCGCACCGACCATGCCCGTTTCCTCGGCCAGCGGCACGAACTCACTGGGCGGCACCAGGCCGCGCGCCGGATGGGTCCAGCGCAACAGGGTTTCCGCCTTGGTGATCTCGCCCGACCCGAGATGGACAATCGGCTGGAACTCAAGCGAGAACTGGTTCTGAGCCAGCGCCAGATGCAGATCGTTGACCAGACGCATGCGTGTCTGCGCCTGCGCCTGCATGGATGCCGTGAAGTAGCAACTGCGATTGCGCCCTTCGCTCTTGGCCACATACATGGCCTGATCGGCATTGTTCAGCAAAACATCGGCCTGGGTGGCATCATCGGGGTAAAACGTCACGCCGATGCTGGTCGAGATGAAAACGGTCTCGACCCCCAGGTGGAATGGTTCAGTGATGCGATCAAGGATTTTCTTGATCAGGCGCGCGATATCCCGGGTCTCGCGAACGTCATCGACCAGAACGGTGAACTCGTCACCCCCCAGACGCGCCACCGTATCGCTCTGGCGCACACACTCGTTCAGACGCTGGGCGGCTTCTTTTAGTAAATCGTCGCCCACGGCATGACCCAGCGTATCGTTGATCTCTTTGAAACGATCCAGGTCGAGGAACAGCAACCCGACCTTCGTGCCATTGCGCTGGGATTTCTTGATGCTTTGTTCAAGCCGATCGTGGAACATCTGCCGATTGGGCAGATCGGTCAATCGATCGAAGTTGGCCTGCTTCCAGATGGTGGCCTCGGCCCGCTTGATTTCAGCAATATTCGAGAAAATCATGACGCGCCGGAACACCGAACCATCCTCGATATACGAGGAATTGATGCTGAGCCATTCCGGATAGAGCTCGCCGTTCTTGTGCTGCCCCCAGTGCTCGCCCTGCCAACTGCCGGTTTCGAGGACGCTGCGCCACATGGCACGGTAAAAATCACGATCATGACACGGGGAATTGAGCATGCGCACGTGGCGCCCGATCACCTCGGATTCGTGCAGGCCACGCAATTTGCCGAAAGCAGGATTCACATCCAGGATGAAGCCCTTGGGATCCAGAACCAGCATGCCCTCGCTGGTATTGCGATAGACCAGGGACGCCAGTTGCGCGCGCCGATTGTCTTCGTCGATTTCAGTGCGCCGCGCACGCATGACATACAGGTGGCTCATGCCTGTCAGGCCCGGCATCAGGGTGGATGCGCCCTCGATTTCAACTATGGAACCATCCTTGCGCCGTCCATCGCTGCGCAAGGGCAAGGCCCTCATCTGGCCGGGCGCATCCGGCTGATCGCCACCCAGGGTCGGCTCGGGCAGCAGATCCAGGATGCTGCGACCCAACACCCGACCGCGTCTGTAACCGAACAGACGCTCGGCGCCGCGATTCACATAACTGATCAGGCCGTCCGCATCCGTCGCGATGAACGCATCGTTGGTGAAATCGCCCAGTCTGAGCAGGGCCAGAAGATGGCTGCGATCGAGCGTGCCGGTGCGCAGATACTGTCGCGGACTACCCTCGAAGGCTTCTTGGTGTGGCGGAATCACTTCCCGATATTGAGACTTGGCGTCGCTCATGGTTCTGTTTACGGCCCCTCGCCGAAATATTCCTTGAAACGATGCCCGAGCTTTCGGGCTTTGGTTCGCAAATACTGCTCGTTATACGGATTACGGTTGACCTGCAGCGGGATATGCTCGGTGACTTCGATCCCCAGCGCCTCCAGCGTGCGCTCTTTGCGCGGATTATTGGTCATCAGCCGCACACGCCGGACCCCGAAGTGATCGAGCATGGGTTTACAAAAATCGTAGCGCCGCATATCCGCCGGAAACCCCAGGCGTTCGTTGGCTTCGACCGTATCCGCGCCCTGATCCTGCAATTGATAGGCCCGAATCTTGTTCACCAGACCAATTCCACGACCCTCCTGGCGCAAATACAGCAGGATGCCCCGCCCCTCGTGGGCGATCCGCTGCAGCGCTGTCTCGAGCTGGGCGCCGCAATCGCAGCGCTGGCTGAACAGGGCATCGCCGGTCAGGCACTCGGAATGGATCCTGGCCAGCACAGGTTCGTCTGTGCCAAGATCACCCAGTGAAAGCGCAATGTGCTCTTTTCCCGTATCACGCTCAACAAAGGCGTGAATATCAAATATCGCCCAGGGCATGGGCAGGCGGCTGGACGCCACATAATCCAGTGCGGGCACGCCCGTGCCGCCGCCAGGCAGGTCAACGCTCCCTTGCATGGTTCGTCTCGATAATAAATGGGCTATAGCTTAGCACCTTGCTGCGGCTCACCTGGAAAAAAGGCCGGATCCAGCCGTGGCGTAGATCCAGCCCTGCCCCCAGGCAAAATATTTACACTAAGCCTTGACGCCCAGATAGCGTTCGATGATCGAACCGTTCTCGTGCAGATCGGCCGGCGTACCTTCGTAGACCATATGACCGTTGTTGACGATATAACAACGGTCGGCCAGCGCCAGCGCTGCGCGCACGTTCTGCTCGACCAGAACAATCGTGTGTCCTTCATCGGCGAGCTGACGGCAGACCCGTACCAGATCGCGCACGATCAGAGGGGCGAGCCCTTCGAAAGGCTCGTCCAGCATGATGACGTTGGCGTTGCGAATCATCGCCCGCGCAATGGCCAGCATTTGCTGCTCGCCGCCCGAAAGCTGCTTACCCCGGTTGCGCTTGCGTTCGGCCAGGCGCGGAAAGGTCTCGTAAATCTGATCCAGGGTGCGCGGACTGTCGGCGGTCATGGCCGCCAACTGCAGGTTTTCCTGTACCGTAATCGAGCCGAACACGCGCCGCTCTTCGGGCACGAGCTGGATACCCAGAGAGGCCCGTTCGTACGGGGGCAACTGCTGAACCTCGACCCCATTGTGGCGGATCACACCGGATTTGGTGGTCACCATGCCCATCAGGGACTTCAGCGTAGTGCTCTTGCCCGCCCCGTTGCGCCCGAGCAGCGCGACGACCTCACGTTCCTCGACCCGCATCGACACATCGAACAAAATGTGCGAATCACCGTAGTAGCTATTGATTTTTTCGACTTCAAGCAGGCTCATCTTCGTCCATGCCTCCCAGGTATGCGGCCTGCACGGACGGATCGCCACGGATCTCGTCAGGTGTGCCTTCAGCCAGTTTGGTTCCTTCGTACAGCACCGTCATGCGCTCGGCCAGCTCGAACATGGCATCCATATCGTGCTCGACAATCACCATGCTGCGCCCCTTGCGGATGGACTTCAGCAACGCAACCACCAATACGCGTTCTTCGGGCCCGAGGCCTGCGAGCGGCTCGTCAAACAGCAGCACATTGGCGCCCGTGGCCAGAGCCAGGCCGATTTCCAGGCGGCGTTTCTCGCCGTAAGACATCTCGGAGACCACAGTATCGGCGTGCCGGCTGAGATCGACCATGGCCATCGCCGCATTCACCTGCTCGTCGAGCTCTTCGGAATGCAGATTACCCAGCATATCGTTGCGATACTTACCGCGAAGCCGTGCCAGTACGGGGATCATGATGTTCTGGCGCACAGTCAGCATCTCGAACAACTGATTGATCTGATAGCTCTTGCTCATGCCGTGCTGGCACACCGCCGTCACGCCAATTCCGGTGATTTCCTCACCCCGGAAAAAGACCTTGCCCGTCGTGGTCGCCAACTCGCCGGCCAGCATGGCAAAGAATGTGGATTTACCTGCCCCATTGGGGCCGATCACACCGTGCAGCTCGCCTTCCTGCAGCGTGAAGCTGACGTCGGTCACGGCCTTCAGCCCGCCGTAATGCTTGCTGATGCCACGGGCTTCGAGCACCGGTGCCCCTTCGCGGCTGCTCGAAAGCGCAGGCACGATGTCGAGTTCCGCAGCCACCACAGTGCCGGCATCCTGATCCACATTGGCCGGCATGGCGCCGCGTCTACTGCGCACGAAATCCATAATGCCGCCGGCCACGCCGTGCCTGAATACGGTCACCAGAACCACAAACACCACACCCAGGATCAGCTTCCAGTAAGGGCCGATATCGCCCAGGCTTTGCAGCCCTTCGTACAGATACAGCCAGATCGTCGCACCAAGCAATGGGCCAAGCAGCGTTCCGGCGCCACCCATCACCGTCTGGATCACGAGCTGGGCGGACGTATCCAGGCCGAAGGCATCCGGCGGCATGTACGACTGGAATATCCCCAGCAGTCCGCCCGCCAGGCCGCCATAGGCTGCAGCCACTACAAATACGGCCAGTTTGTAGGACTGAATCGAGTGGCCCAAGGCCAGGGCACGCTTCGGATTGCCGCGTATGGCCTTGAGGACCATGCCGAACGGCGAGCGCACAATACGCCGGGCGATGAAATAGCCTACGAAAAAGAAGACGGCAACAAACCAGTACATCGGCCAGCCGCTGGACAGGTGAATGTCGATGAAACCAAGGTCCAAACGCGGCGGCGGCACCCCGGCAATCCCGTTTTCCCCGCCGGTATATTCCTTGAACAGCGAGTTTTCGAGGAAAAAGAACATCTCGCCAAAGGCCAGCGTCGCCATGGCAAAGTAAATGCCGGTGCGCCGCAGCGTCAGGTAGCCGATCAACACGCCGGCCAGGCCGGCCACCACTGTGCCGATCAGCAGAGCAATCAGCATGTTCGGAACAATGCCTGCCGTCAGCAGATAGGCCGTGACAAAACCGCCCGTGCCATAGAATGCCGCCTGGCCGAAGGACAGCAGCCCGGTATAGCCAAACAGCAGATCAAAGCCCAGGCCAAACAGGCCCCATATCAGGATGCGCGTCATCAAATCCGCACTCATCCCGAGATGAGGCAGGATAAACGGCGCAGCAAGCAGACAGATTCCGACGATCAGTTCCGGCAGACTCCGACGAGTGCCGCCGCGTTTGGATATATTGTTCAATTGAGGGCCTCCCGTACGCCCTGCTTTATGACCTGCGACCTGGTCACCCAGCGTCGCTTCTTCGCGAGAAGCACTCATTCCCGTCCCTCCTGACCCATCAGTCCTTGCGGACGGAAAATCAATACAAGGGCCATGACCACAAACAGCATCACATGCGAATACGCAGGATTGAAAATTGAAGTCAGGCTCAGAATTTCACCCGCAATAATGCCGCCGATGATGGCGCCGGGAAACGATCCGACCCCGCCAATCACCACCACCACAATGGAATCCACCAGTACCCGGTGCCCCATGTCCGGCTGCAGGGTCACAATAGGCGAATCGATGACGCCCGCGTAGCCTGCGGCCATGGCCCCAATCCCGAAAACCAGCAGGAAGGTGCGTTTGACGTTGATGCCCAGGGCATTGACCATGTCGGAATCTTCGATCCCAGCGCGCACGATCAGCCCAAGACTGGTTCGATACAAAATGAAATACAGTAAAAGCAGGGTCGCCATGGCAATCCCAAGCGCCTGCAATCGATACATTGGATATATCAGCGAGCCAATATGTGCGACACCCGTCCCCCATTCCGGGGTGGGCACCGACAGGCTGATCCCGCCAAAAAGGCCCCGCACGACTTCGACCAGAATGATCCCGATCCCGAAAGTCACGAGGATCTGGTCTTCGGCGGGGCGGCTGTAGTATTTGCGCATCAGCCCACGTTCAATGATCAGGCCGAGGATCAGAACGACCACCGCCCCCCCGGCAATCGCTATCAGAAAAGATCCTGTCAGCGAATACGCGGTGTAGCCGGCATATGCGCCGACTACGAACAAAGCACCATGCGCAAAGTTGATGACGCCGAGCGTGCCGTAGATAATCGTCAGGCCGGTGCTGATAAGTGCCAGCAACAGGCCTGTCGCCAGCCCATTGAATAACTGAGAAAGAACTAACGACATGCTCGGCATTCGAGCTACTCCTATAAAAAGACTATGCGTGATGTCGCAAGGCGGGTATCAGACGTAGGGGCCCAGCTTGCAGCCCAGCAGTCCAAGTTCAGGCAAGGCCGTCTTGCCATCGACGACATCGACCACTTCGAAGTAGTCATCCGGATTCTGCATGTCCGCCACTTTCTTGCCACGCACGATCGGGAAGTTGATGACCCCCTGATGGTCGCCGGCACGGAAGGTGACATCGCCCACGGGGCCCTGCCGCACCACACCGGCTTCGTACGCCTTGATCACCGATGGCGGATAGAAGGTCTTGGCGCGCTCGACGGCATCGGCCCATAGCGCCAATTGCAGATAGGCGATGTAGGCAGAGTCGCGCGGCTTTTCCTTGTACTTGGATACATACGCGGTGACGAAATCCTTGGCGATCGGGTACTGATCCTCGAGCGTCCACCAGAAACCGGTAGCGGCATAGACGCCCTGCATGAGTTCGGCACCGATTTCCTTTTCCAGGAATGCGGACATATACGGGATCACGATGGTCATTTTTTCGAGCAGGCCGAATTGCTTGGCTTGCTTGATCCCGTTGGCGGCATCCGCACCGTACGCAATGACGACCAGGGTGTCGGCATCGCTATTGGCGATATTGATCAGGAAGGAGCTGTAGTCCTTCGCGCCCAGCGGGTGAACCTGTTCCGTTACAGTCGTCCAGCCTTCCTTCTCTGTGAACTCCTTCATGGAATCGAAGGTCGTGTGGCCGTACGTGTAGTCAGGCACCAGGTAGGCGGCCTTACGATCCTTGCCGAGGTTCTTGGCCAGTACGGGAGCGATGGCCTTGCAGGCCGGGTATGCGTAGTAGCACAGACGGAAACCATAGCGCTGGCAATCCACGCCGGTGGTTTCGTTCGAGCCGCTGATGGCCGGCAGATAAATCGTGCGCTCGCGATCGCAGACCTTTTGCAGGGCAATGGCCACTGCACTACTGGTGCTGCCGGTAATGACCATGGCCTTATCGTCGTGCATGAAACGCGTCGCGGCCTGCACAGCAGTATTCGGCTTGGTTTCGGCATCGGCCGCACCCAGCTTCACGGTCTTGCCGAGCACGCCTTTCTTGGTCAGCGGCGAGATCTTGATGATTTCCGGCGCACCCGCATTGAGCTGTTCCGCGGCCAGTTCATAGCCACGCTGCTGTTCGGCACCTTGCGCCGAGTAGGGGCCGGTCAGGTCCACGGTCAGACCGATGAACACGCTATCCCCGGCCACACCCTCCGGAAAATTGCCGATGGGCTTTTCCTCGTCCGCAGCCATCGCAACGCGTGCAGCGCCGGGCAGCAGCATGCTGCCGGCTGCACCCGCCGCACCGGCCTTCAGTACCGAGCGACGGCCCACACGGCCTTTCAATGCTGCGTCCAATGCTTTCTTGTCATCCATTATCTGTCTCCTGATTGGTTGAGTCCGGGCCAGGCAAGGCTCGGTCTGAAACGCGTATCCGGTGCTGTCCGGCATATTCTTTTTATTGGGAAAAACTTTATTTTTATGTGCACAGCGAAATACCTGGGTATTTCTGCTTGATGCTATTAGTAAAATTTGAAACTTACGCAAAACTTACGTGATTCAGACAGGGACTATTGCGATTCAGACGACAGGTGTACGCCCCCCTGCCTTGCAATGCAGGGGATGGCATGCAAGCTTTTGTTTTATTTAAGGAAATCGCCTGGATCTTGGCGCTTTGAAAATTTGATGGAAATGACTATCAGGGTTAATGCGTAAGGGAAAACAGCTAGCCTGTTTTCCCACATTTTCAGGCCAAAACGATGCGAGAGGCATACTCGCGCAGGGTATCCAGATCCGGATCCTTGCGCGGCCAGACCAGGCCGACACCGTCGTCCTCAAACCTGGGCAGTACATGCATATGGGCATGCGGCACCGTCTGCCAACCCGCCGGCCGATTGGCCTGCAACAGTGTCATCCCCTGCGGCTTGAAGGCGAGTTCGACTGCGCGGGCGATGCGATGCACGACCCGCATCAGGGCCACGGCGGTGTCTTCGTCCATCTCGGTGATGGTCTCGTACGGGTGGCACGGCGCCACCAGGACATGGCCCGGGTTGACCTGACCCGCATCCATGAAGGCAAAGATACGCTCGTCCTGATAGACCTTGACGGCAGGCAGCTCGTCGTTAAGGATTCGGGTGAATACGGTGGGCATGCGTCCTCCTGTTGTGTATCAGGCCTTGCGTACGGAATGAAAATGAAATGTAATGAATCTTCTATGGCCTGTTACGGCATTATCGCTTTTTACCTGCTTTTGTGATGCGCGCATTCTTGTGTAGTCTGGCTTTGTGCATAGGGTGCGCGGTCAATCCGGCCGCCGCCGACTCTGCCCCATGGCCCGCCGTACCATCCCGTACCGTACTTCAGACCCCGTACGGCACGCTCAGTGTGCTCAGCAACGAATACATCTATGAGTCGCGCCTGACGTTCGAGGGCAAACTGGTCGAGCCCAGGATCAGCGGCATCATCAACATTACCTATGTGTACAAGATCGCCGATTCGCAGGCGGTTCTGATCGCCGTGAGCACCGGCAGCAAGACCTGCGAAATCACCTATTACTGGATCAGAATCGACAGCAAGGGCTACCAGGTGTCCGAGCCCTTTGGCTCATGCTCGTCCGAGATACGCGTGGATACCGAAGGTGCACAACTGGTGCTCAGCACGCCCAGCATTGATGGCGCCGACAAGATCGACACATGGGTATACGACGGACATACGGTGCGGCGCCGCTAACCCAGCACACGCTGCACCAGGGCCATGAACTCCTGAACCGACATCCGTTTGTCGTCCAGCCCGACTTCCCCGCCGGCATAGCTCAGATTCAGACTGACCACCTCGTCTTTGACCTGGACCAGGCCGGCCTGCTGCAGGCGGGCCGCATACTGATCGAACAGCATGGCTGCAATCGCGCGTGTCTGCTCGCCCGCCTCCGGACTGATCTGGCCGGCAAGCTGGATCACCATGGGGCGGGACACACTGACCTCAAGCCGCACCTGCCTGAGCGACTGCTCGATCAGCCGCCCCAGATCCGCTGGGCCCGGTACCGCATCAGCCGCCGGTTTGAAGTGGACTGAAAACAGGGCGTGGGTCCGGCCTTCGGATGTCGTCCAGCCCAGTGGATCGACCGCAAGCAGCGGGCTGCTCGCCAACATCGTGCGCAGCGGCGCCTCAAGCTGTTTTTCCTCGTCGGGATCGAGTTCCTCGCCATCGGCGCTGACCTGCCCCCAGGCGGCCAGCAGCCCTTCCAGCGCAATGAAATCAATATGCTCGGCACGCATTCCTGCACGGATCGCCCCCAGATCAGCATGACCGATACGAATTTTTCCGAACTCATAGGCCAATGCGCCATCCAGCAGGACGCCCGTACGCGCCGAGTCGAGCTTGACCGCCATGTTTTCGATTGTCAGGTCGGGACCGTCTGGATGCTGCGCCGTGATGCGATCGACCTTCACCACGTTGTGAACCTGAATATCACCCTGGGCGGCAACGGTGTTGTGGCCTTCTACAGTGAAATTCGTGACTGTGCCCTGCCCGCCTGTACCATCCGCCCACTTCAGGGAATCGAACCGGCCCTGTGCATCGGATTTTTTAAGCGTGCGATCATAGTCCACACGCACCGAACCACCACTGAAATCGATCTGCCCGGCCTCGCCATCGTAAGCAAATGGATGAAATGTCCACAGCGAATGCGCAACGCCCCCAAAGGTGACCCGGGTATCGATCTGCATCGGCGAGGCACCCTCGCGGGCGTCGAACCATGGCTGGACGAATTCCGTTGGCGTCAACTGTATGCGGCTGTATGCCAGCAAGGGCCGGAAGTCGCCCGCGCCCAGAGCCCCCCATGGAAAGGGACCGTGCTGCAGCGCATCCTCAAGGCGCAAGGTCTGTATATGCCCCGAGTCATCGGAAAAAGTAAAGACATAGCGAACGTCAGAACTGAACCAGCCCCGTTGATAATCCTGTATCTGCAGCGTGGGCCGAGTCTGCCCGACAGGCCAGGACACGTCCAGTTGCTGGTTGATCTGATTCACCGCATCGTAGACCTGTGCCTGGGCCTGCTTGCCGGTATACCAGGAGCCGGCGCAATAGGCCACGGCCAGAACCAGTACGATTCCAGCGGGAACAAGCAGCTTTTTCTTCATTGACGATCCTGATTGAATGGCAGGCGAACCACCGCCACCCGCCGGATACGGGTCTGGCTGCGTTATCCTGTAGACACCCATATTACATAAACCTGACAGACATAAGGAGCCCGGTATGACTGCCCGCATCGATTTTTATTTCGATTTCTCGTCACCGTACGGCTATTTCGCGAGCACCCGGATCGATGACCTGGCTCGGGATTTGGGCGGCGCAGCGCATTGGCACCCCATCCTGCTGGGCCCCATGTTCAAGGCTACGGGCGCAGCGCCGCTGCTGGAGACACCGCTGAAGGGCGACTATTCCCGGCACGACATGCTGCGCACCGCCGGGTTGGAGCAGATCCCCTTTCGCATACCCGAGCCCTTCCCGATCGCCACTGTAGCCGCCGCACGGATTATGCTTTACGCCCAGAGCCTGGACGCGGCCCTGGGCATCGCGTTTGCCCAACAAGCCCTCAAGGCCTACTACGTCGATAATATTCACATCGGGGAAGCTGAAAACGTCCTGCAGATCGCGAAGGCCGTGGGGCTGAACATCGACGATACGCGCGAGGCCATTGCCTCGGACGCGATCAAGGCCCAGTTACGCAGCGAAAACGAGGCCGCAATGGCACGCGGGGTATTCGGCTCGCCATTCATTTTTGTGGGCGACGAGCCATTCTGGGGGTTCGATCGCCTGGATACAATCCGCCGTTTTGTGCAGCGCGGCAGCTAACTCGGAATATCACCTAAGCCGGGATATCGCGTTTCCGAGACAGCTCGCGCGGCAGGGGAAACGATACGTTTTCCTCGATACCCGGCAAGGGGCGCACCGAAGCGGCCCCCAGGGACTTGAGGCGATCCAGGACCTGACGCACCAGGGCCTCGGGCGCAGAGGCGCCTGCCGTCACCCCGACTCGCTTGATTCCGTCGAGCCACTGCGGCTGGATCATGTCGGGGTCGTCCAGCAGATACGCGGGCACGCCCTTGCGCTCGGCCACCTCGCGCAGACGGTTGGAATTCGAGCTGTTCGGGCTGCCCACCACAATGACCAGATCGCAGCTGGGGGCCATGATGCGCACGGCGTCCTGGCGATTCTGGGTCGCATAGCAGATGTCGCTTTTCTTGGGTTCCATGATGCCTGGAAACCGCGTGCGCAGGGCCTCAGCGACCTGGGCCGCATCATCGACCGATAATGTGGTCTGAGTAACAAAAGCCAGATTGGTCGGATCGACGACCTCGAGCGCTGCCACATCCTCGACTGAATCCACCAGATACATCCCTCCGTCAGCCTGCCCGAGCGTGCCTTCGACCTCGGGGTGGCCGCGATGGCCGATCATGATGATCTCGCGGCCTGCCGCGCGCATCCGGGCGACTTCGACATGCACCTTGGTGACCAGCGGGCAGGTCGCATCGAAAATGCGTTGCTTGTATACCTTGGCCTGCTCGCGCACCGCGCGCGACACGCCATGCGCCGAAAACACCACGATTGCACCCTCGGGCGCCTCAGAGAGCTGGTCGATAAAGATCACCCCCTTGGATTTCAGGTCTTCGACGACATAGCGGTTGTGCACGATTTCGTGGCGCACATAGATCGGCGCGCCATGAACCTCGAGCGCACGCTCGACGATATCAATGGCGCGATCCACGCCCGCACAGAAGCCCCGCGGCTGCGCCAGTACGACTTCGGCACCGGTGTCATGGCTGGAATCGTTCATTTAGAGCACCCCCAGAATCTGGATTTCGACGAGCAGGTCCGCACCCGCCATCGGGTGATTGAAATCAAACAGGGCCGAGGTCTCGCCGAGTTCCTTTAGAACCCCCGAATAGCGGCCGCCATTAGGCGCAACGAATTCGACCATGTCGCCGGGCTCGAATTCGGTATCGGGCGGTGCGTTGTCCAGCATGACGGCCCGGCTGACGCGCTGCAGCAGATCCGGATTGCGCGCCCCATAGGCCTGCCCGGCATCCAGTTCGACCGTAAAGTGCTCGCCTTCGGGTTTGCCCAGCAGGGTGTTCTCGATGCCGGGCGCCCACTGCCCGACCCCCATCTGCAGGGTGGCCGGACGGCCCAGAAAGGTATCGACGAATACCGAGCCCGCCGCCGGGCCGCTGGTCATTTCGATGCGGTAGTGCAGGGTTACGTATGAATCGGCACGGACAAAAGCATGTACCGCGTCAGTTGTAGGGTTCAAAATGTGCCACCGTATGAGGTCGTTCGTATTGCCACCATTTTAGAGCCTAACATGACACACCTCATATCAAGCCCCCACTCCGAGCGTCCCCGCGAGCGTCTGCTGCGCCACGGCGCCCACGTCCTGACATCGGCCGAGCTGCTGGCCATCATTCTGCGCACCGGCCTACCGGGTTGTGACGCAGTCAGTCTGGGCCGTCGCCTGATTGAGCGTTTCGAAGGCCTGCGCGGCCTGCTCTCGGCCGACGCCGGAGTGCTGATGCAGGTCCCCGGCCTGGGCCGCGCCAAGACCTGCGAACTGCTGGCCATCAACGAACTGAACCGCCGCGCGCTCGAAGAAGACCTGCGCAGCGGCGAGGCCCTGGATCAACCGCAACGCGTCAAACAGTTCTGCACGGCCCGGCTCGGGCATCTGCGGGTCGAACACTGCATCGCCCTGTTCCTGGACAGCCAGTTGCGGCTGATCGCCTGCGAGGAAGTCGCCCGGGGCACCCTGGCCCAGGCATCGGTGTACCCAAGGGAAATCATCAAGGCGGCACTCGGGCATCACGCGGCCGCCCTGATTCTGGCTCATAATCACCCTTCCGGGCTCGCGATTCCCAGCCAGGCTGATATGACGCTGACGCGCCACCTGAAGCAGGCGCTGGCCCTGGTCGACGTGCGCCTGCTGGATCATCTGATCGTCATCGCCTCGGGCGCAGTATCCATGGCCGAACGCGGCGACTTGTAATGCTTGATCGGTTTTCTGATAAGCAGTAGAATGGCAGGCTTTACTGGATACGTTGTCGGAATGACCCGGCTGGCGACCCCGAACAAAATCACTGGAACCGATCATGAAAGAAGGCATCCACCCCGAATACCACGACGTGGTGTTCCTGGATCAGCAGACTGGCAATACGTTCATTACGCGCTCGACGCTGAACAGCCGCGAAACCATCGACGTCGATGGTACGTCCTATCCGCTATTCAAATGCGATGTGACGTCTGAATCGCACCCCTTCTATACCGGCGCCCAGACCCGCATCGTCGAGACCGGCCGCGTCGAAAAATTCCGCGCCCGTTTCGCACGCACCGCAGGCACTGTGAAAAAGAGCGACTAAGCTCCAGCGCTTCGCACGAGGCAGCCGTCGGGCTGCCTTTTTTCATTTAAGATGACCCTGTTCCCCCCTTGGTGATGATGATCCGGTGATCCAGAACGATGCGCGCGCCACTCCTGCCCGGCTGACTGCCACGGCAACAATCAAGCTGCCCAGGCTGTTCCTGCTGGGCGTTGGCTTGGTCTATATATTCGCCGCCCTGTTCTTTCGCGATCCCTGGAAAACAGACGATGTGGCCGGACTGGCGACCATGCTCACCGCGCTCTCGGGCCAGGGCGATCACGCCATGCTGCTGCCGCAGATCGGCACGCTGGCCTACGCGCAGGACGGGCCGCTGATCACCTGGGTGGGGGTGTTCTTCATCAAGGTGTTCGCCCCGATCTTCGAGTGGTTCACCTCGCCCCTGGACGCTGCCATCATTGCTTCCCGGCTGCCGAATCTGCTGTGGTTCGGGTTGCTGACCAATTCCATCTGGTACGGCACTTACCTGTTGGGGCGGCGCCCCGAGGCGCAGCCCATGCAACTGCCCTTCGGCGGCGAGCCCAACCACAAGGATTATGGGCGGATGATCGCCGACGCAGCCCTGCTGCTGATCGTGGCCACAATCGGCATCATATGGCCCATGCACGAGACCTCTGTGGTGCCTGCACTGGTCGCCTTCAACTCGCTGGCCTTCTATGCCGTGGCACGCATGCTGGATCACCCCCTGTCCGGCGCCATTACGCTGGGCGTGGCACTGGGCGCTGCATTCCTGACGCACGGCTGGGTCGGTGCACTGCCGATGATGCTGGCCGCAGCCGTCGTGTTCTGGCCGCATACCGCGCTATGGGCGGAAAAAAAATGGTTGGCCGTCAGCGCCCTGATCTGCGCGACCATGATCCTGCTGTGGTGGATCCCTGCGCGCGAGTTCGGATCCTACTGGGCAGGCAACTATCGTTCCTGGACGCTCGATTCGCTTGGATGGCCGCAACTGGACGCACTGGCCCGCACCGGACGGGATCTGCCGTGGTTTCTGTGGCCAACCTGGCCACTGGCGATTCTGGCGCTATGGCGCTGGCGCCATTGGCTGCGCGCACCGCACATCCTCATTCCCGCCAGTTTCGCGGGCTGGGCCTTGCTGATCGCCTTGCTGGCGACCGCACCCTCCGAGCCCGAATACAGCCTGCTGGCCGTGCCCTGCGCAATCCTCGCCGCCTTTGCCCTGCCCACACTGCGTCGTGGGGTGGTCAATACGCTGGACTGGTTTGCCGTGATGTGCTTTTCCCTGACGGCCGCCACAGTGTGGCTGGGCTGGATCGCACTGCAGACCGGGTGGCCGGACCAGATTTCGCGAAACATCGCGCGCCAGACCCAGGGTTTCACCAGCCATCTGTACTGGCCCGCCATCGCACTGGCAGTGGCCGGGACAATTGCCTGGATCATTCTGGTGCGCTGGCGCCTCAGAACCCGCCCTGCAGGCCTGTGGCGCGGCACCGCGCTGTCGGCCGGGGGGCTGATCACGACCTGGCTGCTGCTGGCAACCCTGTGGATGCCGGCCCTGGACTATGCCCGCAGCTACCGGGATGTGTCCGCGTCGCTCGCCCAGGCACTGAAGGCCGATCGGCAGCCAGGCGAATGCGTGCGCACCCTACACCTGGGCGTAGGCCAGCGGGCCTCGTTCATGGTATTCAATGGGCTGCAATTCAGCTTTGATCGCCAGTGCACGCTCGTCTTGCAGCAGACATCGCCGTCCAGGGTGCGCGATGGCACAGCCCCGTATTCCACAGGTGCCACAGTGCTGTGGCAGGGCAAGCGCGGCCCGGATCGACACGAAATGTTCAGACTCCTGAGGCTGCCGCCCAGTTCATGACAAGCACCCGCCCTGCTGCGCAGCCGGGCCACCCTATTCGCGAAATCCTGCGCCAGGCCTGGCCGGTCCTGATCAGTGCCTGGGCCGGCATCGCATTCGCGGTCCTGGATACCGCCATGGTGGGCCACACCACGGCGGCGGATCTGCAGGCCATGTCGCTGGCCGTGTCCATTTATATCACTGTATTCATCAGCCTGACCGGCGTCGTGCACGCGCTGATCCCGATCATTGCCCAACACTTCGGCGGCCGGCGCCACGAGCAGGTCAGTCGCGCCTGGGGGCAAGGTGTCTGGATGGCCCTGGGGCTGTCCGTGGTGGGTGGTGCATGCATGGTGTACCCCGACGCCTGGCTGTCGATGTCGGGTTCGATCGATCCTGACGTGCGCAGGCGCATCGCGGGCTATCTGCATGCATTGATTCTGGCCCTGCCCGCCGCCCTGGTCTTTCGCACTATTTATGCCCTGGGCACCGCGATTTCGCAGCCCAGGGTGGTGATGACCATCAATCTGGCAAGCATTGCCGCCAAACTCCTGTTCAACTGGCTGCTGATTTTCGGTGTCGCCGGCCTGCCGGCGATGGGTGCCGTCGGCGCCGGCCTGTCCACGGCCATTGTCAGCTGGCTGACGCTGGCGGCCGGCCTCTGGGCCATCCGGCACCAGCCGGCCTTCGCCGCACTTGGACTGCGACTGGGCCGGCCTCATTGGGCGGACCAGAAGGAGTTGCTGCGCCTGGGTATTCCGATGGGTGGCTCGTACCTGATCGAGGTCTGTGCCTTCAGTTTCATGTCGCTGTTGATTGCGCGCGGTGGGGTATTCGTCAGCGGCGGCCAGCAGATCATGGCGAATCTGATTGCCCTGTGCTACATGATGCCCATGGCGCTGGGTATCTCGTCGGCCTCACTGACCGCGCAGGCAATCGGCGCACGCGATCACGTCCTGGCCAGGCGTATGGGTCGCGCCGGCATCACGCTGGCAGTCACTGGCGCCCTGCTGACCGCAATCGTCCTGATCACCGGTCAGGACCTGATCCTGCGTCTGTATACCAATGAAGCCCAGGTGGCCATCGTGGCGGCGGCATTGCTGCAAATCGCCCCCTGGTTCCATTTCTGGGACGCCATGCATTGCATCAGCTCGTACCTGCTGCGCGCCTACAAGGTCGCCGTCATCCCCTTGATCCTGCAGGTGACGGCCCTGACAGGACTGGGGTTGATTGGAGGATGGTGGCTGGGGTTTGGACCGGCGGCCGGCGCCATCAAACCTGCTGCCGATTGGCTGATGCCGGGTGCTCCCACTGGTGCCGCCACCATGTGGATCATGGCCATGCTCGGCCTGGCTGTGACCGCAGTGATGCTGTTTGTCTGGTACGGGCACGTGGTGCACCGCGAGGCCAGGCGCCAGGCCTGATGGCCCGGCCACCGCCTCAGGCGGCTGGGCGCTCGGCCTCTGCGGCTTCGGAAGCCGCCTCGACCATCGGGGTCACCAGCTCTACGACCTTGTTGCGGGAAAGCACGCCCAAGAACTCATCGTTGTCGCCGGTCACAGCCAGCGGCTCGGAACTGCGCAGCAAGCGTGCCAGCACCTCGTCCAGGGCTGCTGTGGCGGGTACCGAAGCCATGTCCTCGACATACCGTGCGATATCCCGAGAACCCTCGGCCAGTGCCTGCTCGGCCGCAGGTCGCGTCAGCACGCCGGCCAGGCGCTTGCCGTCGAGCACGGCCGAGTACTCGTAACCACGATTGCTCAGCTGAGTCACGGCGTGAACTGGTTGCGTGCGCATCGTCAGGGTCAACGGGCGTTCGTAGCAGGCATGCTCGGCATTCAGGACCTTCCCTCGATTCACATCCTGCAGAAAGGCCTCGATATAGTCATTCGCGGGCGCGAGCAGAATGTCTTCGGGTGTGCCTTCCTGAACCAGTTCACCATCCTTCAGAATCGCAATCCGGTTGCCCAGGCGCAGCGCCTCGTCCAGATCGTGCGTGATGAATACGATGGTCTTGTTCAGCCGCGCTTGCAGCGCCAGAAGCTGGTCCTGCATTTCGTGGCGAATCAGGGGGTCCAGCGCGGAAAATGCTTCGTCCATCAACAGAATCTCGGCGTCGGTGGCCAGCGCACGCGCAAGGCCCACACGCTGCTGCATACCGCCCGAGAGCTGATGGGGGTACTGCTGCTCGAAGCCGGTCAGTCCGACCTGCTCGAGCCAGTGTTGGGCGCGCTCATTG
Source organism: Alcaligenaceae bacterium (assembly GCA_030452305.1). Lineage (GTDB taxonomy): Bacteria > Pseudomonadota > Gammaproteobacteria > Burkholderiales > Burkholderiaceae_B > Castellaniella. Next base: position 1,596 of record JAKDMO010000010.1, on the reverse strand, counting down.
CGCTCGGCGCGCCGCACCCCCTGTACCGCCAGCCCATAGCCGGCGTTATCCAGCACTGTGCGATGCGGCATTAGGCCAAAGCGCTGGAACACCATGCTCATTTTCTGCTGGCGGAATTTTTCAAGCTCGTGTTGGCCGAGGCTCATGACATCGGTGCCGTCAACCAGAATCTGGCCGGCGCTGGGCTCGATCAGGCGATTGAAATGGCGGATCAGGGTTGATTTCCCCGATCCCGACAAACCCATGATGACGTGAATATGGCCTTCTTCGATGGACAGGCTGATATCGCGCAGGCCCAGGGTATGGCCACTGCGTTCGAGCAGGGTTTCCTTGCTCATGCCGTCATGGACGGCCTGCAGCCAGCGCTTCGGGCGAGGCCCGAAGATCTTGTAGATATTTTTGACTTCGATCTTGTTCATGTCAGGACCTGTTTTGCCTGCGGCGACCGAACTCTTGGGTAATGCGGTCAAAAATAATGGCCAGAATCACGATGCCCAGGCCGGCAAGCAAGCCACGCCCGACCTGAAGGCGATTGATCCCTTGCAGGACTTCGTAGCCCAGACCGCGTACGCCGATCATCGATGCGATCACGACCATGGCCAGGGCCATCATCGTCGTCTGGTTGATCCCGGCCATGATGTTCGGCAGCGCCAGCGGCAACTGGACCCCGAACAACTGGCGCCTGCGATTCGCGCCAAACGCACGTGAGGCCTCAAGCACCTCCTGGTCCACCAGGCGGATACCCAAGTCAGTCAGGCGGATGACCGGCGGGATGGCATAGATGATCGTGGCAAACAGCGCCGCGATCTTGCCCAGGTTGAACAGCATCACCACGGGAATCAGATACACAAAGCTGGGCATGGTCTGCATGATATCGAGGATCGGCAGCATGACCATGCGCAATTTCTGAAAACTGGCCATCAGTACACCTATGGGTATACCTATGGCCACCGAAATCACAACGGCCACGATCATCAGCGACAAGGTCTGCATGGACGCATCCCACAGACCGATCGCACCGATCAGGCAAAGCAGGCCGCCCATCGCAATGCTAAAGCCGATCTTGCGGCTGGCCAGCCAGGCCAGCCCGACGACCACCAGCACCACAGCCCACCACGGTGAGTCGCGCAGCAGATGGTCCATCCAGATCAGGAGGTCGAGCAGCGGCTGCGTCATCGCGCGCAGCAGATCCGAATAACGCGTTACGATCCCGCCGACAAACGCGTCAATCGGCTGCTGCAGTGCGCGTGAAGCAATCAGTTCAGGAAACATGAACGATCAGAGTGCTGCTTTGACGCGTTCAGCCACATCCTTGGGCAGCCATTTTGCCCAGAGGTCCTGCTTGGTTTCGAGGAACCACTTGGCGGTCGGACCCGGCTCGGCCTCGTTCTTGTCCATGTACGCCATGGTTTCGTTCATGACCTCGAGCGGAACCGACATCTTTGACAGGAAAGCCGTCATTTTTGGCGCGTCCTGGGTGAATTGCGTCGTCACAGCGGTAAACACCGGATTTTCGGGATAGTCGCTGGGTTGCGGATCGGCGCAGTTCGGGTCGGTCAGGCAGGTCTGCTTTGCCTTGTCGTACGGGGGCAATTC
>JAKDMO010000268.1 GCA_030452305.1 Alcaligenaceae bacterium | reverse complement strand
GCTTTGGCGCACCGCCCGGGTTTTCAGCTGCGCCAGGTCAGATCCCGCCTGCGGCTCGGTCAGGTTCATGGTGCCCGTCCAGCGGCCTTCGAGCATCGGCGGGATATAACGGGCCTTCTGCTGGTCGGTACCGACCAGCGACAGGGCCTCGATGACCCCGTCTGTCAGCAAGGGGCACAGGGAAAAGGCCAGCGCAGCAGAATTCAGATTTTCTGTCGTGGGCGCGGCGACGAGCTTGGGCAGACCCTGGCCACCCAGATCCTGATCATGCTGCAGACCCTGCCACCCCGCTTCGGCAAAGGCCTGGAAAGCCTCTTTGAAGCCGGGCGAAGTCACGACTTCGCCATCGCACCACTGTGCAGGATGGCGATCGCTCTGGACATTCAGGGGGGCGACCTCCTGCTCGACGAAACGTGCATTTTCCTCAAGCACGGCATCGACCAGATCGTCGTTGAACTCTTCGAATCCGGGCAAGGCCAGTACGCCTTCCAGGTCGGCGAGTTCTTTTAGAATGAAGCGAATATCCTGGATAGGCGCGCGATAAGTCATGGGGTCTCCGAAAATCAAATAAGCACAACAGGCCACCGAGCCCGAACCCTGCAAGTTTATGACAATGCCCTGCAGGAGTCATTGACCCTACAAACCGGCCGTACCGGATCACTGATCAGGGAGTCAGTACAGTGGCGCCGGCCAATTTTCGGGACTCTAGCGCAGTATGAACCGCCGCGACATCGTCCAGGCTCGCCCGATGCCCAATGTCGATCCGTATGGCACCCGCCTTGACTGCCTGGAATACACCATCGGCCAGAGCCCTCAGCTCATCGGGATCCCGGACAAATGTGGCCAGCGTCGGTTTGGCCAGAAAAACAGAGCCTTTCGCCGCAAGCAGGCTGATATCGAGCGGCGGCACTGCACCACTGGCCTGCCCATAGCAAACCATCATGCCCAATGGGCGCAAACAATCGAGTGAGCCCTCGAACGTGTCCTTTCCTATCGAGTCGTACACCACATCCACGCCCCGACCCGACGTAAGCGCCCTGACCTCGGCAGCAAAATCACCCTGGTTGTGCAAAAGAACATGATCACAGCCGGCAGCTTGGGCGGCGGGAATCTTGGCCGGCGACCCGACCGTGCCAATTACCGTTGCCCCAAGATGCCTGGCCCACTGGCACAGGATCTGCCCAACCCCACCGGCGGCGGCGTGAACGAGCACCGTCTCACCATGGCTGACAGCATGAATCCGATGCAACAGGTAATTCGCAGTAATGCCTTTCACCATGCAGGCAGCCGCCTGTTGATCGGAAACGAACTCCGGCAGCCGAATCAACTGTGATGCAGATATGAGCCGCTTTTGAGCGTACGCACCCCGAACCATGCAATATGCCACGCGATCGCCGATGGCAAAATCGCTGACATCCGGCCCGATCTCTTCGATCACGCCGGCGGCCTCGACCCCCAATACGGCGGGATGTTCGATGGCGTATTGCCCCTGCGTTGCCGTGCGATGGTAGACGTCAATCAGGTTGACGCCTATCGCGGTTTGCCTCAGGAGCACCTCGCCGGAATCGGGAGCACCCAGTTCGATAGAGACTGATTTCAGGACCTCGACACCGCCGGGCCCCGAGGTCTGGATAGCCCTGATCATGCTATTTCCCTCCGTGCAGCTCGACACGTCCCGAGACGACGTTGAAGATAAAACTGAAATCCTTTCCGCCATGGCCTTCAGCGACCGCAGCCTCGTACAGGGCCGCCGCCTGAGCGGCAATTGGCGTGACCGTCGAGACGTCGGCTGCAGTGCTCTGCGACAAGCGCATGTCCTTGAGCATCATGGCCATCGCAAAGCCGGCGGCATAATCCCGGTTCGCAGGCGATGCAGGTGCCGGCCCAGGCACCGGGCAATATACGCTCAGGGCCCAGCAGTTGCCGGAAGCCTTGGTCATCACGTCATAAACGGTCTGATAATCGAGCCCAAGGCGTTCAGCCAGGGTCAGGGTCTCGCTTAAGGCGACCATGGACATACCGGCCATCATGTTGTTGCAGATTTTCATGGCCTCGCCGCAGCCGGCCTCACCGACATAAACCTGCGATGTCCCCATGCTTTTGAGTATGGGGACCGCTTTGTCAAATGATTCCTTGGTGCCACCCACCATGAACACGAGTGTCGCCGCTTCGGCCGCCGGGACAGCGCCCGACACCGGCGCATCCACCATGTCGAACCCGGCAGCGCTTGCAGCCTGATGAACGGCTCGGGAACTTTCGACATCAATGGTCGAACTGTCAATCAAAAAGGTACCGGGGCGGGCGCTTTCAAGAATCCCGCCCTCGCCTTGGTAGGCGGTACGTACATGCTGGCCCGCAGGCACCATGGTCATGACGACCTCGGCCTGCTGCACCGCCTCGGCAATGGACCCGGCCACCTTCGCGCCTTCTGCGGCCAATCGGTCGCGATAGCTTTCCTGCAAGTCGAAACCGATAACGGTATGACCGGCCTTCAACAGGTTCTTGCACATGGGCAAGCCCATATTGCCCAATCCGATAAACGCAATCACTGCCATAACAGACTCCCTATAACGCCGGCGGCCTGGGCGCGCAATCAGCGCCCCCGGCCGCTCGGCTTCACTTTGAATAATCAGCCCTTTTTCACCAACGGGCATTCGCTTTGGGACAGCGGCACGGACACCAGGTCTGCAGGCAGCGTGCGCAGGACCTTGTAGTAGTCCCACGGGCCCTTGGATTCCTCGGGGGTCTTCACCTGGAT
>JAKDMO010000267.1 GCA_030452305.1 Alcaligenaceae bacterium | reverse complement strand
ACGTTCACAATCCCCATGACAAGCGGGCGTTCGAGCGAAAGCTCGAAACGCCCGCAGTGCAGCATCTTGGTCATTCAGGCACGCGCAAAGTCAATCAGACGGGGGTCGCCGCCGTGCTGCCGCCCTTATCGGTTCCAGACGATGAGGTCTGACCCGCCGACGGGGGTGTGCCGCCGGAGTCGTTGTGGGCCGGAGGCGGCTCGGGCGGATGCGGCTCGCGGCCCTGCATGATGTCCTCGATCTGGGTCGCATCAATGGTTTCCCATTCAAGCAGTGCCTTGGCCATGGCATGCATCTTGTCCTGATTGTCTTCGATGAGGCGACGCGCAACGGTGTACTGCTCGTCGATGATCGTGCGGATCTCGTGATCGACCTTTTGCATCGTGGCCTCGGACACATGGGTGGTCTTGGTCACACTGCGTCCGAGAAACACCTCGCCCTCGTTTTCGGCATAGACCACGGGCCCCAGGGAATCGGTCATCCCATAGCGGGTCACGATGTCGCGTGCAATCGCCGTGGCACGTTCAAAGTCGTTGGATGCGCCAGTGGTCATCTGGTTCATGAAGACTTCCTCGGCGATCCGCCCACCGAACAACACGGCAATGGTATTGAGCAGGCGTTCCTTATCCATACTGTAGCGATCGCCCTCGGGCAACTGCATGGTCACGCCCAGCGCGCGGCCACGCGGAATGATGGTGACCTTGTGCACAGGGTCGGTCTTGGGCAACAGCCGCGCCACCAGAGCATGTCCGGATTCGTGGTAGGCCGTATTGCGGCGTTCTTCTTCGGGCATGATGACAGAGCGACGCTCGGCACCCATGATGATCTTGTCCTTGGCCTTTTCCAGGTCAGTCATATCGACCGTGCGACCATTTCGGCGGGCGGCGAACAGCGCCGCCTCGTTGATCAGGTTGGCCAGATCAGCGCCCGAGAACCCCGGCGTACCGCGTGCGAGGACATTGGGATCCACGTTCTGTGCGATGGGGACCTTGCGCATATGAACCTTCAGGATCTGCTCGCGGCCACGGATATCGGGCAGCGAGACGACCACCTGACGGTCAAAACGGCCCGGACGCAGCAGCGCAGGATCCAGCACATCGGGGCGGTTTGTGGCCGCCACGACCAGCACCCCTACGCCGGTCTCAAAGCCGTCCATCTCGACCAGCAACTGGTTCAGGGTTTGCTCGCGCTCGTCGTTGCCCCCACCCAGGCCCGCACCACGCTGGCGGCCTACTGCATCGATTTCATCAATGAAGATGATGCATGGGGATTGCTTTTTGGCGTTCTCGAACATGTCGCGCACACGGGCTGCGCCCACACCCACAAACATTTCGACGAAATCCGAGCCGGAAATGCTAAAGAAAGGAACCTTGGCCTCGCCGGCGATGGCCTTGGCCAGCAAGGTCTTGCCGGTACCCGGAGCCCCGACCATCAGCACGCCACGAGGAATGCGCCCACCCAGACGCTGGAATTTGGTCGGATCGCGTAGGAAATCAACGAGCTCCTGCACGTCTTCCTTGGCCTCGTCGCAGCCCGCCACGTCGGCAAAGGTAATGGCGTTGGTGTTTTCGTCGAGCATTCGAGCGCGCGACTTGCCGAAACTGAAGGCGCCGCCCTTGCCGCCACCCTGCATCTGGCGCATAAAAAATATCCACACCCCGATCAGCAGCAGCATCGGGAACCAGGAAATGAACAGACTGGTCAGGAACGAGGGTTCCTCACGCGCCTTGCCCGATACCTGAACGCCGGATTTCACGAGCTCGGGCACCATCCACAAGTCACCCGGCGAGGTCAGGGTGTAAGGACGCCCGGCCTCGGGGGTGACGTGAATCGTATCGCCCTGGATATCGACCTTGCTGATGCGCCCGGCCTGCGCATCCGTCATGAATTGGGTGTAGGTCACGGTGTCACTGCCGGCCGGCGGCCCTTCGAACTGCTTGAATACAGTGAAGAGCACAAGCGCAATCACCATCCAGACTGCGACCTTGGAAAACGAGTTGTTCAAAGCCAATCTCCTGCGTTTATGCTGTCGTCTGCCAGTTGTGCTCAATTACAATAAGCTGACAAATACGTCAATACTTCATTCTACCTGAATCCGCTGCGCCGCCTTGGCCGCCCCTTAAATCTGTGGGGACTTCAGGCCGCGCGCCACCAAAAAGGTTTCGGCGGATTTGTCGCGCGAGGCCTTGGGCTTGCGTTCGACCACCCGCACAAACCGGCGCTTGAAGGCCTCTACGATCTGCGAGAATCCGCTGCCGTGGAAGGCCTTGACGATCAAGGCACCCTCAGGCCTGAGGTGCGTGCAGGCGAATTCCAGGGCCAGGTCGCAGACATGTGCGATGCGTGCTGAATCCGCCGAAGCCACACCCGATAAGTTGGGGGCCATATCGGAAATAACAAGGTCTACAGGCCGGCCGGCCAAGCGCTCGTGCAGGGCCTCCAGGACAGCGTCCTCGCGGAAATCGCCAAGGATGAATTCGACGTCGGCGACCGGCTCCATGGGCAGCAGATCCAGGGCCAGCACACGACCGTCTATCCCGCCGCCGACGGCCAGGCGCTCGCGTGCCACCTGCGACCAACTGCCCGGCGCCGAACCCAGATCCACAACCACGTCGCCGCGTTGCATCAGATGTTCGGCATCCAGGATCTCAATCAATTTGAATGCCGCGCGCGCACGATACCCCTTTTGTTGCGCCATTTTGACGTAGGGGTCATTTATATGTTGCTGAACCCAGGCTTTAGAGAATTTTTTCTTGGCCATTCCCGTAC
>JAKDMO010000266.1 GCA_030452305.1 Alcaligenaceae bacterium | reverse complement strand
GCCCAAACGCCTTCAAGACGCAGTAACTCAGCCATGGGTTTCTTCTCCGAGATAGACTTCCTTGACCTTCGGGTGATGTGCGATCACGTCGGGCTTGTCTTCGAGCAGCACCGCGCCGCTGACCAGAACCGAGATCCGCTCGGCGAAACTGAATACCAGATTCATATCATGTTCAATCAGCAGGATCGTGACATCCCGGGGCAGTTCGGCAATCGTGCGAAACAGTTCCTGGCTTTCGCTGGTCGGAACCCCTGCAGCCGGTTCGTCCAGCAGCAGCACCTTGGGGCGCAGCGCCAAAGCCAAGGCGATCTCGATCAGGCGTTGGCGGCCGTAGGCCAGATTGCGCGTTTCCTCATAGGCATCGTCGATCAGATGCAGACGGCGCAGGATCTCGGCAGCCTCGTCCACAGCAGCCGTAAACGACCCCGCCGGCTGCCACCATTTGGTACCCAGGCCCATGCGCTCGGACACCGCCATGGTGACCGATTCCAACACCGTCATCTCGCTGAACAACTGATTGATCTGAAAGGTGCGCACCAGCCCCTGACGGCAGCGCTCGTGCTGTGCCATCGAGGTGACATCCCGCCCATCGAGCATCACCGAGCCCGACGTGGGTTCGAGAAAGCCCGTAAGCAGATTGATCAGGGTGGTCTTGCCCGCACCGTTGGGCCCGATCAGGGCATGACGTGCGCCCTGCTCTACAGACAGGCTGACATCATCGGTGACCACAAAACCGCCGAATTTCTTGACCAGATTCTGGGTCTGCAATACTGCATTCATGCCTGGCCCCCTGTTTGCCCGGCCGTCGCCGATAATTTCGCCCTTCGTCGGGAATCAAGCCAAGACCGTGCCGTACCCATGATTCCGCCACGAGCAAACAGCACGACCAGGACCAGGATCAGGCCCAGCCAGAATTGCCAGTACTCGGGGTTCAGATCCGAGAGCAGGTAATTGGCCACTACAAACACAATCGCGCCAATCAGCCCGCCATACAGACAGCCGGCACCACCCAGGATCAGGATCAGCAACAGATCCGCCGAGCGCTGGAAACCAAGCACATCGATGGACACGAACTGGTTGGTCTGAGCCAGCAAGGCGCCTGCCACCCCCGCGTAGGCCGCACCAATCGTGTAGGCCATGACCAGCCTGTGCCTGACCGGCACGCCTAGCGCCGGCATGCGCAGTACGTTCATATTGATGCCGCGCAAACTCTGGCCGAAAGGCGAATGCACGAGTCGGCGGGCAAACCAGAACAGCACGAACAGTACCGACGCCGCATAGACGTAGCCGACCTTCCCGTACATATCAAACTCGAAATAGCCCAATACCGGTTTGATGACCACCCCGGGCAGCCCATCGACGCCACCGGTGAAGCTCGTGAACTTATTGGCCAGCTCGTAGAGCATGAGCGCCACCCCAAGCGTCACCATCAAACGGGACAGATCATTGCCGCGCAACAGCAGAAAACTGCTGAAAAACCCGACCACGCCTGCTATAACCGCCGCCACAAGCAGGCCAAGCAGCGGGTCGCCGTAGCCCGCCACGCCGAGCATGCCGGCGGTATAGGCACCAATTCCAAAGAATGCAGCGTGCCCCAGCGAGATCACGCCCGCATAACCGAATATCAGATCCAGCGACAGCGCGAAAAGCGCCGTGATGGCAATCTGGCTGAGCAGGAGGTAGTTTTCGCCAAATAAAAAATAGGCAAGGATCGGCAGACACCAGAATAGGTATTCCAATGGACGCCAGCGCGATGAATTGCGGAACCGCAGCAGGAACTCGCTGCGCGTCCCCGGGCTGGACACTTCGGCTGTAGTAGTCGTGTTCATAATATGAGCCCTATTTGCTGGAACGGCCGAACAGGCCATGCGGCCTGAATATCAGCGCGGCCACCATGACGGCGTAAATGATGAAAGCGCCGATCTGCGGGATGTAATATTTACCGGAAACGTCGGCCACGCCGAGGATGATCGCCGCATACAAAGAGCCTTTGATGTTGCCGCTGCCCCCGACCGATACGACGATCAGGAAATACACCAGGTATTTCACGGGAAACTCGGGATCCAGGCCCAGCATCTCGACGCCCAGCGCGCCGCCCAGACCGGCCAGGGCAGAGCCCAGCGCAAAGGTCAGGCTGAACACACGGTTCACGTCAATACCCATACCGCGCGCCACCCGCTGATTGTCTACGGCCGCACGCAGTCGTGCGCCCAGAGATGTATTCACCACCGACCACTGCAGCACAACCGCAATGATCAGGCCGACCACAATCAGGAACAGACGGTAGATACCCACGTCCAGGCCCGGCAGATGGATCTGGCCGCTGAGGAATTCGGGCAGGTGCAGCGGCTGCTGCTGCGCACCAAAGAAATAATGTGCCCCTGAAATGGCCATGAACATCAGACCGATCGAGAACAGGACCTGGTCGAGTTCTGAAGCTGCGTACAAGCGCCGATAGAGTGTGCGCTCGAGTATGGCCCCGACAATGCCCGGCAGGATGAAGGCTACGGGCAGGGTCGCCAGAAACGGCACGCCATAGTCGTTCAACAGAATCACGCAGACATAGCCCCCGAGCATGGCAAACGCGCCATGCGCCAGGTTCACAAAATTCATCAGCCCCAGGGTCACCGAGAGCCCGACACTGATGAGAAAAAGGAGCATGCCGGAGGCGATGCCATCGAAAAATATCGTCATGAGGGTTGCCTCTGATTACAAGCGAGGCGTCGCCGGCCGAAAGCCAGGCCCCCCCGTGGCCAGTTGCCGGGTAAAACC
>JAKDMO010000077.1 GCA_030452305.1 Alcaligenaceae bacterium | reverse complement strand
TGTCTGTAGTGCTGAACAGACCCACGCGCAGATCGTGGGCGGCGTAGATCTCGCGACCATCGACCTCCATGCTGGCATCGGCGATTCCCATCACCAGTTTGCGCATCATGACGCGCTTCATGTCGATACGATAGCGGACAAGCTTGCTGTTCGGCAGAACCTGACCGGTGAACTTCACTTCCCCGACACCCAAGGCGCGCCCGCGCCCCGGACCGCCGCTCCAGCCCAGGAAAAACCCCACAAGCTGCCACATGGCGTCCAGCCCCAGGCAGCCCGGCATGACGGGATCTCCCTGGAAATGGCACTCGAAAAACCAGAGGTCCGGGCGCAAATCCAGTTCAGCGATGATCTCGCCCTTGCCATGCGAACCACCATCGGAATCGATCCGTGCAATCCGGTCAAACATCAGCATGGGCGGCAAGGGCAACTGTGCATTGCCAGGCCCGAATAATTCCCCACGCCCACAGGCCAGCAGGTCTTCGTAACTAAAGCTGTTCTTTGATTGCATAATAATCCAGATCGGTTCCACGCGGGGCTGCCGCAATCGTCGCCCGGGCAGGGAACGAAACACAACGCCAAATCGCTGGCTAGTATAACCTGATGACAAGCTGACACACAGTGATCAGACTGCCTCAAGGCCCGTCAAACCAGACTGTGACCGTCCCCGACACAAATACTGGGGGCAAGGCGCTTGCCCAGGCGGCGACACGGTGCACCATGACAAAAGGCCCCTGCGCGGGCAGCCCATCGAATCCATGAGTATTCAGCTGTGCCCCCATGATCGGCACGCATGGTCCGGCGGCCGAACCATGGCATAACAGCGTTTCGACCACTGCGCCGCCCGCCCAATCGCGACTGGCGTACACCCGCACGATACGCGCCCCCGGTGGAATGACTGGATCCGCCGCACCAGGCAGGTACTGCACAGAGACCTCATTGCGCTGATGCGACAGGCCCGTACTGACACGATCCTGCGTCCAGGCCGCATCCCCTGCATGGGCCATCGCCACCAGGCCGAGACCCAGGAACAGGCCGGCCAGACGCAGGCCGCGACGGCACGGCGCCCCGGCATTGATTCGCCGCAAAGCGCGGCGTTTGAAAAGATCTGTCATGATAGTGAGCCTATCGGCCGAAGCATCGGCCCGCACCTTGGAACTCTACAACAAATCCCGATATGGAATCCGAATCGCCCTATGCCTGGTGGAGGCTGCTGAGTTCGCTGCTGCTGATGACATTGGGCAGCGCCGGCATGTACGGCATCACCGTCGTGCTGCCTCACCTGCAGGGTGACTTCGAGGTCACCCGCGCCGGCGCCTCACTGCCCTACACCATGACAATGATCGGCTTTGGGCTGGGGGGCGTTTTCCTGGGCCGCGTGGCCGACCGGGCGGGCATCATCGTGACCCTGGCAATCGGGGGCTTGGGCAGCGGTTCGGGCTATGTCCTGGCCGCCTGGTCCGACAGTTTCTGGCAATTCAATCTGGCCCAAGGCCTGCTGATCGGCATGCTGGGGGCGGCAGCCACCTTTGCACCGCTGGTCGCGGACACCACGCGATGGTTTACGCGCCACAGGGGCGTTGCGGTGGCGATTTGCATGAGCGGAAATTACTTTGCCGGGGCGCTGTGGCCGCCCATCATGCAAAGAGTCATCGAGCAATCCGGCTGGCGCACCATGTACCTGTGCATGGGGGTGCTGTGCCTGCTGATCACGCTGCCGCTTTTGTGGATGTATCGCCGCCCGCCCCCCAGCCTTGACGCACCGCCGAAACCCACATCACGACCGGCACGCCAGGCCAGGCACCTGGACGAGATCGCCCGATCGGACCCACGCCGCCCCTTAGGCATGTCGCCCGCAGCGCTGCAGGCCGTGCTTTGCATGGCGGGCATAGCCTGCTGTGTGGCCATGGCCATGCCGCAAGTGCATATCGTGGCATATTGCGGGGACCTGGGTTTCGGTCTGGCGCGTGGCGCGGAAATGCTGTCGGTCATGCTGGCCCTGGGCATCGCCAGCCGCCTGCTGTCGGGCTGGATTTCGGACTATATCGGCGGCCTGCGCACCCTGCTGCTGGGCTCTGTGCTGCAAGGCCTGGCCCTATTGATGTTCCTGAATACCTCGGGGCTGGTTTCGCTATATGTCGTGGCGGGCCTGTTTGGCTTGTTTCAGGGGGGAATCGTGCCCGCCTATGCCCTGATCGTGCGCGAATTCTTTGATCCGCGCGAGGCCGGCGCACGCACAGGCACAGTGCTGATGGCAACCCTTCTGGGCATGGCGCTGGGCGGCTGGCTGCCCGGCATGCTGTATGACGCGACCGGGTCTTATGATGCGGCATTCGTCAATGGAATAGGCTGGAATCTGCTGAACGGCGGCATCGTGCTATTCCTTTTGCTGCGCGCACGCGGAAGCCTCAAACCCGCTTACCGAACCTAATCTAGGTTTACCATTAAAAAAATGTCCTAAACCATTAATATGAATGCTATTATTCTGATACCGTAGACGCCAAACCCGATTTCTCAGACGCTGCCCATGGAATCACTCCGGCCCTCCCGTCCCATTCTGACCTGCCTGCTGGGCATCGGCGTCGTGTCGCTCTGCCTGCTGGCCGTCTCGGCCCAGAGTGCCGGGTCACCGGCGCCCGCACCCATCATTCAGGCACCGGCGCTCGACAATCTGCTTGCCGTTTCAATCAGTGCGATCGAGCCCGATACAAATACCGAAACCACCCCGGCCGTGCACGCCGCGCTACGCTCTGATGTGGCCTTTGTCCAAAACATGAAGACCTCGGCGGTGCTCTATGAAAAGAACGCCGACAAGGTCCAGCCGATCGCCTCGATTTCCAAACTGATGACTGCGCTGCTGATCGTACAGTCCGGCCTGCCCATGGACGAGGTGCTGGAAATCACTTCCGACGACATCGATCGCCTGCGCCACTCGCGCTCACGGCTGCGGGTCGGATCCCGGCTCGACCGCAGCACAATGCTGCACTTGGCGCTGATGTCCTCGGAAAATCGCGCCGCCCACGCGCTGGCCCGTACCTGGCCGGGCGGTGAAGTCGCCTTTGTACGCGCCATGAACGATCAGGCGCGCGCCCTGGGCATGCGACATACGACCTTTGTCGAACCCACCGGCTTGTCCAGCGACAACGTCTCCAGCCCGCGCGATCTGGTCAAATTGCTGCGCGCTAGTAGCCACGAGCCGCTGATCCACCAGTTCACGACCGATGACAGGGAAACCGTGGACATCGGCCAGGGCCGCACCCTGCGCTATCTGAACTCGAACCGCCTGGTCAGGCGCGGCGACTGGGATATCCGGATCTCAAAGACCGGCTTCATCAACGAGGCGGGCGAGTGCCTGGTCATGCTGGCACGTATTGGCCGGCAGGATCTGGCCATCATCCTGCTGGATTCCCAGGGTCGTTATTCACGTGTCAAGGACGCGGTTCAGGTACGCTCCCTGATCAAAAAGCACCCCGCCCTGGCGATGATGTAGCGCCGTGTGCATTGCATACCTCAAACTCGGCGATCCCAACCAGCCGATCTTCATCGCCGCAAACCGCGATGAATTCCACGCCAGACCTAGCCGCGCCGCCACACCCTGGCCCGATCGGCCCGATATCATCAGCGGCCTGGACCTGCAGGCGGGCGGCACCTGGCTGGGGCTACGGCATGACGGCCGTTTCGCGCTGCTGACGAACTACCGGGAACCAGGCTCACATCGTGACAAGGCCCCCTCGCGGGGCGCTCTGGTGCACGATTTCCTGCTGAGCACCCAAGCCGCCCACGATTATGCCGGCGCCATGCATGCTGCAGGCGCTGACTACAACGGATTCAACCTGCTGGTCGGGGATCTGTCCGACACCCTGTATGTCGGCAACCGTGCCGCACAGGCTGCGCCTGAACCGATCAGCCCGGGCAGCCATGTCCTGTCGAATCACCTGCTCGACACGCCGTGGCCCAAGGCCATGCGACTGCGCAAAGGGCTCGACGACCTCGATCTGGCCGATATGGATCAGGCCATTGAAGACGCCTTCGCCCTGCTGCGCGACGATGCTCCGGCCGCCGACCGGGATCTGCCCGATACGGGCGTTCCGATCGAACTGGAACGCCTGCTGAGCAGCCCCTTCATCGTCAGCCCGGACTATGGCACCCGCTGTTCGACAGTCATCGCCATCGGGGCCGACGGCCAGGCCCTGTTCAGCGAAATATCGTACGACCCCGCCGGGCGCCCCACTGAGCGCCATGATTGGCGTTTCCCGATCCAGACCGGCCGGGCGCCTGCGCTAAAATAGCGGCTTACCGAAACAAGGACACCGCACTGATTTCGCTGGTGGGTCTGGTGGAACTGATGCGGGCCGCGACCCTGGGTGCCGCAGCCACGCGTGAGCCCCTGACGCTCTACCTGGCGGCGGCGGTCCTGTATTTCATTATCGGTGCCTGCAGCCAGGGCCTGTTCAGTCTGGCAGAACGCCGTTTTGGGCGCGGCATGAGGGGGCGCGCATGATCGAACTGGTCACGCATGCCGTACCGGTGCTGCTCACCGGCTTCTGGGTGACGGTCTATATTGGTCTTGGGGCGATCTGCCTGGCCTCGATCCTGGGCACGGCCTTTGCTCTGATGCGAGGTTCGCGCAATCGCATCGTGACCGGCGGGGCAACGCTCTACAGCACGCTGTTTCGCGGCACACCCCTGCTGATCCAACTCTTTATCCTGTACTACGGCATTGGCACCATCCCCTTTGTTCGCGAGTCACCGATTCTCTGGTGGGTGTTCAGTGACGCCGCGCGCTGCGCGATCCTGGCCATCGGCCTGAACAGCGGCGCCTACATGAGCGAGGCCCTGCGCGGGGGGCTGCAATCCGTTCCCCAGGGGCAGATTGATGCAGCCCGCGCCTGCGGCATGAGCCACGTACAGGCCATGCGGCGCATCATTTTCCCGCTGGCCATCCGCCAGGCCTTCCCGGCCTACAGCAACGAGCTGGTACTGGCCATCAAGGGCACGAGCCTGGCCTCGACCATCACCGTCATGGAACTTACCGGTTACGCCAAACGGCTGATGAGCCAAAGCTTCCTGATCATGGAAACCTTCATCATTGCCGGCACCCTGTACCTGATGATCAACGCCTTTCTACTGGGCTGCGCCTGGCTGGTCGAGCGCCGCCTCTTGAAAGCCGGCACCCCGGGGCGCGCCTGATACCCACGCCAGGGCTGCAAAATCATTTTTGCTGTGCCAGACGCGCCAGCACCTTTGCAACAATGCGGTCGCAGCGGTGGCCGGCAAACGAGAACGCATCGTGCGCCTCGGCACCCACCTCGGCTGAAAGCAGGTCGCGCATCAGGCGGCGGGCACGAAAAAAACGTGTGCGCACAGTTGCCTCGGGAATGTCGAGCACCGCAGCGACTTCGACCGCAGGCATCTCCTCGACCGCGCGCATCATAAAGACCGTGCGATATACATCCGGCAGTTCGTCAAGCTTGTGTTCAATCAGGGAACGCAGTTCGGCTCGCATGGCAAGCTGGTCGGGGCGTTCATTGATATTGGCAGCGGTTTCCATGCGGGTGACCTTTTTGTCTGCAGGCAGATCCTCGGTGTATTGGATGACTTCCGTACGTCGTTTGTTCCTGCGCAGGCTGCCCAAGGCTTCGTTGATCACAATACGCGTCAACCACGTAGACAGTTGGGCATCGGCGCGAAAACCACTCATGGCCTGATAGGCCTTCCAGTAGCCCTCCTGTACAGCGGCTTCAGCTTCGTATTCGTCTTTCAGGATGCTGCGCGCCACACGGTAGAGACGCTGGTTGAACCGGCGCATCAGCAATTCAAAGGCATGGGCGTCGCCGGCCACAATGCGGGCGACGAGATCGCTGTCGGTTTGTGCGGTGTGTTCCTCTGCGATGATCGAATCCATTGCCCGCTCCTCAAGAATAAAAGCCGCCCACGCTGCACTGCCTGTGATGGCAACAAGACACAGGCGCTTCAGGATTGGATGCGGCTCAAGCGGGAAGCGTTCCCGGATCACAAGGAAAAATGCGTTCAGTGCAGTTTATTGCAAAACCCGTGGCGTGGCGGCCTGGTAGCGACTGGGGGCGGTTCCCAGGTATTTCCTGAACATCGTGGTGAACGCGCCCTGGTTCTGATAGCCAAGGTCCAGGGCAATATTCACTATGGGTCGCCCCTGCGCCAGCCAGTCGAGCGCCAGCATCAGCTTTGTCTGATGGCGCCACACAGTAAAGCTGACACCCAGTTCGTCGAGGAACAGCCGATGCAGGGTGCGTTCGCTGCAGCCCAGTTCCTCGGCATATTGCTGTAGGGTTTTCATGCTGTCGGGATATAACTGGATATCGGCGCAGATCTGCGCGAGTCGCGGATCGCGAGGCTCGGATTGCCGCGATGGCGTAGACGCCCAGTTCACGATCTTTTCAGCCATCAGTTCGCCCATCAACGACGACCTGCGGCAAAGCCCCGCCCGTTCCGGGCTCTCGGCCAGCGTACGGAAAATTTCCCGCAGCAACGGCGAGACCGTCACCACGCAACTGGTGTCGGGCAAGCTGGGGTAGCGTTGCGAATCAAAGTAAAAGACCTTAAGCCTGACGTCGCCCAGAAAGCGGATATCGTGCCGGGCCTTGGAGGCCAGCCATAGTGCACGCGAAGACGGCACCACCCAATTGCCGTGCTCGCCCGAGACGATCAGGACCCCGGTCGCAGGGAAAACGAGACGGGCTGCCTCGGAACGATCCCCGCACAACACGGCGGAATCGCGAAATGAGCTGATCGTACAGCGAAAGCTGGACTGAATTTCCGAAGACACCTGCATGGCACAACCCTCAATGCAAAGCGCGGCGTCGGCCCAATGGCGCATACCATTGGACCCATCGCCATCGCACACCATCAAGACAGACCAGACCTCAGTATGCCCCCTTGAACTGCTTTAGGACGTCGGGATTTTCAAGCGTAGACGTATCTTGCGTGATTTCCTGCCCTTCTGCAACTATTCTGAGCAAACGTCGCATTATCTTTCCGGAACGGGTCTTGGGCATCGCATTGCCAAACCAGATCTCGCGCGGCTTGGCAATGGGGCCGACCTCGCTCGCGACCCAACGACGTAGCTCGTCAGCGACGGCAGGCGCCTGGGCCTCATCGGGAAGATCCCCCTTCAGCACCACGAAGGCGACTACTGCCTCGCCCGTGACGGCATCGGGCCGACCCACAATGGCGGCCTCGGCCACGCGCTCATGCGCTACCAGAGTCGATTCGATTTCGGTGCCGCCCAAACGGTGGCCCGATACGCTGAGCACGTCGTCGGTGCGGCCCATGATCCAGTAGTATCCGTCCTCGTCCCGCTGGGCACTGTCGCCGGCCAGGTATGCACCCTTCATTTCAGGTGGAAAGTAGCTATTGACGTAACGGTCGGGGTCACCCCATACCGTACGAATCATTGCGGGCCATGGCCGGGTAATCACCAGGAATCCGCCACGCCCGTCCGGCAGGCTTGCGCCCGTCTCGTCCACGACATCGACGGATATCCCCGGCAGGGGCAAGGTGCAGGACCCCGGCTTCAGCGGTGTCGCGCCCGGCAGCGGCGTCAGGATATGCCCGCCTGTTTCGGTTTGCCACCATGTATCGATGACCGGGCAACGCCCACCACCCACGTTCTGGTGGTACCAGACCCAGGCCTCGGGATTGATGGGCTCGCCCACCGAACCCAGTATGCGCAGGCTGCCAAGATCATAGTTCGAGGGATGGACCTTGGGGTCGGTGCTGGCGGCCTTGATCAGTGAACGGATTGCCGTGGGCGCAGTGTAAAAGATGCTGACCTTGTGACGCTGGATCATGTCCCAGAACCGGCCGCTGTCCGGGTAGGTGGGGATGCCTTCGAAAACGATCTGGGTCAGGCCCGCCGCCATGGTTCCATACGTAATGTACGTATGTCCGGTGACCCAACCCACATCGGCTGTGCACCAGAATACGTCGTCGGGCCGCGCATCGAATACCCACTGGCTGGTGAGTTTGGCCCACAGCAGATAGCCACCCGAGCTGTGCTGCACGCCCTTGGGCTTGCCCGTCGAGCCCGAGGTATACAGGATGAACAACGGGTGCTCGGCACCCACCGGGACGGGCTCGCACTGATCAGACTGGCCGTCCGTTATTTCGTGCAGCCAGACATCGCGGCCGGCATTCCAGGCGACCTCGCCGCCGCTGCGCCGATATACGACCACATGACGGACATGATCGGTGCCGTCCTCGGTCAGGGCCATGTCCACCGCTGCCTTCAGGGGAATCGCCCTGCCCCCGCGCATCTGTTCGTCGGCGGTGATGACCAGGTCGGCCTGCACATCGACGATGCGCTGGTGCAGGCTTTTGGTCGAAAATCCGCCGAACACGACCGAGTGGACGATACCCAGCCGCGCACAGGCCTGCATACTGGCAATGGCCTCGATCGACATGGGCATGTACAGAATAGCCCGATCCCCTTTTCCATAGCCCAGGGACTTCAGGGCGTTGGCAATGCGACATACGCGCGCGTGCAGTTCGCGAAAGCTGACCCGCTGAATCGCGCCGTCGTCCGCCTCGAAAATAATGGCGGTCTTGTCTGCATTGCCATTACGCAGATGCACATCCAGGCAATTTTCCGAGACGTTAAGTTCGCCGTCGTCGAACCAGCGGTAGAACGGCGCATCAGACTCGTCCAGAACGCGGGTGAATGGCTTGTGCCAGACCAATTGCTCGTGCGCCATGCGTGCCCAGAAGCCTTCCGGGTCGCTGCGGGCCTCGTCGGCCAGCGCCTGATAGGCCTGCATACCGGAAATTGCAGCCCCCTTGACGACTTCAGGCACAGGGTCGAACACCCGTTTCTCGACCAGGATCGAATCGATGGCTCCAGAGGTGGAATCTATGGTATCCGACATAAGGGAATCTCCTACTTTGAATTAAGACATCGTGCAGCAGTCAAGCCGCTGCCCCCAGATAGCGGTTCATGATCTCGGGGCGCTCCTGCAGTTCCTCGGATGTGCCGCTGAACACAATGTGCCCGGTATTCAGCAAATAGCAACGGCCGGCCATGGAAAGGGCCGCCGCGACATTTTGCTCGACCACCACGATGGTGCGCCCCTGTGCGGCCAGATCCTGACACACGGCCATCAGGTCGCGAACGATCAGCGGCGCCAGGCCTTCGAAAGGCTCGTCGAGCAGAATCAGCTTTGCGTCGCGGATCATGGCCCGGGCGATGGCGACCATTTGTTGCTCGCCGCCCGACAGTTCACGCCCCTTGTTCGTGCGCCGTTCGTCCAGACGTGGAAACGTGCGGTAGATCTCGGAATAGTCCAGGGGGTCCTTGGCGGTCATGGCGGCCAACTGCAGGTTTTCGTGCACCGTGATGCCGCCGATCACGCGGCGTTCTTCGGGTACGAGTTGCAGGCCCATGCGGGCAATCTCGTGGGCTTCCTTTTGGTGGATGGGCGCACCGTTGAGTTCAATGGTGCCGGATTTCGGCCTCAGTGCACCCGCCAGGGTCTTCAGCAGGGTGGACTTGCCCGCCCCATTGCGCCCCAGCAAGGCCACGACTTCCTTTTCGTGAACCTCGACCGAAACGTCGAACAGGATATGGGAGTCCCCATAAAAGGTATTGATGCGGTCTGCGGTCAATAGGCTCATTGCTTGAAACCTCCGAGGTAAGCGTCCTGTACGTTCTTGTTGGCCTGGATCTCGGCCGGCGTGCCTTCGGCCAGGAAATTGCCGTCATACAGGACCGTGATGCGGTCTGCGAGTTCGAACATCGCGTCCATATCGTGTTCGACGATCAGCACGCTGCGACCCTTGCGGATGTTCTTGAGCAAGGCCACTGCATGGACCCGTTCCTCGGGACTCATGCCCGCCAGGGGTTCGTCCAGCAGCAGCACGTTGGCGCCCGTGGCCAGCGCCAGGCCGATTTCGACACGGCGTTTTTCGCCGTACGAGAGTTCATGCACCGGCGTATCGGCCTTGGCGCTGAGTTCGACCAGCGCCATGGCGGCCTCAACCTGCTCGTCGCAACCGCCTACCCCGTGAATGGTGGCCAGCGCATCAAAGCGGAATGCCCCCCGTTTTTGGCCCAGCACCGACATGAGGATGTTCTGGCGCACGGTCAGCGCATCGAACAACTCGTTGACCTGATAGCTTTTGCTCATGGCGAGCTGGCAGACCTGCGTGACGCCAATCCCTGTGATATCACGACCACGCAGATGCACCGTCCCGAACGTAGGGGTAATTTCGCCGGCCAGCATGCGAAAGAACGTCGATTTGCCCGCACCATTGGGGCCGATCAGGCCGCGCAGTTCGCCTTCCTGCACCTCGATCGACACGCCCTTGACGGCTTTCAGGCCACCGTAGTGCTTGGCGATATTATCGGCACGCAACACCGGAGTGCCCTCAGGTAGTGGAGGTGACTCGCGCATCACCAGACGATGGTGGCCGGTGGATCCTTGTGCCGAACCTGTGCCTACCGCCCGGGTCACACGCCGCGCCATACGCTTGGTGCGCCAGGCGATGAACTCGCCACAAATGCCGCGACGGAACACAGTGACCAGCAGCACAAAGATCACGCCCAGTATCAGGCGCCAGTACGAGCCCACCGCATCGACGAACTGTAGGACCTCGAACAGATACAGCCAGATCAGCGCCCCCAACAGCGGGCCAAACAGCGTGCCGGCGCCACCCATGACCGTCTGGATCACGATTTCAGCCGAGGTGTGGATATTGAAGGCATCCGGCGGCATATAGCCCTGGAACAGACCCAGCAGGCCGCCCGCGATCCCGCCATACCCTGCCGCCACGACAAACACGGCAAGCTTGTACCACTGGATCTGATGGCCAACCGCCATGGCGCGCGTCGGATTATCGCGAATTGCTGTCAGGATGACCCCAAATGGCGAGAACGAAATACGCCGTGCCAGGATAAAGCCCAGCAGGAACATCACCGCCAGGAATATGTACATGGGCCAGCCCGGCTCGATGGCAAAGCTGAGGAACCCCAGATCGATCGCGGCTTCGGGAATCCCCGGTATGCCGTTCTCGCCACCGGTCCAGTCACGTAATGGGCCGAATTCGAGAAAATAAATCATCTCGGCGAAGGCCAGCGTACTCATGGCGAAATAAATGCCGCTGCGCCTCAGCGTCAGGTAGCCGATCAACAGGCCCAGGATCGCCGCCGCCACCACCGACAGGGCCAGCGCGATCAGCATATTGTCGATGATGCCGCTGGTGAGCAGGTACGCGGTCACGAAGCTGCCCGTGCCATAGAATGCCGCCTGCCCGAAGGACAGCAGCCCCGCATAACCAAACAGCAGATCGAAGCCCAGCCCGAACAGCCCCCAGATCAGAACGCGGCCCAACAAATCAGGGCCTGCCCCGACAAAAGGCGCGACGAACGGCGCGATACTCAGGATACACAGTGTCAGGAACTCGACCTTGTACCGGCTGCGGAAGCTGGGCCCAATGCCCGGCCCCGATACGCCTGCACCCCTCAGATCCTCACCGGCCGGG
>JAKDMO010000265.1 GCA_030452305.1 Alcaligenaceae bacterium | reverse complement strand
AAAGGCGAAGAATTCTTCGGCCTCGCTCACTTGCGCCGAATAGATAATCAAGGTCGCAATCGTCCCCGGCCCCACGATCATGGGAAATGTCATTGGATAAAACGCGATGCCGTCGTCGGACGTGTCATCTGCAGATGCGTTGTCGTCAGCTTCCTCAGTAGGCTTTTCATGTTCCGCTCGTTCGTGGGAAGTAATTCGCCGGCCATTGAGCATGGAGAACGCGATACCCAGAAGCACCAGGCCGCCGGCGACCCGGAACGAATCGATGGTGACCCCAAAAAAATGAATGATGTAACCACCTGCCAGCCAAATGACGGTGCACATGACGGTCGTATAGAGCAAAATGGCCAACGCCAGGCCACGCTGCTCGGCGACCGATCTGTCAGCCGTCATGGATAGAAAAATCGGCAACGTCAGAAAGGGATTCATGATGGCGAACAGTGCGCCCAGAAATTTGGTGGCGAATAGAAGGTCCATTTGAGCGATCCTTTTTCTTTATTGAAATAATACCTGGCAATACTGTCGCCAACATCGACTTTCCCCCTCGAAACTTGAGGGTAATAGGCCACAAGTCCCTCTGGAATCCTCGCATCACACCCCGCCGCGCAGTACAATGCAGGGATGCGATCATCCGCCCAATCCCTTATGAACACCCCCTCCATCGCGTCGCCCCAGGCGCAGCATCACCGCATCATCCGGGCGGTTGCCAGCTCGACAGCGATCGAAACAGGTCGCCCCGTGCACGAAATCGAGGCGCAGTTGCTTGCCGATGACAGCAAGTACCGCCGACTCGACTTGGCCGTCCTGGCCACCGTCTAGTGCGCTGACGGCCTAGCGTGCATTAGGCCCATCGCCCAGGGCGATATCGACCCAGTAGCACATCTTCGAGTAGTCCTCTGATAGCCCCGCCTGTATCGCCTGAATATAGCGCGGGCGCTGTGCTTCCCACTGACTGTAGTCCAGTGGCCCGCAGCCTGCCTGCGCCGCCATGACATCAGCCAGCAGACGCGCAATTCGCCCATTTCCCTCGCGAAACGGATGAATCAGGATGAATTCCACATGCGTAACCGCAATTGCCTCGATCAAGGCGTCACGCCCATAGCCCGTACAAGACGTATACCGATGTAGGTACAGACACTCGAAATCACTCATCAACGCCGGAATCCGGTCGGCCGCCGCAAACGGAAAGCCGTCCTTGCTCATATTCACCGAACGCTCAAAGCCGGCCCAGGTGTATAGATTGCCCAACCACTGACGATGCCAGCCCTTCAATATGGGCACAGTGATTGCCCCCATGGGCAGGTGATCGTTCAGAATGGAAAAATACAGCTTCTTTAGCAGAACGAGCTCTGCTTCATCGATGTCCGCCCTATGGACGATATCGAGTTTATTGGCCAGGACATCCTCGTCGGAGCCCGGCTGAGGGGTATTCTGCAAACCATTGATATCGTATCTGCTCATTGTCCGCATCCGCATTGAGGGCTCTGCCCCATTGTCGTAGAACGCTTAGCGTACGAAAATGGGGCGATGAACGACTATCTGCTCCAGACCATTCCCGACCAGCCAATGGATATTATTGGCGATATCCACGGTGAAATCCAAGCGCTGGAGCAGCTTCTGTGCCACCTTGGGCACGACTCCGGCAAACAGCCACCACGCAAACTGGTATTCATCGGCGACCTGTGTGATCGTGGCCCGGACAGCGTTGCAGTCATTGAACGCGTCCGCAGCCTGGTTGAACAAGGCCACGCCTACGCGATTCTGGGTAATCACGAGATCAATCTGCTGATGGACGAGCCCAAGGACGGTGCGGGATGGTTCTTTGATGCACGCCGACAGCCCGACATGCCGCATTACGCGCCATTCACCCGCGCCACGCCCACACAGCGCCCCGCCATCAGGGAATTCTTTCGCAGCCTGCCCCTGGCCCTGGAAAGCCCGTCTCTGCGCATTGTGCACGCCGCATGGGATCCCCAGGCCATATCGGCGATTGCCCATATCCCGCGCGGTGAAATCGTGGAGGTTGCTAGCCGTTGGGAACAGGACACGCAGATCGCCGCGCAAACAGACAATCTTTATCAACGCTATCTCAGCGAAAAGACACGCTGGGCGGCCGAACTCGAGGACCCGGACCACCCGCCACCCTATCTGGATGCTGTGGCCCGCTACGAAGTCTTGGAACAGCAGATCAACCCCATCAAACGCCTGACCTCGGGGATCGAAGCCAAGAGCGCGGCACCGTTCTACTCTGGCAACCGCTGGCGCTATTCAGACCGCACCGCTTGGTGGGACAGCTATGCCGACGACACACCCGTCGTGATCGGTCACTATTGGCGCATGTTCAACCTTCCTTCGATCCGCAATGCCTCACGCTACAGCCTGCTATTCAACAGGGTGAACGCGACCGCATGGCACGGTCGAAACCATCGCGTATTTTGTGTGGACTACTCGGTCGGTGCGCGCTGGCGGGATCGAAAAGCAGGCCATCCGGAACGTCAAACACGCTTTCGATTGGCGGCCCTGCGCTGGCCGGAATGCACACTGACTTACGACAACGGTGAGCGTCTGGCGACTCAAAATGCACCCACAACGATCCCGAAAAGCAAACTATAGACACCAAACAGCCCTGTGGATAACTCTAGAGGCTCGTGCATGTGCTCAGGATGTGCGCGATTTGTGGATAAGTCACCCTTCGGCTCAGTAACAGAAAACTATCCCCAATCGATCCTGCTGCCTTACACACAGTCATCCACAGAAATTAACGTTGTAAGATATTGATTTATATGAATAATCATAGTTATTCTACTT
>JAKDMO010000264.1 GCA_030452305.1 Alcaligenaceae bacterium | reverse complement strand
ACGACGAACTGCGCGGGGGTCAGGATGTTGGCGGGTTCGGTGACCAGGTCCCGGGCGGCCAGCGCCGCAACGCTGGTGAGCCATCCGGCACGCACCGCGTCGCCGAGGCCAGCTTCGCCCGCCGGGCCTGCGAAGTCGACCGCTATTGGGGCTGCGCGTCGATCACAGGCGATACCTGCGGAGTCATAACGGTGGTTAGCCGCCAGCACCCCTTCGGTCACCAGTTGCACCAAACGCGGGTCCTTTGGCAGCACGACGGTACACCGCGCCTGTCGGCGTTCACTCAACAAGGCGATGGCGTCAGCCGCGCACAGCCGGACCTCGTCCGGCGCCGCCTGGTTGTCCAGCGGCACCACGACCAGCGGCAGCGTCTGTGCGCCGTGCGTACTGAGGGCCAGCGTCGGCACCTTGCCGCCGAGTAGCCCGCCGTTGAACAAGGCTTCTGCCGCCTCGTCCAACCACGCAAGCCCAGTGACGGGGCGTTGTCCGGGCGTGGCGAACACGATCACTGCATGGTCTCGGGCAATCGCATTGAGACATTCGATGCGAGGCAAGTGCGGCTGTTTCACGAAGCCTCCCGCGTGTGATTGCTTCCAGCCGGAAAGTGCTGCCGCCAATGAGCTGCAATGTCGGCTCGGCGCGCCACCCAGACGCGTTCGTGGTCCTGGATGTAATCCAGGAACCGAGCCAGGCCCCGGGCCCGCCCGGGATGCCCGGCCATGCGCGGATGCAAGCCGATATTGAGCATCCGGGGCGCGATCTCGCCTTCTTCGTAGAGCTGGTCGAACGCATCCCTGAGCAAGGCAAAGAACTCGTCAGCCGTCTGAATGCCGCGCGGCACGAGCTTGCAGTCGTTGGTCACGAGCGAATACGGCATGATCAGCTGAGTGTGATTCCCGACACTTTGCCAATAGGGCAATTCATCGTTGTAGGCATCGGAATCATAAGAAATTCCGGCCTCGACGAGCAGCTCGCGGGTATGGATGCTGGGGCCATAGCGGCAACACCAGCCCTCGGGGGCCCGGCCCACGGTCCGTTGCAGGCTTTCGATCGCCAGGCGAATGTGTTCACGCTCTTGGTCGCGGCCCAGCAGCCAGTGCTTTTCCCAGCGGTATCCATGGCAGCAGATATCCGCGCCATTTTCGCGGATCCGGCGAGCCAAGTCGGAATGGCGCTCCAGCGCCATGGCGCAGGCGAATGCGGTGAACGGCAGTTTGCGCTCATCGAACAATCGAAGAATGCGCCAAACGCCCACGCGGCTACCATACTCATACATGGATTCAGCCGTCAGGTCGCGCCCCTCAATGCCGGTGTCCATCCCTTCACCCTCAGTCAGCGCCGTATCGGTGCGGGCATCGCC
Organism: Alcaligenaceae bacterium; assembly: GCA_030452305.1. Taxonomy (GTDB): domain Bacteria; phylum Pseudomonadota; class Gammaproteobacteria; order Burkholderiales; family Burkholderiaceae_B; genus Castellaniella. Next base: position 1,454 of record JAKDMO010000264.1, on the reverse strand, counting down.
GTCCAGCGGCGAATATTCGGAACTTTCCTCGATATTGAGTGCAAAATTGACCGCAACACGCGCCTGATCAGGCCACTGGGGGTGCGGCGGGACCTCACCATAACCAATGAAATCACGTTTCGGCCCACTGTGCTGATGCAAATCTGACATGCTTGAACTCCATCTTTACTGGGTCGGTGCGCCGGCCGCAAGCCAGCTCGCGAGCACCGAGCGCTCTTCATCCGTAATACCCGTCAGATTACCGGGCGGCATCACCGTCGTGTCAATGGCCATCTGCCGGATCTGATGGGCGTGTGTGGCGGCAGACGCCAGGCTGTCGATCACAACACCGTTGGGCGGAGCGTTGAAGCCCTGCATGGTGGGCTTGGCGGCATGGCAGCTCGCGCAGCGCATTTCGATGATTGAGGATACCCGGGCAAGTTCCGGGGGCGAGGCCGCCACAGCGGCGCTATCGGCCCGCATCAGGTGGGGCGGTGCCAGCAGGACGATCGCACACAGGCTGATGAACGCGGCCAGAGCCAGCCAACGCTTGCGGGCGTGGCCATGATGCATGGTGTTGAAATAGTGTCGAACCGCCACCCCCGCCGCACTGATTAGGATGAATCCCAGCCAGGCGTATGCGCTGCCGTACGTCATCGGAAAATGACTGGCAATCATCGCAAAGACGACCGGCAGGGTCAGGTAATTATTGTGATAGTTACGCCGCTTTGCATCGGCGCCTACGTCATATTCATCGATGGTGCCATCCTTCATCGCCTGCAGCATTTTCTTTTGACCAGGCAGGATGACGAACCAGACGTTGCCCGCCATGATGGTCGCCATGACAATACCAGCATGCAGGAACGCCGCCTTGCCGCTATAGACCTGCAGGAAGATCCAAAGAGACAGTGCCACAAAGACGGCGACGGCCGCCGACAACATCTGGTCGCTTGAAATGATGCGGCACAGGATGTCGTAGACCACCCACGCCACAATCATGGACGCCAAGGAGATCAATATCCCTGCCACGGGCCCAACCCCAGAGCTCGAAATCAAATTCACGCTGGCGCCCCACCAGTAGACCACTGCCAGCAACAAGGCGCCCGATACCCAGGTGCCGAAGGATTCCCACTTGGACCACTTCAGCCGGTCAGGCACATAACCGGGCCCCACTGGGTAGCGGCTATAGTTATAGATGGCCCCGCCATGGATGGACCACAACTGGCCGCTGACACGGTCCACGGGCGGTACCGGCGGGCGAAAGGACCGGTCGATACGGTTGAAATAAAACGACGAGCCCACCCAGGTGATGGCCGCCACCACATGCAGCCAGCGTAGGCCCAGATGCAGCCAATCTGCGATATATGCTTCCATCAGGCTGTCCTTGCTTCCTAGCAACTGCCTATTTTCAGTGACCGGGGCGACACATAGCGCCCACGCTGCCCGCCCCCACCTTGCCCTTGTGCCGAACGGTT
>JAKDMO010000263.1 GCA_030452305.1 Alcaligenaceae bacterium | reverse complement strand
ACCGAAGTGCTATATACCGAATCAGGCGCCGTCAAAGGCGTGGCCACCGGCGACATGGGGGTGGCGCGCGACGGCTCGCACACCGCCCAGTACCAGCCCGGCATGGAACTGCTGGCACGCTACACGGTGTTTGCCGAAGGTTCGCGCGGGCAACTGGGGCGCGAACTCATCGCGCGTTACAAGCTCGATGCGGGGCGCGACCCCCAAAGCTACGCCATCGGCATCAAGGAACTCTGGGAAGTCGACCCGGCGCAATCGCACCCGGGCCGGGTCGTGCATACGTCGGGTTGGCCTCTGGATGGCGACACCTACGGCGGATCGTTCCTCTACCACCTGAACGACAACCTGGTGGCTGTCGGCCTGGTCGTGGGCCTGGACTACGCCAACCCGTGGCTATCGCCGTTCGACGAATTCCAGCGCTACAAGACCCACCCGGCGATACGTCCGATCTTCGAGGGCGGCAAGCGCATCTCCTACGGCGCGCGCTCGCTGACGGCCGGTGGCCTGCTGGCCCTGCCCAAGCTCTGCTTTCCCGGTGGCGTAATGGTCGGTTGCGAGGCTGGTGTGCTCAACGCCTCGCGCATCAAGGGCAGTCACTCGGCGATCAAGACCGGCGCACTGGCCGCCGAGGCGGCATTCGAAGCCCTGGCTGCCGGGCGCAGCCATGACGAACTCAGCGCCTACCCGGCATCCTTCGAACGTTCATGGCTGCACGCGGAACTGAACAAGTCCCGCAACTTCAAGCAATGGTTCAAAAAGGGCCGCAGCATCGGCACCCTGATGACCGGCATCGAACAATGGCTGCTGAAAGGCAAGATGCCCTGGACGCTGCATCGCACAAAGCCCGACCACGCCTGTCTGCAGCCCGCCGCGCAATGCGCACGCATCGACTACCCCAAGCCCGACGGCAAGCTGACCTTTGATCGGGCGAGCTCGGTGTTCCTGTCAAACACCAACCACGAGGAAAACGAGCCGGTCCACTTGACGCTAAAGGACGCCTCGGTTCCGGTCGCGGTCAACCTCGCGCAGTACGGCGGCCCAGAGGCCCGCTTCTGCCCGGCCGGTGTCTACGAATTCGTAAAGACCGAGACCGGCGCCGACCGGCTGCAGATCAACGCCCAGAACTGCGTGCACTGCAAAACCTGTGACATCAAGGATCCCACTCAGAACATCGTCTGGGTGCCGCCCCAGGGCGGTGAGGGGCCGGTGTACAACGGGATGTGATGGCCCCGACGAGTGCCGCCAGTTGAAGTATTCACTGTCGTTAACATCAAGCACTCGGTGCATCGGGCGAATCGGTCGGTGTGTCCTATGCATCTAGTTTCCAAGGTTGGATATAGAGCACAGGCCCAGTTCAGCATATGGCACTGAGAAATGTGCGGGTCAAGCCGTCATGATCACTATACGCACGATGGGCTGCGATGAACCAGTTCATCATCCTGTTTGGCGAATGATTTACCGAAGGCTGAGCTTCAATGATGTCAAACCACGTCAGCCGCAAAACCACTGACGCTCCCGGAACTTTCTTAGAAAAACCCCAGCCGCTAAATTGATTGGCTGACCAAGAACTACTACCAGAAAAACAACTAATGCAATGGTGGGCGGGCGCAGAAGCGGACGCCCACCAGTGGATCTACGCAGCCTTTTCCGGCCGAGCCTTGCGAAAGGCGTTCTTATCCTTGACCATGTTTCCCTCAAATTCAAGCAGGTCACAGCCGGCAGTACTAATCTTGTTACCATGGGCGTCAGTTACGACGAAGTCCCACTCGAACGTCCCAAAACTACCAAATAAATTCACCTTCAAATTTTCGAATCGGCCACCAGGAAAGACTTCGAAGAATCTCTGGACGCCCTTTTGTACTTCGCCTCGCCCACGAAAGCTTTTTCCCAAACGATCCTGCCCCACTGAGGCGTGGTACGACCCATCCTCTGTAAAATAGCTGGCAACTAGCGCTGCATCGCCGCTATTCCAAGCCTGACCAAATTCTGTAGCGCGCTTGATATCCATCTGATTACTCATAACATACCCCTGTATTAAAGAGAAAAAATATCGGCTCACCCGCTGCAGCGATCGCTATCAGCGGGAGTACATATCTATTTACTTTCTAGCTTCCAAGGTTTTGCCATTAAAAGAGACGACATCTCCGAAAGGTACCCACTTCGAGCCATCAAAGCGCTCTAATTGTGCAGACTCCACGGCAAAACCATCGGTCGGCGACGTGATAATACGAACGCCTGGCAATAACAACGGTGCAGCATAATCCATATTCCGCACGGACTCCATGAAAGCTGCTTGCGTTGGAGCCTTGGTTCCTTCCAAGGCCTTGACGAAAGTCGCTGCAATGCTATAGCCACGGGCAATGAATGCATCAAGCGGATCATACCCATACCGCTCGGCGGACGCTTTATAAGTCTTCATGTCAGCATCATTGTCCCATCGTGAATCCGAAGGATCCTTCACTACTGCAGCCGTAATCACCCCCTTTGCGTTATCTAAGCCCGCAGGTTCCAGAACGGATCCGATCGATGACGAAACCGTGCTAATAAAGGTTGTAGCATCCCAGCCTAGCTCTCCCTTCTTCGCAATAGCTTGCGTAGCGTATTTAGGGGCTGCTGCTATGAGCAACACATCTGCCTTAGTGCTTGCCAACTTGATTATCTGTGAATCGATCGATGGAGTACCCGGATCGTACGTTTCGACTTCTAAGATCTCAATGCCATTTTCATCAAGTGCCTTCTTAAAGCCCTCGAAATACTCGTCACCGAATGAGTCCCCCTGTTTCAGGACCACCACTTTTGCTTTTGGGTTCGAGGACGCAATATAACGGCCATAAATACCACC
>JAKDMO010000009.1 GCA_030452305.1 Alcaligenaceae bacterium | reverse complement strand
GATCCGTATTACCTGACGCACAAGGCACAATCCATCGGTTATCACCCGGAAATCATTCTGGCCGGCCGTCGCCTGAACGACTCGATGGGCGGCTATGTCGTCGCCCAACTGGTCAAGGCGATGACCAAGCGCCGCCTTCAGGTCGAGTCATCGAATGTTCTGGTCATGGGGCTGACATTCAAGGAGAACTGTCCCGATCTGCGCAATACGCGGATCGTGGATATCGTGAGCGAGCTGCGTGAATACAATATCCATGTGGATGTCTATGACCCCTGGGTGGACCCGGCCGAGGCGCGCCACGAGTATGGCATTGAGCCGATTCGCGAACCGGCGCGCGGCACCTACGATGGCATCGTCCTGGCGGTGGCGCACCACCAGTTCACCGAAATGGGGGCCGACGCCATCCATGCGCTGGGCAAGCCCGATCAGCATGTTCTCTATGACCTGAAGTATGTTCTGACCGCCGCCGAGTCAGATCTGCGTCTATAAGCGAGGTCCGATATGGCAAACAGATATCAGGAAGTGACCACAGCCCTGCAGGCCGAACCCCATACATGGTTGGTGACGGGGTGCGCCGGTTTCATCGGCTCGAACCTGATCGAACATCTGCTGAAACTGGATCAGACGGTGGTGGGGCTCGACAATTTCTCTACCGGCTATCAGCACAATCTGGATGAGGTCCAGCGCCTGGTCGATGCTGATAAGTGGCGTCGCTTTACCTTTATCGAGGGCGATGTGTGTGATCTGAATACCTGCCGGCGTGCGGTCAAGGGCGTCGATCACGTGCTGCACCAGGCGGCCCTGGGGTCGGTGCCGCGTTCGCTCGACGACCCGATCACCAGCAATGCGGTCAATATCGGTGGGCATCTGAACATGATGGTGGCGGCGCGCGATGCCAAGGTGCGCTCGTTCGTCTATGCGGCGTCCAGTTCCACGTACGGCGATCATCCCGGCCTGCCCAAGGTCGAGGATCAGATCGGCAAGCCGTTGTCGCCTTATGCGGTGACCAAGTACGTCAACGAGCTCTACGCCGATGTGTTTGCCAGGGCTTATGGCTTTGGCAGCATTGGGTTGCGCTATTTCAATGTCTTTGGCCAGCGTCAGGATCCCGATGGCGCCTACGCGGCCGTGATCCCCAAATGGGTCGCCGCCATGATTCGCAACGAGGAACTGGTCATCAATGGCGATGGCCAGACCAGCCGCGATTTCTGCTTTATCGACAACGTCGTGCAGGCGAATCTGCTGGCTGCGCTGGCGCAGCCCGAGGGTGTGAACCAGGTCTACAACGTTGCCTTCAACGCGCGCACCACATTGAACGAGCTCTTTGAGCATCTGCGCACGACGCTGGGCCGAAATGGCGTGAGCTATCAGCGCGATCCGGTGCATGGCGAGTTCCGTGAGGGCGATGTGCGTCATTCCCAGGCAGACATCAGCAAGGCGCAGCACCTTTTGGGCTACGAGCCCGCTTACAACATTCTGCAGGGCCTGGAAGTATCCATGCCCTGGTACACGCAGTTTCTGCGCTGAGTCTCGTGCCGGCGCGCCTGCATGCGGATCATCGCCGTATTGCCCTGGGTGCGGCGCGTGTCGCCTTCTTCCTGCTCCTGGGCAAAATCGCGGGTGCGTTCAAGGAAATGGCGGTCGCGTACCGCTATGGTGTCAGCGATGTGGTGGATGCCTACCAGTTCACGCTGACCATTGCGAACTGGTTGCCACTCACATTGGTGGGCGCATTTTCGGTGGTGCTGATCCCTGTGTTGGTGCGCAGCCGCCGGGGCGATATCGAAACGCATCAGCGGTTTCTGCGCGAACTGCAGGGTGGGGCCTTATTGGTGGGGGCGCTTATCGCGCTGGGCCTGTATGCCGCGTGGCCGCTGGTGCTGCATTATGTGGGCGGGAATCTGTCGGGGCATGTTCGACAGATGAGCTCGCTGCTGGTCCTCGGGTTTGCGCCGGCCGCCCTGTGTACCGTGTGGACAGGCCTGAGTGCGGCACGCCTGCGCGCGCACGAGCGCCACGTCAACACCTTGCTCGACAGCGTCCCCGCGATCGTGATCCTGGTTTGCGTCATGGCTGCGCCGCTTGGCAGCGGTATCTGGCCCCTGTTGTGGGGCACGCTGATTGGTTATGTCCTGCAGTCGCTTGCCGTCGCGATTTTTGCGCAGCGTGCCGACCAGACCACGGCGCGCCCGGTGCTGGGGCGGGCTTCACCGCAGTGGTCGGTGCTGGCTGCCGCCGCCGGCATCATGTTGCTGGGCCAGCTCGCCATGAGCCTGGTCGGGCCGATCGATCAATACACGGCAGCCAGGCTTGGTGACAATGCCAACTCGACCTTGGGTTACGCTGCGCGCCTGCTGTCGTTGGTGATTGGGCTGGGTGCCGCATCGGTCGGGCGCGCGGCCCTGCCTGTACTGGCGGATATCCAGAGTCGGGGCGATCCTGCTCATGCGCGCCGTACCGCTCTGAAATGGTCCGTGTCCATGCTGTTGGCCGGGGTGGCGGTGATGTTGGTGGGCTGGGTACTGGCGCCCTGGGGCGTGGCGTTCCTGTTCGAGCGCGGCGCCTTCACCGCGCAGGATACGGCTGCCGTTGCGCATGTGCTGCGCTGGGGGCTGCTGCAACTGCCATTCTTTTTTGGTGTGCTGATTTTGGTCCAGTTGCTGGCCAGCCAGAATCGTTATCGGATCATGGCGGCGATCGCGGTGGCGAATTTTCTGATCAAGGCAGTGATGAACCAGGTGCTGGCCCCACACATGGGGGTGGCCGGAATCATGCTGGCCACAAGCATGATGTATGCCTTGTCGTATACATGCTATACGATGGTGGCCTTGCGTCCGCCTCGGGATGACTCTGGGGCGCCGGTGCGTGCGCCCGAATGAAAGGATGGTTGCGGGAATGACAGCGCTGGACGAGTCCGAAGGTCGCGGACATTTGATGATTGTGATCCATTCGCTGCGGGGCGGTGGGGCGGAACGTGTGGCCGTCGATCTGGCCGGGTATTGGCTGGATCATGGATGCCGGGTCTCAGTGGTGACGCAGACCTCGGGTGAGCACGACGCCTACCGCCTGCCTGATGGGGTCCAGCGTCACGCATTGGCGCTGGATTCGGATAGCGGCGGGGGGCTGCGCGCGGTATGGGCCAATGTTCGGCGTGGGTGGGCCTTGCGCCGCATCATGCGCCGCGAGCAACCGGCCGTAGTCCTGGGCATGATGACCAAGGCCTCAATTCTGGCGGTGATTGCCGGTCGGGGCCTGCCTTGTCGGGTGATTGCGACCGAGCATACTCATCCACCTGCGCAGCATCTGCCGGCGGCCTGGCAGCGCATGCGGCGCTGGGCCTACCCGCGTGCGGACGCAGTCGTCGCGCTGACCCGGGGGACCGCCGACTGGCTGGATGCCCAGATTCCGGGCGTTCGGGCCCAGGTCATCCCCAATGCCGTACGCTGGCCTCTGCCCGAGGGCGAACCCGCCCTCGATGCCGGCGTACCCGAGGGGCGTCGGCGCTTGCTCGCGGTTGGGCGCCTGCACCCGATCAAGGGTTTTGACCTGCTGGTTCGTGCCTTTGTTTCGATCGCGGATCTGTTCCCGGATTGGGACCTGGTGATTCTGGGTGAAGGCGATCAGCGCCCGGCGCTGCAGTTGCAGATTGATGAGGCGGGTCTGGGTGCACGCATCAGCATGCCCGGGCGGGCAGGCAATATCGCCGATTGGTACGGGCAGGCTGATCTGTATGTGCTCAGCTCACGCTCTGAGGGCCTGTCCAATACGCTGCTGGAAGCCATGGCCGGCGGCCTGCCATGTCTGGCCTTTGATTGCGACACGGGCCCACGGGAAATCATCCGCGACGGGATCGATGGCGTGTTGGTTCGGCCCGCAGGCGATCACGAGGCGCTGGCGGCTTGGCTGTCGAACCTCATGGCGCATCCTGAATTGCGCGAGCGCGTTGCCCGTCGCGCGGCCGACGTGCTGGATCGTTTCAGCGTGCCCCGCGTCATGCGCATGTGGCAGCAGGTCTTCAGCGATTCGGTGCGCGGCCGGTCGGCTAGGCATTGATCCGTGAATATTCTGTTCTTCGTCAGTTCCATGCACGCGGGCGGGGCCGAGCGCGTCGCCGCGACCCTGGCCAATGCCTGGGCGCGGCGCGGCGATACCGTCACGCTGGTGTGCTGCTATAGCGGCCACGGCACCTGCTTTTACCCGCTGGACGAAGGGGTGCGCCTGCACTGGCTGGCCGAACGGTTTGCCCGCCTGCGCTGGGCGGGGCCATTGAAAAAATTGGTCGCTGTCCGGCAAGTGGTCCGGGAATGCCGGCCGGATGTCATCGTGTCTTTCCTGACGAACGTGAACGTGACGGTCCTGCTGGCCACCCGTGGCTTGCACGTGCCGCTGGTGGTGTGCGAGCGCACCGATCCGGCCTGGAGCACGAATCTGGAGCCTGTTTTGCGCAGATTGAGGCGCTGGACCTATCCATGGGCTTCTCGTGTGTTGATGCAGACCCCGCAAGGCGTCGCACACTTGCGACAGGTCGTCCCCCGGGCAAGGCGCGTCTCGGCTATTCCGAACCCCTTGCCCCCCGATCTGCCGGCTGCACGCATGGCGGAATCGGCCGAGGACGGGCGCCGCGTATTGCTGGCCATGGGCCGCTTCAACCCCGTCAAGCAGTTTGATCTGCTGATTGATGTGTTCGCCGGATTGGCGCAGGCCCATCCGGACTGGGATCTGGTGATCTGGGGTGACGGTGCCCAGCGCGAGGCACTGGATGCGCAGGTCAAACGGCTGGGGTTGGAGGGTCGAGTGAGTCTGCCGGGTCGCACCGAGCATCCCTGGCGAGAAATGCTGGACGCCCATGCATTCGTGCTGAGTTCCCGCGTGGAAGGCTTCCCGAATGCGATGCTCGAAGCCATGGCAGTGGGTTTGCCCTGCGTGGCCCTGGATTGCCCCAGCGGTCCACAGGAAATCAGCGAGAACGGCCGGGTGGCAAGCCTGGTGCCGCTGGGCGAACCCGGCGCACTGGCTGCAGCCCTCGCGGAAGTGATGGGCCAGACGCCGGCCTGGCGTGGGTCCATGGGTGCGAGGGGTGCGGAATCGGTGCGTGCACGCTACGGGTTGGATGCCGTGCTGCAGTGTTGGGATGAGGTGCTGTGCGTCGACAAGGCGCAGGATAAAGGGGAAAACAAGCATCATGGCGCAGTCTGAATCGCCGGGGCAACCCGCATTGCATGTCGTACACATTATTTCCGGTCTGCTGCATGGTGGGGCCGAAACGGTGTTGCATCGCCTGGTCACGGCGCCCACGCAGTCTGGGCGGCACACCGTGATTTCCATGGGGGGCGATGGTGTGCTCGGGCCGCGCCTGCGCGCAGCAGGCGTGACGGTGATTACACTGGATATGGAGGGTGCGCCAGGCATTGCGCGCGGATTATGGCGCCTATACAGGCTGCTGCGCAGCCTGCGGCCCGATGTCGTGCAGACCTGGATGTACCATGCCGATCTGTTGGGCGGCATCATCGCGCGCCTGGCGGGTATTCGTGCCGTGGCCTGGGGGATACGCAACTCTGGAGTCAGCCTGGGCGAAAGCAGTCGGCAGTCCCGGGCAATCGCCTGGGTGTGCGCTCGGCTCTCGCCCTGGGTGCCAGGCGTGATCGTGGCCTGCGCGCACAAGGCCGCTCAGGTACACATCGGCTGGGGGTATTGCGCCGATCGCATGCTGGTGGCCTCCAATGGCTATGACCTGTCGCATTGGCATCCCGATCCGGCCGATCGTGAGCAGGTGCGCGCAGAGCTTGGCGTGCACGGCGAGGAACTCCTGGTTGGCAGCGTAGCGCGCTGGAATCCCCTGAAGGATCACGCGAACCTGCTGGCGGCCTTTGCGCAAAGCCTGCTCAGCCGCCCAGAGCTGCGGCTCGTGCTGATCGGCGAAGGGATGTCCCTGGACAATGCCGCGCTCGTCGCGCTGGCACGCGATTGTGGGGTGCTGGATCGTCTGGTGCTCATGGGGCGTCGGGATGATGTGCCGCGCCTCATGCGTGCGCTGGATGTGCATGTGCTATCGAGTCGTGCCGAAGGGTTTCCGAATGTGGTCTCCGAGGCCATGGCCAGCGGCGTAGGGGTGGTGGCCACTGATGTTGGGGACGCCGCAGCCATTGTGGGGAATCTGGGCTGGGTGGTTCCCGCGCGTGATCCGGCGGCGCTGTCGGGTGCGCTGGATGCCGCGGTGGCCGAGTGCGGCTCGCTGGCCTGGGCGGCGCGCCTGCAGGCGGCGCGCGAATCGGTCGGGCAACGCTACAGTCTTGAGACCATGGTCGATCGCTACCAGGTCATCTGGGGCCGGTTGGCCCGGGATTATCCCGTTCGGCATCCCGGAGCGGCTGCGGCCTCGCAGGGCCTGGGTGCCGGTCAGGCTGCACTCGCGCCGAAGCTGATGTTTTTTGTGAACAATCCGGCCTTTTTCCTGTCGCACAGGCTGCCGCTTGCCCTGGCCGCCAGGGATGCGGGTATGGATGTTCATGTGGCGACCATGGATGGGCCTGCAGTCGCCCGGATTGTCGATCTCGGGCTGACGCATCATTGTGTGCCGCTGTCGCGCAGCGGCACGAATCCCTGGGTGGAGCTGCGCAGCCTCTATGCTTTCTGGCGCCTGCTGCATCGGGTGCGCCCGGATCTGGTGCACGCGGTGACAATCAAGCCGGTGCTGTATGGGGGTATCGCCTGCCGGCTGGCGCGCGTGCCTTCGTATGTGGCCGCAGTCTCTGGCCTGGGTTATGTCTTTACGCGCCCGCACGCCGGCTTTGACTGGTTGCGTTGGGTCACCATGCGCTTATATGGCTTTGCGCTTGGGCATGCACACAGCCGCGTCATTTTTCAGAACACCAAGGATCGCGATGTACTGGTCAATGCGGGTGCCGTGAGGGCCGAGCAGGCCGTCATGATTCGGGGCTCGGGTGTCGATCTGGACCGCTTTGCCGTGCGTCCGCTGCCTGCCGGGCAGGTCGTGGTCGTGATGGCCGCCCGCCTGCTGCGAGACAAGGGTGTGCTGGAATTCGTCGAGGCGGCGCGTCAGGGCGCCGTACGCGGGTCAGGGGTCCTGTGGCGCCTGGCGGGCAGCCCCGATCCGGGTAATCCGGCCTCGGTCACCGATGGCGAGCTTGGAAACTGGCAGCGCGAAGGCGTGATTGATTATGTGGGTGAGTGCGACGATATTCCGGCCCTGTATGCCGGAGCACACATTGTCGTACTGCCTTCATATCGTGAAGGCCTGCCCAAATCGCTGATTGAGGCGGCAGCGTGCGGGCGCCCAGTGGTCACGACGGATGTGCCGGGATGCCGTGATGCCATCGAACCGGGTGTCACAGGCGTGCTGGTGCCCGCCCACCAGTCGGCAGCCTTGGCCGATGCGGTGCTTGAGCTGGCCGCAGATGAACCGCGTCGCCTGCGCATGGGCGAGGCGGGTCGGCAACTCGCCGAGCATGCCTTCGGCCTGGACCAGATCGTTGCCGCCCACATAGAGATCTACCGCAGTCTGTTGGATGGATCAGAACGGTAGCGTCAGCCCCGGCGTCAGTTGCAGCAGGGCGTTGCGGAATTCGGCCTGAATGCGTGCGAGGGCTTCGGGCGTATCGCCCTCGAAGCGCAGCACGATGGTCGGCGTCGTGTTCGATGCCCGTGCCAGGCCGAAGCCGTCGGAATATTCCGCCCGCACGCCGTCGATGGTGACCCGGCTCAGGGCCTGAGGAAAATCACCTTCCTGTTGCAGTCGTGCGATCAGGGCATGGGGCTCGCCCTCGTTCATTTCAAGCTTCAGTTCGGGGGTCGATATGCCTTCGGGCAGGGCGTTCAGCACGCGACCCGGGTCGATATCGCGAGACAAAATTTCCAGCAGGCGTGCGCCCGCATACAGCCCATCGTCGAAACCGAACCAGCGTTCTTTGAAGAATACGTGCCCGCTCATCTCGCCGGCCAGCGGGGCGCCTGTTTCAGCCAGCTTGGCCTTGATCAGTGAATGCCCCGTCTGGCTCATCAGCGGCTGCCCACCCGCCTGCTCGATCGCCAGGCCCAGGTGACGGCTGCATTTGACGTCGAAAATGATCGGCGCACCCGGCACGCGTCGCAGCACATCACGTGCAAATAGGATGAGTTGGCGATCCGGCCAGATGATCTCGCCGGTTTTGGTCACGACGCCCAGGCGGTCTGCATCCCCATCAAAGGCCAGACCCAGCTCGCAGTCACTGTCCCGAACGTGCCGGATCAGATCCTGCAAGTTGCGAGGATCGGCGGGATCGGGATGGTGGTTGGGAAAGCTGCCGTCCACACTGCAGTAGAGCTCGTCAATATCGCAACCCAGGGCACGGTATAGGCGTGCTGCGATCACGGCCCCCACACCGTTGCCACAGTCGATTGCGATACGCATCGGGCGCGCCAGGCGCACGTGGTCAGTGATATGGCGAACATAGGCGTCGGTGATGTCTCGGGGCGTATCGGCGCCGCGTGTCGCGGCATCGGGCTGGGGCGCCTGCATGGCCGTTTTCAGGGCCTGGATGTCGTCGCCATGCAGGGTGCGCCCACCCATCATCATCTTGAAGCCGTTGTAATCCGGTGGGTTGTGGCTGCCGGTGATGGCCACCCCTGAACCTGTATGCTGCATATGGGCGGCGAAATAAACCAGTGGGGTCGGCACCATGCCCAGGCTGAGCGTATCAATCCCGCCCGCATGAATCCCTGCGCACAGCGCATCGGCCAGTTCGGGGCTGCTGTGACGCCCGTCATAGCCGACGACCAGGGTCTTGATGCCTTGCGCCTGCGCCAAGCCGGCCAGTGCCCGGCCCAGTCGGTGCGCGAAGGCCGCATTGAGTTGCGCGGGGACGATACCGCGGATGTCGTAGGCTTTGAAGACAGCGTCGGGCAGTGGTGCGAGGTCGGGCACGATGGTCAAGCTCCAGTAATCAGTTTGCCTCAATTATCGCTTAATATCCGACACATTCCGGCACCGCGACCGGTGCAGCCCGGCAGCGCGTATAAAATGAAGGTCTCGAATCTGTTTATCGTGTGAAAGGTTGGCAATGGATCCTCTGGATGCCCTGCGGGCTGTCGTGGGCGGGCAGCATGTATTGACTGGTGCGGATGCCGAGCCCAGTCTGACAGACTGGCGTGAACGCTACAGTGGGCAGGCGCTGGCAGTCGTGCGGCCCGGATCGACCGAGGAAGTCGCTGCTGTCGTGCGTCTGTGCGCGCAGCACAGCATCCCGATCGTGCCGCAGGGCGGCAATACGGGCCTGTGCGGCGGCGCGACGCCGGACCAATCGGGTGCTGCGCTGGTGCTATCGCTGCTGCGGCTCAACGCGGTGCGCAGCATGGATCTGGACAATGACACCATGGAAGTCGAAGCCGGGTGCGTATTGCAGGCTATCCAGCAGACCGCACGCGATGCCGGGCGCCTGTTCCCCCTTAGCCTCGCGGCCGAGGGCAGCTGCACGATTGGTGGCAACCTAGCCACCAATGCGGGGGGCACGCAGGTGCTGCGCTATGGCAATATGCGCGAACTGGCGCTGGGCCTGGAGGTCGTGACGCCCCAAGGCGAAATCTGGCATGGCTTGCGTGGGCTGCGCAAGGACAACACCGGCTATGACCTGCGCGATCTGTATATCGGTAGCGAGGGCACGCTGGGCATCATTACCGCAGCGACCTTGAAACTCTTTCCCCTGCCGGTCGCCCAGTGCACCGCTTTGCTCGCGCTGGGCTCGATGGGCGATGCGGTGGCAATGCTGACGCAGGCGCGCCACAGCCTGGGCGCTGCGCTGACCGGGTTTGAGCTGATGGCCGGCGATTGCCTGGCCGATGTGGTGCGCTGCTTTCCTCAGCAGCGCTTGCCCTTCGAGGGTGAATCCTCGCACTGGCCCTGGTATGCGTTGCTGGAATTGTCCGACAGTGAAAGCGAGGCGCATGCGCGCGAACGCTTCGAGGTCGTGATCGGTGCAGCGATTGAATCGGGGCTTGTGCAGGATGCCGTCATCGCCGAATCCGTGGCCCAGAGCAAGGCGCTGTGGCATTTGCGTGAAAGCATCCCCCTCGCCGAAAAGGAGTCGGGCAAAAGCATCAAGCACGATGTCTCGATTCCTGTTTCGCGCATGGACGAATTCGTTACCGGCACCAACGCCGCCCTGAAAAAGGCGTTTCCCGGCATCCGCCATGTGATCTTCGGCCATTTGGGCGATGGAAATTTGCACTATAACGTCGCGCGTGGCCCCTCGCTGAGCGAAGCTGAATTGCTTGGGTGCCAATATGATGTCTATGAACTCGTTCACGACTGCGTGCACGCGGTGGGCGGTTCGATCAGCGCGGAACACGGCGTGGGCCAGCTCAAACGTGACGTGCTGCCGCGTTACAAGGACCCGGTCGAGCTCGCCTTGATGCATCGCATCAAGGCGGCCCTGGATCCCGACGGCCTCATGAATCCCGGAAAAGTGCTGACTTCGGACTAGGAGCGTGTGGGGGTCAGCGTTTCTGGCAATTCGGGCAAAAATACGTGGCGCGCTGTCCCTGGACGATGCGCCGTATGGGTGTGGCGCAGCGCGGGCAGGGTGTGCCATCGCGCTCGTACACGCTGGCATGCAGCGTGAAATACGCACCGGGCGTACCCTGGGCGCTGACATAGTCGCGCAAGGTGCTGCCGCCTGATTCCAGGGCCTGTGTCAGGGTTTGCAGGATGGCGTCGTGCAGGCGTGCGCTACGCGGGCGTGAGACCCGCTGCGCCCGGGTGCGTGGATCGATGCCCGCCAGGTAAAGTGATTCCGAAGCATAGATATTGCCCACGCCGACCACGATTTTTCCGGCAAGCAGCAGGGGTTTGATGAGCTGTGCCTTGCCGCGCAGATTTTGATACAGATAGTCGGCGGTGAACGCCGGGTCGAAAGGCTCGATGCCCAGATGACACAGCAAGGGATGCGCCGACAGCGGGCCGGCTGCTTCAGGGTGCCACAGGACAGCGCCAAAACGGCGTGGATCGTGCAACAGGAAGCGTGCGTCGTCGAATATCCATTCCACATGGTCGTGCTTGCGCAGTGGCGCATCGAGCGTCACCCGTCGCAGTGATCCCGACATGCCCAGGTGCACGATTTGCGTACCGTGTGCAAAACGGATCAGCAGATACTTTCCCCTGCGTTCGCAGGCCAGAATCTGCCGACCTTCGATTTCCTGGGCCAGCCCGACGGGGATCGGCCAACGCATGCGCGATTCGTGCACAATGAATCGACGCAGGACACGGCCCGGCATGATCGTCGCAATTCCGCGACGGGTGGTTTCAACTTCTGGCAGTTCCGGCATGTTAGGGTGATAACATCCTCAATTCGATAATTGTAATTTTGCCACTTGACGCATATTCATTGCGTATCGGCCATGGTTTCCGCAAATGAGATTCCCAGTTTCCGCGTTTCCTGTCGTGCTGGCGTTTTTTGGCTTGCACCAGGCAGCCTTGGCTGCTGCGCCGGGGATTCCCCCGGCCTACGAGCCAGTCGAAACCATTCGTTTGCATAGCGGTGCGCTGCCTTCCGTCAACCTGACTCCCGATCTGCTCTATCGTATCCTGGTCGCCGAACTCGCGGCGCAGCGCGGCATGCTTGATGACGCCGGCCAGACCCTGCTCGACGTGGGTCAGGATACCTCGGATCCCCGCCTGTCCAAGCGTGCCTTCAGGATGGCAATGGCCGCGCACAATGTTCCGCTGGCCCTGCGTGCCGCGCGCCAATGGGTGCTGCTCGATCCCGAGGACCCCGAGGCCGTGGCGGCCTCGCTGGCCCTGTCGGCCTCGAACGGGCAGACGCGGGGTTTGGCCCAGACTCTGGCCCGGCGCATTCGCGAGGCGGACGATCGCGATCAGGCGATCGTGCAGGCTGCAAGCATCGTCAGCCGGATGACCGATAAGCGCCTGGCCTTCGATGTACTGGAGCAGACCCTGAAGGGCCTGACGCCGGATGCCTCGATGGCGCATCTGGTGCTGTCCGACGCAGCCTGGGCGGCCGGCGACGCAAATCGGGCGCTGGATGAAGCCTATCGGGCCCAGCGTATGGATCCGGATTCGCAGGATGTCGCTCAGCGTGTGCTCGAATACGGCCTGCGTGTGGATCCCGCCAAGGCGATCCAGGACACCCAGCGCTATCTGAAAGCCCATCCTGACCGCCGCGCCTTGCATCTGTTGCTGGCTAGCCGGCTGACGGAACGCAAGGAATACGATCAGGCACTGACCCTGGTCGAATCGATGCGGCAGCGAACCCCAGAGGATTTCGATCTGCTCTATACCGAGGCCGAGATCAATGCGCGTGCAGGGCGTTATGCCGCAGCCAAGGGGCTGTTGGCGGAATATATCTCGATCCAGAGCCAGAGGCGCGAGTCGATCGCCGATGGGGCCAGCAATGCGCAGTCGGACTCCTCGGATGCCCGTCTGCTCCTGGTACAGATTGCCGAGCAACAGCACGATCTGCACGAGGCGATCCGCCAGTTGCGACTGATCGACGAGCCCGCCTTGCGATTTCAGATACGCATTCACGAGGCCACCCTGGAAGGGCGGCTGGGGGATTTGACCCAGGCGCGTGCGACGCTGGCCGCGCTGAAACCGGCCGACCGCCAGGAACGGGTCGTGCGCGAACTGACGCTTGCGTCCATCTATCGGACGGCCGGGCGCTCGGACGAGGCGATCGACGTACTGACGCGCGCGGATCGCAAAATGCCGGATGTCGCCGAAATCAAGTACGACCTGGGGATGCTGATGGCGCATCAGGGCCGAATGCAGGAATTCGAAGCCCTGATGAAACGTGTGATCGAACTCGATCCCGACGATGCAGATGCCTACAACTCACTGGGCTATACCTATGCCGATCAGGATCGTAACTTGGATCAGGCCCAGGATTTGCTGGAGCGCGCCCTCGATCTGGAACCTGACAATCCCTATATTTTGGATAGTGTCGGCTGGTATCTGTATCGGATCAAGGACTACGAGGCCGCTTTGGAATATTTGTCGCGCTCGTATCGCGTGCTGCCTGAGGCCGATGTGGCCGCGCACCTGGGCGAGGTGCTTTGGGTGTCGGGGCGCAAGGACGAGGCTCGACGCATCTGGCGGGCCGGCCTGGACAAGGATGCCGACAACGCAATCCTGCAGGAAACGCTCGAGCGCCTGCAGGTTGGGCCTCTTAAATGATGCGCGGTCTGCGCTGGCTGGCCTGCCTGGGCGTGTTTGCTCTGATGGCGGGCTGTGCCACCCCGCAGCGGATTGGTGGGACCGAGCCGGCCTTTGATCGCGTGGGTCGCTTTGCCGTGACGGTCAAATCATTCGATGCGCCGGTGCGGGCTGCTCAGGGTGGCTTTGCGTGGCATGACACGGGTGCGGTTTTGCGCCTGGATCTGCTCAGCCCCATGGGCAATGTGCTGGCACGGGTCAGGGTCGAGCCGGGTCACGCTGAACTGGTGCGCAGCAATGGCGAGCGCCAGAGCGCGTCGAACCCGGATGCGCTGCTTGCACAGGTCTGGGGCCACGCGGTGCCGGTGGCGGGCTTGCGTGCATGGATCCAGGGCCGTGCACGGCCCGGAACGCCTGAATCATCTATTGTGCGTGATGCGCAGGGCCACATCGCCTCAATCAGACGGGATGGCTGGGATGTCGCCCTGTCTGATTACGACGCGCTGGGACCGACGCGCGTGCGTCTGTCGCGTCAGGACCCCCAGGCATCGGTGCGCCTGCAGCTCGTCATCAGCGAGGGCTGAAATGCGTCTGTACGACGTCCCCGCGCCGGCCAAGCTGAATCTGTTTCTGCATGTCGTGGGGCGCCGGGACGATGGCTATCATTTGCTGCAGACGGCCTTCCGTTTCATCGACCTGAATGACACGCTGGATTTCGAGCGTCGTGACGACGGCCGCCTGCTGCGCGATGGCGAGGCCCTGGCGGGTTTGGCCGAGCAGGACGACCTCGTGCTGCGCGCTGCGCGCAGCCTGCAGCAGGCCACGGGATCGCGCTACGGCGCCTCGATCCGCTATATCAAGCGTATTCCTGTCGGTGGTGGGCTGGGCGGGGGCTCCAGCGATGCCGCCACGACATTGATTGCCCTGAATCGTCTGTGGGACACCGGACTGGGCCGTGCGGATCTGATGCGGCTGGCCGTGGGCCTGGGGGCCGATGTGCCTGTATTTGTATTCGGGCAATCGGCATTTGCCGAGGGTGTCGGCGAGATTCTGGCCCCTCTGGATCTGCCGGAACGCGCCTATCTGCTGGTGCAACCGCCTCAGCATGTGTCCACAGCAGACATTTTTGCGGCACCCGATTTGACAAGAAACACGCCATCGGTCAAAATTTCGGTCTTTGCTGATTGGCAGTTGGCGCAGCAGGGTCTATTTGGACGCAATGATTTGGCCTCTGTGGTGTATCGGCGTTATCCCGGAATTTTACGGGCGGCGCATACGCTGCATGATTTGGGTCTTGAGGTGCGTTTGACTGGATCGGGCTCTTGTCTGTTTTCAGAGTTTTCGGATTTGTCCGTAGCCCGGGTGCACCAACAAAAAATTATCAGTAAAATATCCTGCTGCGATAGCGGCGGGGCGGATATTCAGGCAGCCTGGGCATGTGCCGGGCTCGTGGAACATCCGTTGCGGCACTGGATTGATCGTTAACGTTGGGGAATAGCCAAGTTGGTTAAGGCACCGGATTTTGATTCCGGCATGCGAAGGTTCGAATCCTTCTTCCCCAGCCACCCAAGCCTGTAGGCGCCAGGCAAACCAAAAGCTGTTGAGTCGGCTCTCTGTAGAGTGCAGGTCAACGGCTTTGTTGTTTAGACAACACGAACCGACATCATGGCACAAGACCGATTCATGATTTTTACTGGCACAGCCAATCCGCGTCTGGCGGTGGATGTCGTGAACCATCTGGACATGTCGCTGGGCAAAATGACGGTCGGCCGGTTCTCGGACGGCGAGGTCATGGTTGAAATCAACGAGAACGTCCGCGGCAAGGACGTTTTTGTGCTGCAGCCCACGTGCGCGCCGACCAACGACAATCTGATGGAAATCATGGTCATGGTCGATGCCTTGCGCCGCGCTTCGGCCGGGCGCATCACCGCTGCGATTCCTTATTTCGGCTATGCGCGCCAGGATCGCCGCCCGCGTTCGGCGCGCGTGTCCATTTCGGCCAAGGTCGTGGCCAATATGCTGCAGGTCGTGGGTGTCGATCGCGTCATGACCATGGACCTGCATGCCGACCAGATCCAGGGGTTCTTTGATATCCCTGTTGACAACATCTATGCGGGCCCGATCCTGCTGGGTGATATCTGGCGCCATAATTTCGACAATCTGGTGGTGGTTTCCCCGGATATCGGCGGCGTTGTGCGAGCCCGTGCGCTGGCCAAGCAGCTCGAATCCGATCTGGCGATCATCGACAAACGCCGCCCACGGGCCAATGTGTCCGAGGTCATGAACATCATCGGCGAGGTCGATGGCCGCACCTGCCTGATCATGGACGACATGGTCGATACGGCGGGCACGCTGTGCAAGGCTGCCCAGGCACTGAAGGACCGGGGTGCGGGCACGGTCCTGGCCTATTGCACCCATCCGGTGCTCTCGGGCGAAGCCGTCAACCGGATTCGCGATTCCGAACTCGACGAGGTCGTGGTCACCGACACGATTCCACTGTCTGAGGCGGCCCGTCAGTGCCCCAAGATCCGCCAGTTGTCCTGCGCCTCATTGCTGGGCGAGACCATCATGCGCATCTCGAATGCCGAGTCCGTCAGCTCGCTGTTTGCAGACTGATTTTTTTCGCCGGTGGCTGGTCGCGGCCATCGGCGCTTATCGTAGCCTCGGGCTACATTGTGATCGGGGCTGAACGACAGCCCCAGTATTTTGGAGTTTTCCATGAAATTTACCGCCACTTCGCGTAGCGTTCAGGGTACGAGTGCGAGCCGCCGCCTGCGCCGCGCGGGCCGGGTGCCTGCCATTGTCTACGGTGGAACAGGCACGCCCGCCAGTATCGAACTTGACCACAACGAAATCTACCATGCCCTGCACAAGGAAGACTTCCACGCGTCCATTCTCGACATGGTGCTCGATGGCAAGACTGAACCGGTACTGCTGCGCAGCGTGCAATGGCACCCCTACAAGGCGCTGGTTCTGCACGTTGACTTCCAGCGCGTCGATGCTGCTCAGGCCATCACCACCAAGGTCCCTGTGCATTTCCTGAATGGCGATACCTGCCCGGCCGTGAAGCTCGCAGGCCAGACCATCATGCATGCGGTCACCGAACTCGAACTCACGTGCCTGCCGGCCGATCTGCCGAAGTCCATTGTGGTCGATCTGGCCGAGCTGGTGGGTGGCGCAAAGGTGCATCTGGCCGACATTACCTTGCCGGATAATGTGACCTACGTGCCGCGTGGCGATGAACTGAACCCATTGCTGGCCCTGGCGCAGCCCAAGAAAGGCGCGACCGAAGACAGCACGGACACAGACGAGCCGGCCGCACCCGAAGCACCTGAAGCACCTGCCGCTGAATAAACCCAGCCAGGCGAGTATCTGCCCCCACGCTGCGCCTGCGGCACAACAAAAAACCCCTGTGCAACGCAAGTTGCCAGGGGTTTTTGTGCCCCTATCTTCAGAGCAGCAAGCCGCAGGCCCGGCGTGGGGGCTTTCGTTTTTGCCGCCGGGCCGCCCCAAGGCAAAAAGCGCCCCCTTGGGGGGCAGCAAGCCGCAGGCGCGGCGTGGGGGTTCTTTTACTTCAGGCGACCGGGCAATCGATGTGTTGCGGCCGCATGAATTCCTTCAGGCCGTCGTCGCCCCATTCGCTGCCTAGCCCGCTGTGCTTGTACCCCGTCATCGGGGCATCCGGGCGCAGGGGGCTGCCGCCGTTGATCTGGACGGTCCCTACGCGCAGCCTGGGCACCAGCTTCAGGCATTCGTCTGTCTTGCCAAAGATATAAGCCTTCAGGCCCAGGGGCGAGTCGTTGGCGATATCGATGGCCTCGTCCACTGTGCGGTAGGTCAGCACGACTGAAACCGGCCCAAAGATTTCTTCGCGGGCAAGTTCAGACTGATTATCGAGCTTGCCCACCAGGGCCGGGTTCAGATACCAGCCTTTCGCGATGTCGGGGCGCCCGCCACCCGCCACAATTTCGGCGCCGGCCTCGACCGCACGGGCCAGTTTGGCCTCGATGCGATCGCGCTGGGCGGAACTGACCACAGGTCCGAGGATCGTATCGGTCTCGTGGGGGCTGCCAACCTTCAATCTGGGATAGACCTCACGACTGATCTTCACGAATTCATCGTATCGGGACTCCTCGACCAGGATGCGGGTGGGTGAGCCGCAGCCCTGGCCCGCATTGCGCGCGTAGCGGGCGTGCAGGGAAAACGCATACTTGTTGAAATCAACGCCCGGCAGCATGATGGCCGCCGATTTCCCCCCCAGCTCCAGGACCACGCCGCGCAGTCCGTCGGCACACTGCCGCATGACGTGGCTGCCCACGTTGACCGAACCGGTGAAGCTGACCTTGTCCACATCCGGATGCCCCGTCAGGGCGCGACCGGTTTCGGCGCCTCCGGCGATGAAATTTACGACGCCCGCTGGAAAGCCCGCGCGGCGTGCCAGTTCGCCCAGCATCAGTACCGTCAGGGGCGCCTGGGGCGAAGACAGCAGGACGGCGGTGCAGCCTGCTGCCAGGGCTGCGCCGATCTTGGTCCCGCCGATCAGGATGGGGTAGTTGAATGCCGTGATGGCCGCGACCACGCCCACCGGCCGGTAGGCGACCTGGCTGGTGGCCGTACGGGTATTGTTGAAGCCCAGATTGCGTGTGCGGTCGACCGCAGCGGCATCGGCCAGCCAGTGTAGAAAGCGCGCGGGGGTGTCAATGTGATTGGGTTTCAGGTTGGCCGGCGTGCCGATTTCGGCGATCAGCGTATCCATGAGCGCGTCGCGGTGCTCGATGATCAGGTCGGCGAATTTGTGCAGCACGGATTTGCGAAATTCCGCAGAATCCCAGACACCGCTGTCAAAAGCGGCTTTGGCGCTAGCGACCGCCTGATCGACCTGTGCTTGCGAGGCGCCGCGAAAATGTGCGATGCGTTCCTCGGTCACGGGGCTGATCACGTCGATGAAATCGCCTTCACCGGCGTGGTCTTCGTTGTTGATGTACAGCGCGGTATGAAAGGTGTTCCCGCTTGCTTGCTGCGCTTGGTTGGACATAGGTGTGAGGTCTCCTGCTGTGTAAAAGGCGGGGACGCAAGTCGCCCGCATATTTGTTGGACCTCATCAGTATAAGAACCCATGCCGCACCCGGTACATGGCGTTTTTCGGCACCCCGCGTCCCGGATTCGTGAACACGGATTGGCCCATTGCTATGGTGTGTGGTCTTTGGAGGGCGCTGACGGCGCATCGGGCCATACGCTGAGCGCTGCGGCGACGAAGGCCTCGATCAGGGGGTCGGACTTGCGGCTGGCGAGGTGGACGACGTATAGCGGCAATTGCGCGTGGGCGATGGGCGAGATCGCCAGCAGGTCTGCCTCGGCATCCTCGTGTGCGTGATCCTCGCGCATGAGGGTGAGCCCCACGCCCGCCTTGGACATGGCCCGGGCCAGTGATGCGTTATCGAAGCGCGCCACAGAACGCGGGGTAAGCCCCCTGCTGGTGAACATGTCATCCAGCAGGGCAGAGTAGGCCATGCTGGTGTCCAGCGGCGTGATCCAGGGCAGGCCGGCCAAGGCCTCCCAGTCGGCCGATTCAATCTGTTCCTTTAGTGCAATCGGCCCTACGATCCGGAAGCCGAAGTGTGTCAATTCATAGTGGTTGATGTCGGAATCGTTGGATGGGCCCAGCAGAATGCCGGCGTCCAGTTCCCCGGTTTTCAGGTCCTGGCGTGTGCCGGCCGAAGGGCGTGCCCGCAGATCGACGCTGATCAGGGGGTGAGCCGTCAGCAGTGCGGCCACGGTGTCGGCCGCCCGGCTGGACGGGTCGCTGCTGGTGCCGATGACCAACTGGCCCTCCATCTTGCCGCGCAGCTTGCGTGCGAATGATGTGAACACGCTGGCGTTGTTCAGCAGGGTTCTGGCCTCGTCAAGCAGCCGCTCACCGGCGTGCGTCAGCTTCAGGTTGCGGTTGGTACGAATGAAAAGTTGGGTGTCGAAGTGGTCTTCGATGGCCCGCACATGCGCGCTGGCGGCCGACTGGCTGATGTGCAGGCGCTCGGCGGCGCGCGTCAGATGCTGTTCCTCGGCGACGCAGACGAAAGTCCGCAGCTGCACCAGATCGATCATCACGGGCGATTCTCCTGGGTGGTTCTGGAATTCGGAAAATGAGGATGCGGTGTCCCAGAAATACCGATGGACCCCCCAATCAGTCCGATTCTACACTAGCTCGCAACATGCAAAGAGCGGTCGGAAACGCTGATTTCAAGCCATTTTCCACCGCGCTCGGCATCCTGGATCACACCTGGCACAACGTGCCGGGCATATGCGAGACAACATGACTGTGCCCTCCGTTCAGACCATCCCTACCGTACCGCTGGATCGTTTTCGTTTTGCCGATCACGTGCAGGCGGGTGATGTGGTGGGCTGGCCCCAAGGGCCGGGCGAGCCTCTGGCGCTGACCGAGGCGCTGACCGCGCAACGCCACGCCCTCGAAGACTGCGCACTGCTGTTCGGGCTGACGCAGTCCGGCACTCTGCGCCCGGAACTGACCGATGCGTTTCGCCTGCACGCGCTGAACGGCGCAGGCACCAGCCGCCGGGTCAGCGCGGTGGCCGAAATCTTTCCCTGCCACGTCAGCTCGATCCCTGAGCTGTTGCGCAGCGGGCGCATCCGTCTCGATGTGGCGCTCATTCATGTGCGGCCAGTGGGTGGCGGGCGGTACTCTCTGGGCGTCATTGCAGACTTTACCCAGGCGATGATCCAGCGTGCGCGTGTGGTGATTGCATTGGTGAATCCGGCGCTGCCCGCCTTGTTGGGCGATGCGCTGGTGCGCGCCGAGGACATCAATGTGCTGGTCGAGCGCGACGAGCGCATCATCGAAATGCAGGATCCCGAACCCTCGGATCTGGATCGCGTGGTCGCTGCGAATGTAGCGGCCTTGATACCGGACCGCGCGACAGTGCAATTAGGGGTTGGAAACCTGCCCACTGCCGTTGCACAGGCCTTGTTCGGGCATCGTGGATTGGGCGTGCACAGCGGCGTGGTGTCTGATGTTCTGGTCGATCTCGTCGAGCGCGGCGTAGTCACCAATGCCCACAAGGGCTGCGATGAAGGCCAGACCGTCACGGGTGGCCTGTTCGGTACCGGGCGCCTCAGGGACTTTGCGCGGGACAGCGGTGCGATCGATTTGCGCAGTGCCGACTACACCCATAGCCCGAGGACGGCGGCATCACTGAATATGTTTCACACCGTCAACTCGGCAGTCGAAATCGATCTGACGGGGCAGGTCAATGCCGAGGTGGCGGCAGGCCGTTACCTCGGCGCCCTGGGCGGGCATGCCGATTTTGTACGGGCCGGAACCCTATCGCCCGGCGGCCGCTCGATCATTGCTATTGCCTCGACTACAGCCGATGGTAAGCATTCGCGGCTGGTCGGGTCGCTGGGCCTGCGACCGGTCACCACATCGCGGGGCGATGTGGACGCCGTTGTGACTGAGCACGGGGTGGCCCACCTGCGTGGCTGCTCGTTGCAGGAACGCATCCGGCGATTGATCGGGGTGGCCCATCCGGATCACAGGGATGCCCTGGCACAGCAGGCACAGGAAATCAAGAAAGCACAGGGGTTGCAATGAATCAGAATATCCTCGTTCGGCCAATCGCCGACCACGTCATCGAGATCTGGCTGAATCGACCGGATCGGATGAACGCGCTGGGCGTGAACGCGGTAAAGGAATTGAGGCAGGCGGTGCTGGATGCGCGTGCCGATCATGCGCGTGTCGTGCTGCTTCGTGGCAGCGGGCGGGCATTCTGCGCAGGCGCCGATCTTAAAGAGCGGGCGGGCATGGACCTGCCGGCCCGGATCGCGCATAACGCAGGGATCAACGAAGCCATCAATGCGGTGGCCGATTCCTCATTCATCAGCATTGCTGTTTTGAATGGGATCGCCGTGGGGGGCGGCCTGGAACTGGCGATGGGCTGCGACCTGCGCTTTGCCGCCGACGGGATTTCACTGGGTCTGACCGAAAGCAGGGTGGGTGCCTTTCCGGGGGCGGGCGGCACACAGCGTTTGCCGCGCCTGGTGGGCGTCAGTCGCGCCTTGCAGATGATGCTCAGCGGCGAGCCCGTCAGCAGCGAATACGCATTGCAGATCGGGTTGGTCAACGAAGTGGTGGCCGCCGATCGGCTGGAAGCGCGGGCCCATGAGTTCGCCGCCCTGCTGGCGAGCCGGTCCGCGCCTGCGATGTCCCAGCTCAAGCGCCTGGTCTACCAGGGCATTGAAAAACCGCTTGAAGACGCCTTGTGCATGGAGCGCGCAGCCTTGCCGCCCATTCTGGGCTCGGCGGATTACGCCGAAGGCCTGGCCGCCTTTGCCGAGCGCCGGCCGCCCAGGTTCACCGGGGTGGCGGACTAGGCAACTCAGTGGCGCGCTACCAATCAATCAGTCAATCATCGAATTCAACTACAACATTTATAGGAAACCGGAAATGAGCAATGCACGACTTCAACTGACCCCCGAGCAGCGAGCGCTGGTCGGCACCGTACGGGACCTGGGCCGTGACAAGTTCCGTGGTCGCGCCATGAAATACCTGGACGGGACCTTCCCCTGGGAAAACCTGCGTGACCTGGCCGAGATCGGTGTGCTGGGCATGTCGATTCCCGAGGAGTACGGTGGCTCGAACCTACCTGTATTTGACACCGCCCTGGTGATTGAGGAAGTAGCAAAGTCCTGCTATGCCACCGCCATGGCCCTGATGGGCGAGGTCGGCGTCCAGGTGCGCGTGATTTCGACCTACGCGCCAGAAAGCATGAAGCGTGACATCCTGCCCAAGGTCTGCTCCGGTGACGCCATGCTGGCCGTCTGCATGACCGAGCCCCATGCCGGTACCGACGTGCCCAACTATAAGACGAACACGGTCATCAAGGGTGACCGCGCCATCGTCAACGGCGTCAAGACCCTGATCAGCCGCGCTGATGAGGCCGAATGGTTCGTGGTCTTCAGCCGGATCAATGGCATCCCCGGGCGCGACGGTATTGGCTGCGTCCTGGTCAATCGCCATACGCCGGGTTTTGAGGTGACCTCGCGCTATCACACCATGGGCGGCGAAAATCTGGCCGAAATCCGTTTCGAAAATGTCGAAGTGCCCCTCGAGAACGTTATCCTGCGCGAGGGCGGGTTCAAGAATTTGCTGAGCGCTTTCAATACGCAGCGCTGCCTGAATCCCAGCGTTTCACTGGGCATGGCAGAAGGGGCGTTCGAGGAAGCCATCAAATACGTGCGTGATCGCACGGTATTTGGCAAGGCGATTGGCGACTTCCAGGGCATTCGCTGGAAGTTCGCCGAAATGTATCGCGATATCGAGGCGGGCCGCAGTCTGCTGTATCGCGCCTGCCTGACGGCGAATCCCTTTCCCGACCCCCACGAGGCGGCCATTGCCAAGATCTTTGTCAATGAAATGGCTATCCGTGTCACCAGCGAAGCCTTGCAGGTGCACGGCGGCTATGGTTTTATCGACGACTACCCCGTGTCGCGCTTCTATCGCGGTGCGCGCTACGGCACGCTGGGCGGCGGCGCAACAGAGACCCTGAAGGACTTGGTCGGCAAGAAACTGCTGAAGGATTTCGACCCTGTGGACGGCTTCCTTTCCACTGGAGCATTTTAGAATGCGATCCCTGCTTTTCATTCCAGGCCATGACGAGCGCAAGCTGGAAAAGGGCCTGGGTTGCGGGGCCGATGCGCTGATCCTTGACCTTGAGGATGCCGTCCCGATGGACGGCAAGGCGCGGGCCCGCGATATCACAGCCGCCTTTGTCGGGCAGCACCATGCGCAGCATCGTCTGTTTGTGCGGATCAATGATCTGGACAGCGACATGGCGCTTCAGGACTTGGCCGCAGTGGTTCGCGCGCAGCCCTATGGCATCATGCTGCCGAAATGCTCGGGTACCGACGAGCTGGTCCGCGTGGGTGCCTGGCTCGAAGCCCTCGAAGTACGCGAGGGAATCGCCCCAGGCACGATTCGGATTTTGCCTATCGTCACTGAGCACGCACGCGCTGTCCTGAACATGGGCGAATACACCCACAGCGCGAACTCCAGACTGTGCGGCATGTTGTGGGGCGGCGAAGATCTCGCCACCGATATCGGCGCCCGGTCCAATCAGGATGCGCCGGATCATTACACCGACGTCTTTCGCCTGGCGCGATCCATGACCCTGCTGGCTGCAGCCTCTGCGCGTGTGACGCCGGTTGATGCCGTTTACGTCAATTTCCGCAACCCCGAGGGTCTGCGTGCCGAGGCACTGGACGCCCGACGCGACGGGTTCACGGCGAAGGCGGCGATTCACCCCGACCAGGTTGCGGTGATCAACGAAGTCTTTCAGCCTGCAGAGCAGGAACTTGAATGGGCCAGGCGTGTGGTGTCCGCCTTTGCCCAGTCACCGGGTGCGGGATCCATCGGGTTGGATGGCAAGATGCTGGATCGCCCGCATTTGCTTGCCGCCCAGCGCCTGCTGGACGGAATGAATTGAATTTCTCAGAGAGTCAGAGTATGGATACGCAGTCGAAACACTTGCCCCTGGAAGGGATCGTGGTCATCGATCTCTCGCACGTCTATAACGGGCCATACGCCACTTTTCTGATGGCTATGGCGGGGGCCGAGGTCATCAAGGTCGAGCCCAAGCAGGGCGAACATCTCAGGAGCCGTGGCGACATGGGCGGCGCGGCGCTGCCCTTTGCCATGCTCAATTCCAACAAGAAACCGGTCACGCTGAACCTGAAGGACAAGCAGGGTGCTGATCTATTGCGTGAAATGGTCGGCCGCGCCGATGTCCTGGTTGAAAACTTCGCCCCGGGCGTGATGGACCGCCTGGGGCTTGGCGCGGCTGAGCTCCACGCCATCAATCCTCGTCTGATCTACGGGTCCAGCTCAGGTTATGGCAAGACCGGCCCGTACCGCGATTATCCCGCCATGGACCTGGTGATGCAGGCCATGTCCGGAATCATCGATTCGACGGGCTATCCCGATCAGCCGCCAGTGAAGTCCGGTGCTGCAATCTGTGATTTCATGGCCGGCATCCACCTGTACGCAGCCATCGCCACCGCCCTGTACGAACGTGAACGCACGGGCGTGGGGCGCGTGGTCGAGGTATCGATGCAGGAAGCCGTTTTCGCCTCACTGGCATCCAACCTGGGGATGCTGCACGCACGCGGCGATGCGGCGCCGGCCCGCACAGGCAACCGGCACGGTGGCCTCGGGATTTCCCCCTACAATGTCTATCCGGCCAAGGATGGCTACGTCGTGCTGAACGCCCCGGGGGATCGCCATTTCCATGCGATTCTGGACGTGATCGGTCGCCCTGAATTAAAGGATGATCCGCGTTTTATCAGTCGCACGGCCCGGGTACAGCATTGGACCGAGGTGGACGCCCTGCTGGAATCCTGGACAAAGCTGCTGCCCAAGGATGACATCGCCACCCGCATGCTGGAGGCCAAGGTGCCTTGCGCGCCGGTGCGCGGACTCAAGGAAGTCCAGAACGATCGGAACATGCTCGCGCGCGGTAGCCTGCAGAAGGTGAACCATCCCGAACTGGGTTCCGTTATCCTGCCACACTCACCGCTGGTCTTTGAAGGTTCCGAACGTCGGCCCATCGAACCCAGCCTGCCCCTGGGCGCGAGCAATCAGCAGGTCTTTGGAGATTGGTTGGGGCATACGGAACAAGAGGTCCAGGGCTGGCACGAGACAGGCGTCATCTGACAGACATAACAAGGCTAAGCAACCGGCAGGAGACAAATATGAAATATAGACCCAGTGCGTGCAGCTTGCGATCACCATGTCAAGCATGCACACCGGCCTGCAGGGCCACAAGACAATGGCGGGTGGGTCATGGTTGAACAAATCATCGTCAACGGGCTGCTGTCGAGCCTGATCTATGTGCTCATGGCCTTGGGCTTTACGCTGATCTTTGGGATCATGCGGATCGTCAATTTCGCCCATGGCGAGTTCTACATGGTCGGCGCCATGGCGGTGCTGTTCCTGTTTGGGGCATTGGGTTGGCCGTTTTTCCTTGCAGTTCTGGCCGGTGGCGTCATCAGCGGCTTTCTCGGCGTTGTGGTTGAACGCAGCCTGTTCCGACCACTGGTGGGTGACGAACTGGCCGGCATGATCATGTCGCTTGCCGTCGGAATCATTCTGCAATCGGTCGCGCTTCTGCTGTTCGGACCTGCCGAGCAGTCAGTGCCGAGACCATTTTCCGGAACCTGGAGCCTGATGAGCGCCTCGGTGCCGTGGGATCGCAGCATCGTGGGCCTGTGCGCCTTGGGGATTTTGGCCGTGTTCTATGTGTTCCTGAAATATGCCAGGCTTGGCTTGGCCATGCAGGCCGTTGCACAGGATCCCGACACGGCTACCCTGATGGGAATTGAACCCGGAGTCGTCTATGGGGCCGCCTTTGGCCTGGCATGCCTGTTGGCGGGGTTGGCGGGGGCACTGATGGCGCCTATCTACACTGTCGGCCCATATATGGGGGAACTTCCGATGCTCAAGGCCTTCGTGGTCGTCATACTTGGGGGACTGGGCAGTCTGCCCGGCGCCGTGCTGGGCGGTTTGCTGATCGGCTTGAGCGAATCCGTAATCACCACCATGGTCAATTCGACGGTTGCGTTGATTGTGTCCTTCGCGATCGTCCTGCTTGTCGTGGTCGTGCGGCCCAGCGGTCTTTTGGGGAGGGCCGCCCGATGAAAACCCGATATATCTATCTGCTGGTTGCCATCCTGGCCCTCGTGCCCTGGTTCCTGGGCAACCGCTATATCTTTCACCTGGCCGCCATGGTCACCATCATGATCCCGCTGGCGCTCAGCATGAACCTGATGCTGAAGATCGGGCAACTGTCGATCGCCCAACCCGCGTTCATGGGAATTGGCGCGTATGGCAGCGCACTGCTGGCAATGCGCCTGGGGTTTCCACCGGTTTTGGCACTACTATGCGGCGCTGTTCTGGCCGGCATTCTGGCCGCGCTGGTGGGGCCGCTGTTCCTGCGTATCAAGGGGGTGTATTTCGTATTGCTGACCTACGCCTTCGGTGAGATCATCAACCTGATATTTCAGGAATGGACCTCGCTCTTTGGCGGGAACAATGGCCTGTACGGCATTCCGAAGTTCACAATACTGGGCCTGCGCCTGACGCAGCCCCAGCACTACTTTATCTTCGGACTGGTGCTTTCGTTGATTGTGTACTGGCTGATGCGTCGCGCCGAACGCTCGGACATCGGGGCGATCTTTCAGGCGCTGAATGAGGACGAAATGCTCAGCCGCTCGATCGGGTCGAATGCCTTGTCATGGCGCATCGGCACCTTTGCGGTCAGTGCGTTCGTGGCGGGACTCAGTGGCGGTCTGTACGCGTTCTACATCAGCTTTCTGTCGCCCGAGGCCTTCGGTTTCATGCTGTCAGTAGACCTGATCGTGATCAATGCGATTGGGGGTGTCGCCACGGTCCTGGGGCCGGTTCTGGGCGCGATATTCATTGTTCCCTTGCCCGAAGTTCTGCGTGATGCGCGTGAATATCAATTGTTGATCTATGGGGTATGCCTGGTCGTCTTCTTGATTTTCTTCAGGCAAGGACTGGTGGCCCTTTTGCAACGGGGGAAAGCTGATGCCTAAGCTACTCGATGTACAGGGCCTGACCAAACGGTTTGGTGGGCTGACGGCGGTGTCGGGCGTGTCGTTTTCCGTGGACAAAGGCGAGATCTTTGGTGTGATCGGCCCCAACGGCGCGGGCAAGACCACACTGTTCAATGTGATCGCAGGGCACTATCGGCCCAGCAGTGGCATGGTCTCGCTCAGTGGCCGTGATATCACGGGGCATGCCGGTGACGAGATTGCACGGCGAGGTATTGCCCGGACCTTCCAGGCGGTTCATGTGTTCGGCGCCCATACGGTGCGTGAAAACTTGCGGCGCGCAGAGGTCCTGAGGCTCAGGAACAACCCCTGGGCCTATTTTTCCTCGCGCAAAGCAGCCGTAGCGTCGAACCGGCTGTCGCAGGTTGCCGACTTTATCGGGATTGGAAGCGTTCTGGATCTGCCTGCCGGCAGCCTCGCCTATGGTCTGCAAAAGATGCTGGGTATTGGTATGGCGATCATGGTCACACCCAAACTGCTGCTGATGGACGAGCCTGCCGCGGGTTTGAATTCTTCCGAGAAAATAGAAGCCGGGCTGTTGATCCGCCGTTTGCGCGACGAACTCGGGATCACTATTTTGCTGGTCGAGCACGACATGCCACTGGTGATGGGCGCCTGCGATCGAATACTGGTTGTCAATCGCGGCGAACCACTGGCGCTGGGTACGCCTGGCGAGATCAAGGCTGACGAATCGGTGATCGATGCGTATTTGGGGGAGGACTACGACTTTGCTTGAAATCCAGAATCTTTCCGTCGATTACAGCGGCGTCCACGCCCTGCGTGAGGTGTCCATCGATGTGCCTGACAAGGGTGTAATCGCCGTCATCGGCGCCAACGGTGCGGGAAAGTCCACGTTGCTCAGGACGCTCGCAGGCCAAACCCGGCACAGCCATGGATCCATCCGTCTGGATGGCGAGGATATCGGCACGCTCAGGCCGCACGAGCGACTCGAACGCGGAATTGTGCTGTGTCCCGAGGGCCGGCGCCTGTTTCCCGAAATGAGTGTGTACGACAATATACGCATCGGCGCGTACCGGATGCGGGATTCCAAAAAATTCCGACAGCGTCTCGACTTTCTCTACTCGATTTTCCCCAGGGTGGCCGAACGTCGCGGACAGATCGCGTCCAGCCTGTCCGGCGGCGAGCAACAGATGGTTGCGATCGCGCGAGCGTTGATCAGCGAGCCTAGGATCCTGATGCTTGACGAGCCCACGCTGGGCCTCGCGCCCAAACTCATTCTCGAAGTTGCGCGCCTGGTGCGGACCATCAATGGCGAAGGCATTACGGTGATCATGGTAGAGCAAAATGCAAGGCTGGCGCTCAAGGTATCGGATTACGGCTTCGTGCTCGAGACCGGATCGCTGACCTTGCAGGGCACCAGTCAGGAACTGCTGAGCAGCAGCGAAGTCCTCAGCGCGTACCTGGGCGGATAAACGATGAGCACGCGTTCGCAAAAACGGCACATGCCGCCCCTCAATCAATTGAGGGCGTTCGAGGCGGCGGTGCGCCACGAGAGCTTCACCAAGGCCGCCGCCGAGTTGAATGTGACGCAGGGGGCGATCAGCCGGCACGTTCGCTCGCTAGAGGAATATCTGGGATTTCAGTTGTTCGAGCGGGTGAACAACAATCTGGTGATTCCGTCGGCAAGCCGCGAATTTGCGCACGCACTGACCCAATCGTTCGATGGCATCAACCAGGCCACCCAGGCTTTACGCCAGGGAAAACGACGCACGGTGCTGACCGTGCATTCCTATACGAACTTCCTGATTCGCTGGCTGATTCCGAAACTGCCCAGTTTCCAGGCGCAATATCCCGACATTGAAATCCGCCTGTCTTCGGGGCGTGCCGAAATCGATTTTGCCGAGGACGACATTGATGTGGCCGTTCGGTATGGGGCGCCGCCGTGGCCGGGTATTCGCTCAGAGCTTTTGTTTCCGGTCGAAATGGTGCCGATCTGCTCGCCTGGCCTGGCCCAGTCTGCACATCTGGAAACTCCGGAAGATCTGCTGAAGACCACGCTCTATCATGTGTATGCTAGGCGTGCCGAATGGCCCGCGTGGTGGGCCCAGGTCAGCAAGGCGCCGTTCGAGCCCTTTCGCGAGGTTTATCCCGAGGATCTGGCGGTTGTACAGCAATGTGTGCTGGCGGGCATGGGCGTGGGGCTCAGCCAGCGCCACTATGTGCTCGACGATATCGCCGCCGGCCGGATCATGATCCCGTTTGATGTACCTTTGCGCCATACCAATGGTTTTTACGTGGTCTGCCTGCCGGGGAGACTGGATGTCCCGAAAATCGCGGCGTTTCGACAATGGATCCTCGCCCAGCTTGCGCCGGGCGAGCCCGAAGGCGATCCCGATCGTGACGTACCCATAGACAACTGACGCCACAAGGCCCGCAGCGCCCCTATCAGGGCGTCAGCAGGTTGATGAGGGCACGGGTATCGGGTGCCTCGATCAGTCCGTCGATCGTTTCGTGCAGTTGCGCCGGCAGGTCCGTTGGCCAGGCCAGGCCGCTTGCCGCCATGCATCCTACAAGCTTGGTGTCGAAATCCGCCGCCGTCATGTGGGACTTCGGGTGGCCCTTGGGGTAGTCGATTCGATGCTCGAAGGCGCCGTCCTCTGTTTCAACGGACACGATGGCGGGCGAGATATTCCGCGACCATTCCCGTTCGATTTCCGGATTCACGACGCCTTTGATCCGCGCCGCCAGGGCGAGGACTTCGGGCCGGCGTATGCCGTCTTCGGTGAAATGACGTATGGCCACCTCACCGTCTATCAGCGCGCAGGCCACGGTGTACGGAATGCTGAACTGCGCCTGGACGATGGTCTTTGGTGCGCGGCGGATGTCTTCGGGTGTGCAGACGGCCTGATGGGCGTCGTGGGTCATGCCCACCACAGCGCTGCGCACGCGTTTTGGGTCGAAACCCGGCTGTTGGCGAATCTGCAGTGCGGCCTCGATGGCTGGATGATTGAATCGGCAGCACGGGTATGGCTTGTAGCTGAGGCCTTGCATGTCGTAGCTCTGGCCCAACCCCTGGCGCAGGCGTTCGGTGTCCACACGATCGTGCAGATAGCTGCGAAACAGGCCATCGACGCCGTCAAAGGTGCGGAATACGCCCTGTACGCCACGCTGCGACATTTGTACCGAGATCAGGGCGGCTTTGGCCGCGAAGCCCGGCTGCATGCGTTTGGTGCCGGCGCCGTCGCGCGTGACCTGGTGGGTGCCGGCGGCCTGGCTGTATGCGATGCCCAGGGCATTGGCCGTCTGTGCGGCATCCAGCCCCATGACTCGGGCTGCTGCTGCGGTCGCTGCAAAGTAGCCAAACAGCGACGTATACATGAATCCGCTTTCAATAATGCTGACCCGGGTGCTGACGCCCAGGCGGCAGATGAGCTCCAGGCCGGCCACAATACCGGCAAGCAGGTCGGCGCCACTTGCCTTGGGTGCGAGCTGCGAGGCAGCCAGGGCGGCAGGAACGACGGACACCCCGGCGTGCAGGACGGCGGCATCGTGGGTGTCGTCATAATCGCGGGCGTGAGACATCATTCCGTTCACCCAGGCCGCGTGGTGGGCCGGCACCCGGCTGGCCGAGCACAGGATGCTCGCCTCGGGGCGTCCCGCCCATTCCTCAACCAGGTCACGCACCGCATCCACGCCATGCGCGGATGAACCGGCGATTGCGCAGGACAGCGTGTCAAACAGGTTTTCGCGGGCGGCATCCAGGACCGCGCCCGGAAGGTCCTGCACGCGCAAGGCTGCAGCAAACGCAGCATATTCCGAGCCGAAATCCGTGTCGGATTGCTGCGGGCGGGCGACGGTGTCGAGCATTTAGTGACCCCTGGTCTGATGGCGAGAATCCACAGAGTAGGCCGTGGGT
>JAKDMO010000076.1 GCA_030452305.1 Alcaligenaceae bacterium | reverse complement strand
GCAGCCATGTCCTGGCAAACGTCTGCGCCGCGACCAAGTACCGTGGGGTGGTGGCGGCCTGCGGCCTGGCGGGCGGCATGGATTTCCCGTCCTCCGTCGCCCCATTCATCCTGCGCGGGATTACCCTGGCCGGCATCGACAGCGTGATGTGCCCACGCACCGACCGCCTGGAGGCGTGGCAGCGCCTGGGAACAGATCTGGATGTGGCCAAGCTCGGCGAGATCAGCCGTGCGGTTGCCCTGAACGAGGCAATTCCCCTGGCAGACCAACTGTTGAAAGGCGAGGTTCGCGGCCGCATCGTCGTGGACGTGAATCGCTGAGCCCACCAGGCGCCCTTCATCTGACACCCATAGGAGACACACATGACGCAAACCAATCATGCATCCGCGCCAAGAATCCGCTGATCGCCGATCAGGTCGCCACGAACTATCGCAAGGCCGACATTACCGAGCGCCAGAAAGCCATGCTGGACTTTGCCATTTTGGTCTATCCAACCGTTTGGCCAATGTAACGAACATGCGTCCCAACAATGAGTTCTATTCGTTGGGCCGCTAGAGCGTGACGCTTCTGGATACCCATCTGGAAACGTGTTACATGGATCCCTTAAGACTCGCTGTTTCTGTGCAATTTTGTCAGAAGAACCTACGGCCACGACCCGTCCCGCCAGACTTATGGCAAGGGCGCACAGGGCGGATTACGGCGGGCCGGGCGCCCTCCCCGCTGTCCGACCTGCTTACAGTGCACCCCGGGATGCCTTGATAAGGTGGTCCCAGGTTCATTGTTTTCAGGAGGCGCTTATGTCAAAGATTCTTCTATCCTTGGCCATCCTCGCGAGCGGCGGCATCCTGGCCGCCTGCTCCACCCCTTCCACCGTCACGACGCAGGACGGCCAGACCGACTACACGGCCGATGCGCCGGACACCGATACGGATGACGGCTTTATCAGATACGAAAAGGACGGCAGCGAGGTCAAGGTCAACAAATCCGATGTCAAGCGGATCGAGGAGGTCGACTAAACCTCAGGATATACGCCGGATCGCGGCAACGGCAGGCCGCCGATCCGGCGTATAATTCCCCTGCATTCCCTTATGGGTTCCCTCACCCCATCGATCAAAAAGGTCCTCATGACACCCATTTCCGCCTCGCCATCGCGGGTACCGTTCTATCTCGCCCTGCTGGTCGCGTTCCACATCCTCGTCATCATCGCCAGCAACTATCTGGTGCAGTTGCCCATCGACCTGTTCGGTTTCCACAGCACCTGGGGCGCCTTCAGCTTTCCCTTCATTTTCCTGGCCACCGACCTGACCGTGCGCCTGATCGGCAAGGTGCAGGCACGCAAGGTGATCATGCGCGCCATGGTTCCGGCGCTGATCGTCTCATATATCGTGTCGGTGCTGTTCCACGAGGGTGTCTTCAACGGCTTCGCCGCCCTGGGAGAATTCAATACCTTTGTGTTCCGCATCGCCTTCGCCAGCTTTGCCGCCTACGTCCTGGGCCAGTTGCTGGATGTGCACGTGTTTGATCGCATGCGCCGCGACTATGTGCAGTGGTGGGTCGCCCCAGCGGCCTCTGCGGTGCTCGGGCAGGCGCTGGATACCGCAGCGTTCTTTGGGATTGCCTTCTGGCACAGCAGCAATCCCTTCATGGCCGAGCATTGGGGGGAAATCGCCGCCGTGGACTACGCCATCAAACTGTCGGTCAGCCTGCTGTTGTTCGTGCCGATGTACGGCATCGCGCTGAATGCCGTCGTCCGGATAATGAAACGCCGCCAGGCCCTGCCGGCTGCAGCATAAGCGCATGCCGACGGGGTCGGCATAGGCAGATACCTATGCTGGATCTGTCTTTGGGGGGATGGCATAGGTGCCCACCACATGCGCGACGATGTCCTCGCTACCCTCTGAATGCAGATTGACTTCCCCGATGACCAGGGTGCGACCGACTTTCAGCAGGCGGCAGACACCAATGATGGCCGCATCGGCAGCAGGCTTGCGCAGGAAGTTGATCGTCAGGCTGGTCGTCACCGTCAACGGGACGATACCGATTTCACCCAAAATGGCGACATAGAGCGCCACATCGGCGGTGGTCATGAGCACAGGCCCGGAAACGGTGCCGCCTGGCCGCAGCTCGGCATGGCCCACGGGATGGCGCACCGTGGCGCCCAGGGGCGCCACAGATTCCACAGTGCAGCGGTTTTGAGGGAACTCACGGGCGAGGAACTGGGCAATTTCGTCTTTATTGGGCATGAGCTTGAACCTTGTATTATCAGGGGCAATCCAGACCTGGAGACCAGGCACACGACCCCGAGGAGTTTACCTGGCCTTGGGGCGAAATTGCTCGTCAAAATCCTCCAAGCTGGGCATGGGCAGGGTCGGACGACATTCGATGTCCCGGATCTCGTGTGCGAGTTGCTCCAGGGTGTGTGCCCGCTCGCTGTCGTCGATATAGGGGACGTGATAGGCAAAGAACGGCTCGTAGACGGTAAATCCGACATAACCCAGGGTTCCCTGCAGAACGTGCCTCAGCATGCCCTGCAGATCGCCGTGGATCGCGCCCGGGCCAAACATGTGCTCGCGCCCGCCCAGCGAACTCACCACCATGGCGTGCTTGCCGCACATGCCGCCCCGGTCGTAGACACGTTTGCCACCATAGAACACCCCAGACAGGAACACGCGATCCACCCAGCCCTTGAGCAGCGCAGGCATTGAAAACCAGAATACCGGGAACACCAGGACCAGCATGTCCGAGTTACGCACGGCCTCTACTTCGGCAGCAATTTGCGGATCAATGGTCTCCGCGTTCCAGGCGTGCCGCTGTTCAAGGCTATAGACAAGGTAATCGGCGCGCGATCGCGTGCCAAAATCCGCAGCGCTTGCCAACGGGCTGAAATCGCCGGCATACAGGTCCGTGACGCTGGTTTGCCAGCCTTGGTTTTCGAGCGTCTCTCGGGTGATGTCCCGCATGGCTGCAACGAACGACTGGGGCTCCGGGTGGGCGTAAACAATGTGGGCGCGTTTCATGACGGGTTCTCTGTGCTTCGATTCGTACTATTAGGCGGGATACCGGGCATACTATACAGTGGCGATTCACACCACCTGTGGCAACGGACATGAATACTCTCTTACTGATAGGCGGGGACCTGGGCATGCGAACGGCGGCGCTGCTGGATCACGACCACTGGGAGGTCATCGGGCTGCGCCGCCGCCCGATGAGGTACAACTCGTACGACGATATTCTCTGGTATCAGGCCAATCTGTGGGACTGGCGCAGCCTGTCTTTCCTGGGCAGGGACGAATTCTCTGAGGTCACTCATATTCTGTATGCACCGGCACCCGCCGGCCGGACACACCGCGACTATGCCGAGATCTACTCTTTCGGCCTCGGACGGGTGCTGTACAGTCTGCCTCGAAATTTCCGGGACCGGCTTCAGCGCTGCGTACTGGTGGGTTCTTCCGCCGTATGGGGGCCTTCCGACGAGTGGGTTAATGAAGACACCCCGGTTCAGAGGATCGGTTTTCGCGCCGAATCGCTGCTGGATGCCGAGACCGCACTGGGTGCTCTGCTGGCTCCGGGCATCGGAACCACGCTGCGCCTGTCCGGCCTGTACGGCCCCGACCGAATGCGCTTGATCGATGGGTTGGTCAACGACACGATCACGGCGCCCGAGGGTCCTGGCCACTGGGCAAACCGGCTCCATATCGACGACGCAGCGCGAGCCTGCGCGCATCTGCTGACCCTGGCCGATCCTGATCCGCTTTATATCGGAACCGATGACCATCCCATGCCCACGGCAGACCTGTACGACGCCGTGGCCGAGCTGGCGGGGACCGACCGGCCGACACGACAGCCACGGCCCCCCAGCGGCAAGCGCCTGTCGAACGCCCGGCTTCGGGCCGGCGGCTGGACACCCGAATGGCCTGATGCCCTGGCAGGCTATGCTGCGTGCCTGGCCGAGTCCGGCCGCTGAAGTTCACCGATATTTTCCGCAACGGGCTTTCTTTGGATACACTGGCTCGCTGGAAATCAACCATTCCCCGGCAATCCCATGCACCAGCAACGCGAGACCCTGCACAACGAACTGCACTCCCGACCATCGACCTATTTCGATGCTCCGGCTCATATCTTTCACCTGGCGTTCCTGGACGAGGACGGCACTGCGGGCGAAATGATTCGCGGTCTTTGCGATGCTCACCAGCCCACCCTGGATCCCGATCCCCCCCAAGGACAGATCACCCTGGGGGCCTCACGGCTGAAATGGGAACGCCACACCGAGTTCCTGACACTGACCCTGGTCGTTCCGGGGCGCGCATCACAACATTGGCCGGAATTGCCCCCTATCCTGGCAGATATCGCCAAGACCCACGATAGCATCCTGATCAACGCCGAGCAGATCTGCGTCGAGTCCGAGAAAAGCTGGACGGGTTGCATCCAGGACTACGGATTCACCGACCCGGTGGGATCGGACCTGGATGGCGGCAAAGCCTCAGTATTCAGCGACCTTCGACTAAATGACGGTGGCATCAACCGCATTCTGACCATCAACTACAAGCTGGACGGACGCCGACTGGGCCGCATGGTCCGCCGCCTGCTTGAAATCGAAACCTATCGGATGATGGCGTCGCTGACGCTGCCCATCGCCCGGTCCCTGAACATGGAACTACGACAATTCGAAGCCGAGCTGGTGCGTCTGTCGGACCAGAATGCCCAAGCCGCCCAGGCCCACGACGACAAGGCTCTGCTCGCACAGATCGCCGGCCTTTCAGCCCGAATAATGCAGACCGCAACACGCACCCGCCTGCGCTTCAGCGCGACCGAGGCGTACGCGCAACTGGTGTTCGAGCGTCTGGCCGAGCTGCGCGAGAGCCGCAGCGGCGATTGCCAGCAACTGGGCGTATTCATCGAACGCCGGTTTCGCCCGACCGTGCGTTATTGCGCATCGACCGACCGACGGCTGGCTCGGATCGGCAATGCCGTCGCACAGCTCGGCGATTTGCTGCAGGCACGCGTACAAGTCGAAATGGAGGAACAAAACGCCCTCATCCTGAACAGCCTGAGTACCCGGGCCGACACCCAGATTAAAATCCAGAAGGCCGTCGAAGGCCTGTCGATCATCGCTATCAGCTATTATTTGCTGAGCCTGCTGAAACTACTCTATGGTGGCATGCTGACCCTGGGCCTGGATATCAGCCCGCGAACGGCGATATTGATCGGACTACCTATCGCAGCATTGATCATCGCCGCCATCGCCCACCGCATCCGCGACACAAAGCGGCACTAAGCACGACATTGATCGTCATCCCACCACCCTGAATACCTGGAAACCATGCAAACGTCCACACT
The DNA here is from genome assembly GCA_030452305.1 of Alcaligenaceae bacterium. Classification (GTDB taxonomy): domain Bacteria; phylum Pseudomonadota; class Gammaproteobacteria; order Burkholderiales; family Burkholderiaceae_B; genus Castellaniella. The sequence continues at coordinate 6,306 of JAKDMO010000076.1, read as the reverse complement.
ACACTTTCGCAGTTTCCTACTTCTGCTGATCGCAGTATCCATTGCATTCATCAGTGTGCTGCTGCCCTTTTACGCAGCCATTTTCTGGGGTGTGGTGCTGGCGGTGATATTCAGCCCCGTGCACAGACGGCTCCGGGAATTGGTGGGCGAACGGCGGAATCTGGCGTCATTCATGACCGTCGCGGTCGTCATCCTCATCGTCATCATTCCGGTAATTTTCATCGCCGGCGCGCTGGCCTCCGAGGCGGCCGGAATCTATAACCGCATCAACACCGGCCAGCTGAATCTAGGTGGGTATTACGAGCAGATCGTAAGCGCCCTGCCCCCATCGATCCACCACTCTCTGGAAGCATTCGGCGTGGGTGACCTGCTGAGCATCAGGGAAAAGCTTTCAGCCGGCGCCCTGCAGGCAAGCCAGTTTCTCGCCAAGCAGGCCGTCAATATCGGCCAGAACACCTTCCAGTTCGTGATCGGCCTGGGCATCATGCTGTATCTGCTGTTCTTCCTGCTGCGAGACGGCCCCCAACTCGCCCGCCAGACCCAGCGACTGATTCCGCTAAGCGACGAGCACCGCCGCCACTTGCTGCGCAAATTCGCAACCGTCGTGCGCGCCACGGTCAAAGGCAATATCGTCATCGCTATCACCCAAGGCGCGCTGGGCGGTGCAATGTTTGCCTTCCTGGGGATACAGGGGGCGCTATTCTGGGGGGTGGTCATGGCAGTCCTGTCGCTGCTGCCTGCGGTAGGCGCGTCGCTGATTTGGGCGCCCGTGGCCGTTTACTGCCTGGTGGTCGGTGACTATACCAGCGGCATCATCCTGATTCTGTTCGGCGTGCTGGTCATCGGCCTGCTCGACAACGTCCTGCGCCCGATCCTGGTGGGAAAGGACACCAAACTGCCTGACTATGTGGTGCTGATCTCGACCCTCGGCGGCCTATCGGTATTCGGCCTGAACGGATTCGTGATCGGTCCGCTGTTTGCCGCGCTGTTCATTGCCTGCTGGGATCTATTCCCCGAGGCTGTGTCAATGAGCGTCCAGCCGGATCGGGCGATCAAAGACACTGAGATCGACGCACCACAACCCACACACGCCCCATCTATCACGGATCAGACAAGCACCCCCACACCCCCATAAGGCCGTGCGAATTGCGGGTTGGCAGTTCACCGGGTTTGATCCATGTATAATAATTGGCTTTGATGAATCCGGCTGCCGACGATCTGATCACAAAGCAGCACGAATTACGGTTCAGACAAGTTTTCAGGTTTCGCCGCTTTAGCTCAGTTGGTAGAGCAGTTCATTCGTAATGAAAAGGTCGTCAGTTCGATTCCGACAAGCGGCACCAATTAAATCAATAACTTAGGCCATCCATCACCGGATGGCCTAAGTGTTTTCCATGAACGGCGCCAGCAACTGCCTGGCGATCTGTTCATCATCCCGATGAACCATCAGCATCTGCGCATTCAAGTCTGTCGCCACAGGCCCCGGATACATCTTGCTGAACGCCCCGCCGCGAATGAAAAACTCGACGTTGTACGCCTGCATCAATGATGTGATGACGGCCGCCTCGGACTCGGTCCGAGGCGCATAGACAGGCACCAAATCCATGACCCGGCCCCCTTATTTCGCCGCTTCCTTTTTTTGACGCTTGAGTTCTTTCTTTTCCTTGGGAGTCCTGGTGGGCTCTTTTTTCTCGGTCTTTTTCGTATCGTGACTTTTGCTCATTGTTGCCTCCTGGGCGAGCCACCGCGCGTCAAGCCGACGCCGCATATAGTGTAGGCTGGATCATCGGCAAAGCCAATCGTAAGCAAACTTGAATCCGGACATCGAGGCGTGCAGGCCACGCTTTGCGCCCACCCTTCCATCCGAGTATCGTTAGTCTGCAGGAATCATTCTTCGACAAGGAGTCGTTATGTCCGTACCCAGTCTCGAACAACGCGTCAGCGGCGCCCTGCTGGGGGCCTTCATCGGCGACGCCCTGGCATTGGGGCCGCACTGGTATTACGACCTGGATGCCCTGCGAACGGATTACGGCCCATGGGTCACGGACTACACCGACCCGAAACCCGGTCGCTACCACGCAGGCATGACAGCGGGGCAGTCCTCGCAGGCGGGCTGGCTGCTGGCCCTGACCCTGCGATCCCTGGTCGAGCGCAGGGGTTATGACGAAATCGACTTCTGCCGCAGGATCGACGAAGAGCTCTTTCCCCTGATCGACGGCACTCCTCTGTGCGGGCCGGGTGGCTACACCAGCCAATCGATCCGCGAGGCCTGGCGGCTACGCACCCAGCAGGGCAAGCCCTGGGGGCAGGTGGGCGGCTATGCAGACAACACCGAGGCCGCCGAGCGCAGCTTGGCCATCGCCATTCGATATGCCCTCAGCCCCGGCGATCTGGCGCGCCATGTCGGGACCAACACGGCGCTGACCCAAATCGACCCAACGGTTGCAGCCATGACGGTGGCGTACGGCCTGGTCCTCGGGCAACTGGTACAAGGCCGGCCGCTCGATACCGAACTGTCGGGCAAGCTGCTCGATTTGGTGCGTTCAGGCGAACTACCCTTTCACACCGTGACTGCTGACCAGGAAGCCGGTGTGCCCCCCGGCCCCGAAGCCGCGCGTCAGCCGGGCCAGTTCGCTTCGCCCGATGCGCTGCTGACCGTCTCGAACATCGCGCGGGCCGCTGCCGACCCCGAAATCCGGATCGACCCGGCATGGAAGGTCTCGCTGGTCTACGGCATGCCCTGCGCGGTGTATCACCAATTCCCTGCAGCCTATTATCTGGCGGCCCATTTCCAGGGCAATTTTGAATCCACGGTGCTCAATGCTGTGAATGGGGGCGGGCAAAACCAGGCCCGCGCCATGCTGGCTGGTGCACTGGCCGGGGCGATTGTCGGCATTGACGGCATCCCGCAGCGCTTCATCACGGGTCTCGAAGGGTCAGAAGGCTATCTGGCGCTCGGGCACGACATGGCCAGGCATATGCAGGCGGAGTCCTAGCGTACAGGCAAAAAATTGAAAAACAGCAGGCCCTGTAGGTAGTTGATGCCCACGCGGCGCAAGTTTTCATCCAGCAACTCGGCGACCAGGTCCAGCCGGCTGATGATGCCCCCAAACTCGCGCTCAAAGCTCAGGTTGGCGACTCCATTGTCGATTTCATTGGACAGCAGCAGTGGCCGGCCTTGGGCGTCACGCCGGCTGGCCAGCATCCATGCGGCGACTTCGACATTGCGTGCGGCATTGAACACATTTTGTGCATTGATGGTGTCCGATATGTGAAACCGGGTCTCGCCGCCGTGGGCGCTGATGATCATATCAGCCATACCCAGCACATAGGCTGCAACGCGATCCCCCTGATAGGCCGGGTCCATAGCCACGGACAGAACCTCGATATCCCTCAAGCCATCCAGATCCGGAGGAATCTCACCGACCTGAATCCGGGCCTTGCCCTGCCCAATGGCTGCCTGGATATTGACGAAGCCCGCCTTGCGCCATTCAGAGGGATTGCGGCGATAGAGCTTTTCCAGCAGGCGGCCCAGGCTGTCGAGGTTATCGCGCATGGCCATGGTGACCGTGCGATTGAAGTCGGTTTGCGCAAGCTGGTCGAAGGACATCGCCTCGCCCGAGGGCCCGGTGCCATTGGGCGCCGACGTACAGGCTGCCAGCGCCAGGCACAGCGCCATCAGCCGGCAGGCCCGCCAGATACCTTGCACGTCACCCAAGCCACTTTCCCATGCCACTGCCCATGAACACCCGACCGTCCGGACTGTATCAGTAGCGAAGCACGGGATCAACCACGCCCGACAAGGCCTCGCCACGCGCATAGGCCCGGATTTTGCCCGTGATCTGCGCAATCGTCTCGGACAACAGGCTGGCCGCTGCAATATGCGGTGTAACCGACACCTTCGGATGAGACCAAAACGGATGCCCCTCGGGCAAGGGTTCCTCGGCAAAGACGTCAAGTGCCGCCCCACACAGCCGGCCATCAGCCAGCAACTGCAGCAAATCGTCCTCGACCAAATGTCCGCCCCGGGCAATATTGATCAGATAGGCGTCGGGCAGCAATTGCGACAGCGTATCCCGGCGCAGGATTCCCTGGGTCTCGGGCGTCAGAGGCAGAACGTTGACCAGCACACGCGACCGCGCCAAGAACTCGGGCAGCCTGTCTCTGCCCGCGTACACCTCAATACCCGGCAACTCGTGGCCCCGGCGCGACCACACTGCCACCGGATAATCCAGTGCTGCCACCGCACTGGCCACACGCGCACCCATGATACCCGCACCCAACACCCCCACAGACCAGGCTGAACGGTCAATATCCGGCAGGCGCGCCCAGGATCCCACATGCTGCTGCACAGCATATTGATCGAAACTCCGGGCCGCACGCACCAAATAATGCACGACATATTCGGCCATTTGCACCGCCATGCCGGCATCTTCGACACGCACGATCTGCAGATTGGCCGGCCTGCCCGGCAGCTTGAACAAGGCATCCACACCGGCACCCATATTGAATGCAACTTCGATACCCGGTTCGTGGATAAACAGATCCTCCGGCGGATTCCAGACGACAGCGAGCTTTGCACCACAGGACGCAGTGCCCTGCTGCCAATTGTGCACGCGCATCTCGGGCAGTGCCTGTTGCAGGGCCCGCATCCAGTCGACATGGCGCGCCTCATGCTTCGATGCGAAAACAATATCCACTTCCAGCTCCTGTACATAACAATCAAAGTCACATTTGTGACGATGGTTCGACTATATTTGCCCCTACCTGCAGTGATAAGATGACAGCCAGAATAATAACCCTACACCTTCAACTGAAGGCCTGCGATACCGATTCCTGTGGATGTGGATCGCGATACTGCAGCAGCCGATACAAAAAGGGGGAATTGGATGATCTGGATCGACCAAGCCGTCGCCCGCAGATTGACGGATTTGATCAGGCGCCTTGAAACTGCGCGCCCGTCTCTGGCCGCCCTTCGGGACGCCCTCCCCGCCAGGCTGGGCAATACAGCCCTGTTTTTTCGTGAATGGATGCGTGGGCCGGGCATGGTCGGTGCGGTCTGCTCCAGCTCGCGGTATCTGGCGACGGAAATGGCGGGCCTGGTGCCACCAGGCAATGGTCTGGTCATCGAACTGGGCGCCGGAACGGGCATGGTCACCCAGGCATTGCTGGATCACGGCATCTCGCCCAGGCGGCTGATCATCGTCGAGCGCTCAGAAGGGTTTGTCGCTCACCTGAGGCACCGCTTTCCAGAAGCCACCGTCATCCACGGCGACGCGGCCAATCTGTGCGAACTGATTCCCCAGGGCCTGCCCATCGCTGCGATCGTATCCAGCCTGCCCCTGCGATCCCTGCCCGCAGACCAGCGCACCCAAATCATCGCCCAATGGCGCCAGGCGCTGAGCCAGGACGGATCGCTGATCCAGTTCACCTACGACATTCGGCCGCAGACACATACCTGCGCCAGCGACCATGCATTCAGTGTCACCCACAGTCGCATCGTATGGGCCAACCTGCCACCGGCGCGGGTCCTGCACGCCAGGCTGTCGGTGCGAACTGACAGCCTGCCCAACGTCCTTGCCGTGAATCAGCCTGCAGACCCGTCGCCATAGATCGACAATAAAGCCACGATGGCCCGATTGCACGGCGTGGGCACACCCAGGCGTTCACCACGGGCCAGCACATCCCCGCTGAGCCATGCAAGCTCGATGCGATTGCCTCGCTCGAGATCGTGATACATGGACGACGTCATGCTTGCAGGCAATTGATCGGCAAAGACCAAGCGATCCTCGGCATAGTCGGCAGGGATTGCAACGCCTTCGGCCCTGGCAACCTGCACGGCTTCGTCCATCGCATCGTGCAGAAAGGCCCGGGCCTGTTCGTTGGCACGAACCGGGCCGATTGGTGCCCGCACAGCGCTGGTGATACCCGAAAAAGCAGAAAGAAACACAAATTTTTCCCAGATTGCCCGCTGGATATCCTGACTCAGTTCGACGTCGATGCCTGCCTGGGCACAGGCGTCGCGCAAGCGCAAGGCGCGCGGTGACTCGCCCCCGTCATATTCGCCAAACACCAGTTTCTGCATTGTTCCGGAATGCCGGATTACACCCGGTTCGGAAACGGTCGAAGCGATATAGCACACCCCGCCCATGACATGATCGGCGCCCAGCACATCCCGCAGGATATCGTCTTTGACCACACTGTTCTGAAACGACACTACGGCCGTCTGCCGGCCGAGTTGTGGCGCGACCGACCGGGCTGCCGCCTCGGTGTCCCAGAGTTTCACGCCAAAAAACACCAGATCCA
>JAKDMO010000262.1 GCA_030452305.1 Alcaligenaceae bacterium | reverse complement strand
CCTGCAGGTTGAAGGCCAGGCAGTTGTGCCGCGCCAGATCCTCGGGCACACGCGGCACGCCGTAGCGCTCGAAATAGTCGGGCGTGCCGCACACCACCCGCATATTCGGAAACAGGCGCACAGCCACATAGTTCGGGTCCGTGACCTCACCGATCCGGATCGCCATGTCATACCCTTCGCGCACCAGGTCAACCACGCTGTCGGTGAAGTTGAATGACATGCGCAGATCCGGATAGCGCGTCCGAAAGGCCACGGCATGTGGCGCAACATGCCGGCGGCCGAACGAGGCCGGGGCCGACACCACCAGATGCCCGCTAAGCGATCGGCGGTGCGCCGTAATGCCGGCCTCGGCGGCGTCGAAATCCTGCAGCAGTTGCTGACACTGCTCCAGGTAGCGTTCGCCCAGATCCGTCAGCACCAGACCCCGCGTGGATCGATGCATCAGCTGCACCCCCAGGCGCTGTTCCAGCGCGGTCAGACGCCGCCCCATGACCACCGGGGTCACGGCTTCGACCAGGGCGGCCGAGGCAAAGCTGCCCTTTTCGGCAATCAGTACAAAACTGCGGATTTCGGTATAGCGACCCATGTAATCCCCCTTGATTTTCGGATTATAGGGGTCAAAACAGCCTGATTCAATATAAATAGTATCGATAGAACCTAGCTGCGCAGGGATTCCGGAACGCGGATTTTATCCTTATTCTGATCTCAAGATGGACGTTCCCATCAAATACTAAGGAGGCACCATGGCCCGCATGAGAGCAGTTGACGCCGTCGCAGCGGTATTGGAAAAAGAAGGCATCGACACGCTGTTCGGCGTGCCTGGCGCCGCCATCAACCCCTTGTATTCCGCCCTGAAAAAGCATGGCGGTTTCAAACACTTCCTGGCACGCCATGTCGAGGGCGCCTCGCACATGGCCGAAGGCTACACCCGCGCACATCCGGGCAATATCGGCGTGTGCCTGGGCACCTCGGGGCCGGCCGGTACCGACATGCTCACAGGCCTGTATTCGGCCTCGGGCGATTCAATCCCCATCCTGTGTGTGACCGGGCAGGCACCACGCGCCCAGTTGCACAAGGAAAGCTTCCAGGCCGTGGATATCGAAACCATTGCCAAGCCCGTCACCAAATGGGCTGTCATGGTGCGTGAGCCCGAACTCGCGCCGCGCGTCTTTCAGCAGGCCTTTCACATCATGCGCTCGGGCCGCCCGGGACCGGTGCTGATCGATATGCCTTTTGACGTACAGATGGCCGAGATCGAATTTGACATCGACACCTACCAGCCGCTGTCCCTCTACAAACCCAGCGCCACGCCGGCACAGGCGGCCAAGGCCGTTCGCATGCTGAACGATGCCGAGCGGCCGGTGCTGGTGGCCGGCGGCGGGATATTCAGCGCCGATGCCTCTGACAAGCTGCAGGCCTTTGCCGAGCTGACCGGCGTGCCCGTTATCCCCACGCTGATGGGCTGGGGCGTGATCCCCGAGGATCACCCGCTGATGGCCGGTATGGCGGGGCTGCAGACTGCGCACCGCTACGGCAACGCCAGCCTGCTGGCCTCGGACTTTGTGATGGGCATCGGCAACCGCTGGGCAAATCGCCACACAGGCTCTATCGATGTATATACAAAAGGACGTCGATTCGTGCATATCGATGTCGAACCCACCCAGATCGGCCGCGTGTTCGGCCCCGACTATGGCATCGCCTCGGACGCAGGTATTGCACTGGACCTGATGATTGAGGCCGCGCACACGTTGAAGGCCGCCGGCACCTTGCGCGATCGCAGCGAGTGGGCGATAGAATGTCGCGCCCGCAAGGGCGAACCCTCGATGCAGCGCAAGACCCATTTCGAGCAGACCCCGCTCAAGCCGCAGCGCGTGTACGAGGAAATGAACCGCAGCTTTGGCCCCGATACCCGCTACGTCAGCACCATCGGCCTGTCGCAGATCGCCGCCGCCCAGTTCCTGCATGTCCACAAACCGCGCCACTGGATCAATGCGGGCCAGGCGGGCCCGCTGGGCTGGACCGTGCCCGCCGCCCTGGGCGTGGCCGCCGCCCATCCCGGCAAAGAGATCGTGGCGATCTCGGGCGACTATGATTTCCAGTTCATGATCGAGGAATTGGCGGTCGGTGCACAGTTCAGGCTACCCTACATCCACGTGCTGGTGAACAATGCCTATCTGGGCCTGATTCGCCAATCGCAGCGCGGCTTCGACATGGATTACTGCGTGCAGCTTTCCTTTGACAACGTGAATGCCCCCGAAATGCAGGACTATGGCGTGGACCACGTCGCCATCGCCCAGGGCCTGGGTTGCAAGGCGATCCGGGTGCGCACACCCCAGGACATCCAGCCCGCCATCGCGCAGGCGCGGGCCTGGATCCAGGAATTCAGCGTGCCGGTGGTCATCGAGTGCATCCTCGAACGCGTCACGAATATCTCGATGGGCAACGATATCGACGCCGTCAATGAATTCGAGGAACTGGCCGAACACGGCGTCGATGCGCCCACCGCCATCAGCTTGCTGGACTGATCACTACAATAAAGGAGCCACACCGATGCCGAAACTCGCCGCCAATCTGTCCATGCTCTTTACCGAACTGGACTTCCTGGATCGATTCCAGGCCGCCGCCCAGGCTGGATTCAAGGGGGTGGAATACCTGTTTCCATACGCCTACGACCAAAGCCAGCTGAAACAGCGTCTGAACGACAACGGACTGGTCCAGGTTCTGCACAATCTGCCCGCAGGCGACTGGGGGGCCGGCGAGCGCGGGATTGCATGCCTGCCCGGGCGGATCAAGGAATTCCACGATAGTGTTGATCGCGCAATCGACTACGCCCGAGCCCTGGACTGCCCCGTCG
>JAKDMO010000261.1 GCA_030452305.1 Alcaligenaceae bacterium | reverse complement strand
TGGAGGGTGCGGTGCGCAGCGGCCTCACAGCCGCCGCGCACATCCAGCCTATGCCTTCAAAGCATGCCGCCGAATGTAGTCAGCCACCTGCCGGACGTCGCAGTCCATGACCTCGACACGCTGATCGCGCCCGGCCAGATCCTGCAAGGCCTCGGGCACTGGGGGCTCCTGACCGATGGCTTCATGGATGGTTTCAGCAAACTTGGCAGGCAGTGCGGTTTCCAGAACCAGCATCGGAATGCCGTCCTCGATATGGTCCCTGGCCACCTTCACCCCGTCAGCGGTATGCGGGTCGATCAACACCCCGGATTCGCGGTGGACACTGCGTATGGTGTCGAGCCGGTCGGCATGTGAGCTGACACCGGATACGAAACCGTAGCGCTCGGTGAACAGCGGCTTCAGAGCAGACAGATCAAATTCACCCGTACGTGCGAGCTCGCCCCACAGCTCACTCACCCGCCCGGCATCCTGATCGACCAGATCGTAGACGAAGCGCTCGAAGTTCGATGCCCGCGAAATATCCATCGATGGGCTGGATGTGGCGTAGGTCTGGGCGGCGGGTATGGGGCGATAGCGCCCTGTACGAAAAAATTCGTCGAGCACATTGTTTTCATTGGTGGCCAATACCAGACGGCGGATCGGCAAACCCATGCGCCGGGCGATATGGCCCGCCAGGATATTGCCGAAATTGCCGGAAGGCACGGCAAAAGATACCTGTTGCCCGCTGTGTTCGGTGGCGCGCAGCCAACCCCAGAAATAGTAGACAACCTGGGCGGCGATGCGCGCCCAATTGATCGAGTTCACGGCCCCCAGGTGATGACGCCGCTTGAATTCCAGGTCACCAGCCAATGACTTGACGATATCCTGGCACTCGTCGAACACACCGGTCAAGGCCAAATTATGGATGTTCTCGTCCTGCAGGGAATACATCTGGGCGCGCTGGAAAGCGCTCATGCGCCCATGTGGCGAGAGCATGAATACCGACACCCCACGCTTGCCGCGCAAGGCGTACTCGGCGGCTGATCCGGTATCGCCCGAAGTCGCCCCCAGAATGTTCAAAACCTGACCACGCCGGCCCAGCACATACTCGAACACCTGGCCCAGGAACTGCATGGCCATGTCCTTGAACGCAAGCGTCGGCCCTTCGGACAGCCCCAGCAGGCTCAGGCCCGGGCGCAGAGGTTTGACTGGCGCAATGCTTGGAAACACCTCGGGCGCATAGGCCGCGCGAGTCAGCGCCGCCAGGTCGTCACGCGGAATATCGTCCGCAAATATCGCAAGCACCTCGGCTGCAAGCTGGGCATAATCGAGCGCACGCCATGCCTCGAGGGTCTGCGCCTCGATACGGGGCAGCGATACCGGTACGGCCAGCCCGCCATCGGGCGCCAGACCTTCCAGAAGAATGTCACAAAACGGCTGGGGCGTCATACCGCCCCGTGTAGAACAATAATTCAATTGAAATTCTCCACGCGCAGGCGAATCACGCCCGAATGGACAAAGGGCAGGTCGCGAATGGCAGCCAGCGCATCGTCGACATCACCCTCGCGCGCCTCGTGCGTAAGGAAAATGATGTCGGCCTGATGCACCCCATGCGGCTGCTGGAACATGGATCCCACCGAGATGCCCGCATCCGACAGGAGCCGCGCCAAATCAGCCAGCACACCGGGCTGATCATCGACCCGCAAGCGCAGGAAATAGCTGGTGCGCACGCTGGCCATATTCAGCACGGGAAAGTCCGACATGGCATCGGGCTGGAAGGCCAAATACGGGACGTGGTGCTCGGGATCGGCCATCTGCAGGCGCGCGACATCGACCAGGTCGGCCACAACCGCCGAGGCCGTCGGCATTGATCCCGCCCCTTGGCCGTAGTACAGCGTGTCACCCACCGCATCCCCATGCACCAGCACCGCGTTCATCGCACCTTCCACATTGGCGATCAGACTGCCGGCCGGCACCAGAGCGGGGTGGACCCGCAACTCGATGCCTTCGGCGCGGCGCCGCGTGATCCCCAACAACTTGATGCGGTAGCCCAGGCGCTCGGCATGCGCGATGTCCTCTGGGGCCAGGTGGGATATGCCCTCGATGTGCGCCTTGTCGAACTGCACAGGGATACCGAAGGCCAGGGACGCAAGCAGGGTGAGCTTGTGCGCCGCATCCACGCCCTCGACGTCGAACGTGGGGTCGGCCTCGGCGTAGCCGAGGCGCTGAGCCTCGGCCAGGACATCCTCGAACGGCAGGCCCCTGGCGCGCATCTCGGACAGTATGAAATTCGTGGTGCCATTGATGATGCCCGCCACCCACTGGATGCGATTGGCCGTCAGGCCTTCACGCATCGCCTTGATGATCGGGATGCCACCGGCCACAGCCGCCTCAAAGCCCACAATGACGCCGCGTGCCTGGGCCTGGGCGAAAATCTCGTTGCCATCGGACGCCAGCAGGGCCTTGTTGGCAGTCACCACATGCTTGCCCTGGGCAATCGCCTCTAGAATCAGGCTGCGTGCGACCGTATTGCCACCGATCAGCTCGACAATGATGTCGATATCCGGGTCGCGCACCAATTCCAGACCATCGGTCGTAATGCGGACCTCGTCACCGACGAGTGCCCGCGCCTTGTCCACATCCCGGACGGCGACAGCCACAACTTCGATCAAACGCCCGGCGCGGCGCGCAATTTCAGCATTATTCTGGGCCAGTACCGTCCAGACCCCGCTGCCGACTACCCCCAGACCCAGCAAGCCTACCCGTACCGGTTTCATTTGGCGAGCCCGTCCTTGCGAAACATGTCCTTGATCCCGCGCACAGCCTGACGGGTACGCTGCTCGTTTTCAATCAGTGCGAACCGCACGTATGCGTCGCCATAATCGCCA
>JAKDMO010000075.1 GCA_030452305.1 Alcaligenaceae bacterium | reverse complement strand
ACGAAAGGAGTCACCATGTTGAGCTTTGAAGATACGGCCGAACCCATCCGCGTGCCTGCGCCGCCCACGACGGGCAGCGCGCCCGCCGGCGAGCCGGCCGCTGCCGGCGGGCGCGTGCGCGCCGCCGACAAGCGGATCATCAACGGCACCACAGACGTCAACCAGCTTGTTCCTTTCAAGTACAAGTGGGCCTGGGAAAAATATCTGGCAGGCTGCGCAAACCATTGGATGCCTCAGGAAATCAATATGTCGCGCGACATCGCGCTGTGGAAAAATCCCAACGGCCTGACCGACGACGAACGCAAGATCGTCCAGCGCAATCTGGGCTTTTTCGTGACGGCCGATTCGCTGGCTGCGAACAATATCGTGCTGGGCACCTACCGCCACATCACCGCGCCCGAGTGCCGACAGTTCCTGCTGCGCCAGGCATTCGAGGAAGCCATCCACACACACGCCTATCAGTACATCGTCGAGAGCCTGGACCTGGACGAAGGGGAAATTTTCAACGCCTATAACGAGGTACCATCGATCCGGGCGAAGGACGAGTTTCTGCTGCCTTTCATCGACGCCATCGCTGATCCCAATTTCAAGACCGGCACCCCAGAGGCCGACCAGACGCTGCTGCGTTCCCTGATCGCATTCGCGTGCCTGATGGAAGGCCTGTTTTTCTACGTCGGGTTCACACAGATCCTGGCACTGGGCCGCCAGAACAAAATGACCGGCGCCGCCGAGCAGTACATGTACATCCTGCGCGATGAGTCCATGCACTGCAACTTTGGCATCGACCTGATCAATACCATCAAACTTGAAAACCCACACCTGTGGACAGCCGAATTTCGTGAGGAAATCAAGGAGATGTTCCTGAAGGCGGTCGATCTGGAATACGCCTACGCCGAAGACACCATGCCGCGCGGCGTACTGGGCCTGAATGCATCGATGTTCAAATCCTACCTGCGCTTCATCGCCAATCGTCGCTGCCAGCAGATCGGCCTGGAGGCCCTGTTCCCGCACGAGGAAAATCCATTCCCGTGGATGGCGGAAATGATCGATCTGAAAAAAGAGCGCAACTTTTTCGAAACTCGTGTGATCGAGTATCAAACGGGCGGCGCACTGAACTGGGAATAATTCGAGACACATCGTCTGGGCAGCCCTCGCCGCCCAGGCGGCTCAGTCGCTGAATGATTGGTACAGCTGGTTCGTGATTTCCTCACGAAGGGCCGTGTACCCCGGGGCCAGGCGATTGCGCTCGGGCACTCCCGCGCGATTCAACCGGGTACCGCGCTCATAGAATATGCGGCCCGGCCTCGGGCTCATCACGATGACACGCGACCCCAGGAACACGGCTTCTTCGACGCTGTGCGTGATGAACACGACCGTAATTTTCGTTTTATCGAAAATCTTCAACAATTCATCCTGCAGCCTTTCCCTGGTGATTTGATCGAGGGCACCAAAGGGTTCATCCATCAGCAGCAGATGCGGATCATTCACCAAGGCCCTGGCAATGGCCACGCGCTGCTGCATGCCACCGGACAATTGATAAGGTGCGTGGCGGCGGAATTCGGATAAGCCGACCAGATCAATGAAGTGATACACCTTTTCCTGATAGTCACGCCGATCGAGGCCACGCATTCGCGGACCAAAGGATACGTTGTCCTCGACGCTTAGCCACGGGTAGAGATTGGGCTGCTGAAACACCACCCCCCTGGTCCAGTCCGGGCCTTTTATCTCCTCATTTTCGAACTTTATCCGCCCTTTGGTGGGAAACAGATAACCCGCGATCAGTTGCAGCAAGGTTGTCTTGCCGCATCCCGAAGCACCCACGATGCACAGAAACTCCTGTCGTTCAATCGAAAGGCTGACATCCTCCAGCGCGCGAACCTCGCTACCCTTATCGGTCACATAGTCGTAGGTGACATGAGAGATCTCGACCACGATATCCAAAGATGGCTGAGGCGTCGCGCTGATTTCCGCAGGTTTCGTCATTCCTGAATTCGCCGTGTCATTTCGCGGAATCCACGGCCATCTGGACAAACTCGGATCGAATTCGTTTCGCAAATTCCTCCTGACTGGCAGCCTTGCTGATCAGTTGCTGATCCTGCAGAAACTGCGCCGTGCTAGCCAGCACTTCGGCCATATGCCCCTTTTTATCGGGTGCACCCAGCCACTTTTGACTCAATTGCTGCTTGCCGTCCAGCCATATGTACTGGCTCATCTGATCTGCGATCTCGTCGGCAGGCAGCGAAAACTCAGCCGCCACAGCCTCGGCGGCCTCTTTGGGCTTATCCCGGTAGAACTTCACGGCCCGGATTTGTTGCTGTACCCAGGCCGTCACGATCTTTGGGCAGGTATCCGCGTACTCCCTGCGCGCCATCCCCACATCAGCAGTCGCGATGCCGTATTTCTGAGCCAATTGCTCGCTGTTGACCAGGACCTTCCCGCCCATCTCGATCAGCTTGCTCTGCGTAGGCTGCCATGTGTAGTCGGCAACCAGTTCGCCGCGAGACCACGCAGCCACCGCATCCGGATTCTGAATATCCATGATCTGTACGCTATTGGGATCGATATTGTGCACCTTCAATGCCGACACCAGCGCGTACTGAGTGGTGGCCCCGAACGGCGTCCCGACTCTCTTTCCGACCAGATCCTCAAGACTATTGATACCAGCGTCTTTTTTGACGACAAGGGCCTCGCTTTTTCCGATCACATCAAATAGCCAAACCACTACATTGTCTACACCTGTGGATATTCCTGACGCAACGCCAACCGATCCGGACAAGCCGAAATCCACATCGCCGGATGCCATGGCGCGAGCCAGATCCGCGCCTTGATTGAATTCATGAAACTGCACGTCGACGCCTGGCAATGCCTTTTTCATCCATCCAAAATGGCGCACAATCGGCCCACTGTTTGGAATCACCTGATATCCGATCGATACTTTGTCACATTTGAATCCGCCCTCGGTCGATTGGGCGCTATCGCCGGCCGCATTGGCACTGCCGGCTGCCATACCCGCCATGCAGGCCATGCCGACAAGCATGGCGAAATGGGTTTTGCCTTTGTTTCGATTCATCTTCACGAGATTGCTCCTCTACCGTAATGGTTATGATGTTTCTATCCTTTTCCCCTCCATGGAACCAGCCACTTGTCCGAAAGCTTGATCAATCCATCCAGAATCAGCCCGGTGATGCCCATCGCGATCACCGCCATAAATACTGCGTCGGTCCTGAGAAACCGACTCGCGTTCAAAGCCAGCCATCCTATTCCCGCCGTGGCCGCGACCATCTCGGCAGACACCAGAGTCGTATAAATGAAGCCCATGCTGACCCGCATGCCGGTGAATATGTCGGGCAGCAGGGACGGCAGGATGACGTATTTCAGAATCTTTGAGTTGGATGCCCCAAGCGAACTGGCCGCACGAATCCGATCGAGGGGTATCCCACGATATCCTTCAATCACAGCAATGAAGATCGGCGGAAAACCAGCCAGGGCCAATAGCGTTATTTTTGAGCCCTCGCCAATGCCCATCCATACAACCAGCATCATGTAATAGGACAACGGTGGCAGTACCCGATAGAAATGGATGCCTGGCTGAAGGATGGCCGAGACCCATTTCGAGCGGGCGACCAGAATCCCAAGGGGAATCGCAAGACCCGTGGCAATCAGAAAAGCCACCCCGATACGCATCAGGCTGAGGCCAAGGTGATAGGTCAGCAGATGGCCTCGGTAGCCTTCGGTCAGACTTGTCACGGTGACCGCCCATACCGCACCCGGGGATGGCAGAAAGACGGGTTTCACGAGATGCAGATAGGCTGCCAGCCACCACAGGCCGATGACCGCCAATATTGTGCCCACACTGATGAGCACATAAAATCCCCATCGACGGGCCAGACCGCGCGCCTGCAGGGTGAAGGCATTCAGCAATGTACCGGAGGATGTCGTGCTGGATGTGTCCTGATCGCGCGCAGTATCGAGTCTTGCCATGATTCAACTCCAAGTACGTTTCCAATGTACTCAACCCTCTGCCCATGAGCAAGAAACTTGAAGATGCGGCTTCTGCCGTCAGACTGACACGCTTTGTCGATCAATCCCAACGCATCCCATCGATAATGCTTGGAGTGCCTGATTGCTTACGTTAGACTCTAAGGCGTGCGGGATACTTAATGTCTCGCACGCCTGCGCCATTTGAGATGGGCCGCACTCGAGGTGGGGGTCATATCAAATGGGTGGACGTTCACTTCAGACCACAAGGAGCACGACTATGGCTACCGCCAAAAAGGCCCCCGGTAAAACGGCTGCCAAAAAAGCTTCATCCTCGAAATCCCCGGCCGGCAAGGCGAAGGCAAGCAAGGTTGCTACGAAAAAGACTGTAAGTAAAACGACCCCCGTAAAGAAAGCAGCAGCCAAGAAAGTGGCGGTCAAGAAAGTCGTAGCAAAGAAAGTTGCAGCAAAGAAACCCGTCGTAAAGAAAGCAGCCGCCGCAAAAAAGGTCACAACTAAAAAAACAGTCGCCAAGAAAGCACCAGCAAAGAAAGCTGCCGTAAAGAAAACTGCGGCGAAAAAGGTCACAGCGAAAAAAGCGGTAGTGAAAAAAGCAGCAGCGAAAAAGGCAGTAGTGAAAAAAGCGGCAGTTAAGAAAGTGGCTGCCAAGAAAACGCCGGCAAAGAAAGCCGCCGTGAAAAAGGCGCCGGTGAAAAAGGCCACAGCAAAGAAAACCGCCGCCAAGAAAGCGCCGGCCAAAAAAGCTGCGAAAAAGGCAGCCGCCAAAAAACCCGCTAAACCGACTGCTCCGGCTTCTGCTACCAAGACCAGCAAGAATCCAGCCGGATCGTGGCCCTTCCCAACCGACAAACGTCCCTAGCGTCCGAATTTCGGTGCTCAATCAGCCAAACAGGACACTAGCACACCATTGTGTTACCGCCCGGCTTGCCGGGCTTTTTTTTTTGATGCGACAATGCTGAATTCACTTACTCCAAGAGCCACACATGTTCCGTGACATTCTGCTGTTCTTGATCGACATTGTGTTTTCCCTATTCGGGATTGCGCTGATTTTGCGCGCATGGATGTCGGCAATACGGCTGCATCCATTCAACCCCTACTCGCAGGCGATCCTGCGGGCGAGCGATTGGCTGGTGCGGCCACTGAGCAGGATCGTGCCGTCATTCGGGCGCCTGGATACCCCGAGCCTGCTGATGTGCTGGCTGACCGCCCTGGTCTATCTGCTGTTGACCTGGATCATCGCACTGGGCGGCGCGCTGCCACCGCTGGCCATGCTGGCGCCTGCCGTGGTGGCGGCCTTGCTGACCGTGGTGAAATGGGCCTTCAATGTGATTGTATGGGCCACCCTGATCCAGGCGGTTCTATCGTGGATCAACCCCCTGTCGCCCATCATGCCGGTGCTCTATACCCTGACTGCACCTCTGCTCGATCCCATTCGGCGCCTACTGCCCAGAACGGGCGGGATCGATTTCTCGCCCCTGGTGCTGCTGGTGCTTGCGCAGATCGCCATGATGGTCGTGCAGCACATGGCGTTCACAGTGTTCGGTATGTAGGCACCTTATTCCGTTTTACGGAATTACATCGGCACCACGCGGGTCGGCCCACCGCCGCTGATCAGCTGCACGCGCTGGCCCGCAGACAATCGGATATCGTCAGCCTGTGCGATGACGCGGGTCTCGCCGTTATCCAGGCGCACCGTGATTTCCAGCCCACTGGTCTTGGCCATCTGGTTTTCGACGGCATTACCGGCCAGGCCACCCAGGAGTGCGCCGCCGATCGAGGTCAGGATCTGGCCGCTGCCCCCGCCAATCGTACTGCCCGCCACGCCACCCAGCGCGGCGCCGCCTGCGGCACCTACACCCGAGCTGCGATCCTGTTGAATCGTGACGGGCCGCACCGACACCACCGTGCCATAACGCACGATCTGTTCCTGCTGTGCCTGCCCGTAGGTATAGGTGGAACCGGAGGCGCTTTGATTGGCGCAGCCGGCCAGTACCGACAAAGACGCTGCCAGCACGACAAGGCCCAATACTCGGCCACCGCGCACGGCAAGCCCTGAATTCCTGATGTGTTCCATGAAGAGGCTCCTGGATGGAAACTGATGAACCCGAGTACGTGGTGTGCTCAGGCCGCAAGTTCGGGTGCCTGCGCACCATACGCGGTGCGCAGCAACGCAGAGATCTCGGTATGGGCCGGACGATGATTCTGTGGCCCTCTTGAGGCGATTTTAAGCCCCCCCATCACATTCGCCAAACGACACGCATCGACCAGCGACCAGTCATTGACCAAACCGTACAGCAGGCCGGCACGGTGAGCGTCACCGCAGCCGGTGGGATCGACCACTTCCGTGACGGGAACGGGGGGAATTGTAGTTTCGGTATCTGCTATGAAAAGGCTTGCACCGTCCGCACCACGGGTCACGATCGCTGCAGTCAGCCCTTGGGCGATCTGCGCGATGCTTCGCCCAGTGCGCTGTTCGATCACTGCAGCCTCATAATCATTGGCCGTCAGGATGCTGGCGAGATCGAGCATTTCCAGCAGATCGGGGCCTTCGAACAGGGGCATGGCCTGGCCCAGGTCAAATATAAAAGGGATACCCTGCGCGTGCATCCGCCGGGCGTGGGCAAACATGCCGTCCTTCGAGTCCGGCGCCACAATGCCCCAGGCAGCCGACACACCGCTTAGATCGTTCTCGGCGGAATGCAGCATGGCACCGGGGTGAAATGAGGCGATCTGGTTGTTGTCGAGGTCAGTCGTGATGAAGCACTGCGGCGTGAACATATCGGGCATCACCCGAACCAACTGCGTATCGATACCCAGTTCGCGCATATGCTGAAGGTAATCCACCGCATCGGCACCGACCGAGCCTACCGGCAGCGGATCGGCACCCAGCAGGCGCAGATTGTACGAGATATTGCCCGCACAGCCGCCGTATTCCTTGCGTAGCGTCGGCACAAAGAAGGACACGCTGAGCGACTGAATGTTGTCGGCCAGGATGTGATCCTTGAAGTGCCCCTCGAATAGGGCGATCGTATCGAATGCGACCGAGCCGCACACCAGTATTTTCTTGGACATGCCTTTCCTCAGGAAAAAAATAAAGTCAGCTCGAAGCCAATGACCCGCACACCGCTGACGGTCAGCGGAACCTGAACCATGAGCTCGCTGTCCGCCGGAAAGGGTTTGCCCAATTGTGCCGACGACAGATAATCGCGTGGATGCAGATTACGGCGCACCACGCGGGCACCCGACGAATCGTTCAGATCCAGGACCAGGCTGGGCCACATCGATGGCTGTGCACCGCGATTGCGTAGCGTCAGGCTGAGTTCGAAATGCTGCTTCCCCGAGTCGGTGCCGGCTGAAGGTTCCGGCACGTTGTCGAGCTTCAGGTCCGAACCCGTAATGACCAATTGTGAGGCGTCACGTGCGTAGGGAACCTTGCAAGACAGCGCAGCGCAGGCGCCTTCAAGCACGGGTCGCATCGACGGCACGGCCAATGCGATCTGTGATCGATAGACATATGCGAGCTGCGCGAGCAATAGCAAAAGCCCAAGCACCACCAGCAGATTCAGCGTCCAGCGGCCCATCTGCTGGAGCAGCCCACCCTCGTCCTGGCGGAGCAAGGGTGCAGCCGATCCACCGTAGGCTTGACCTCGCGTCGGATGCGCGTCTACAACAAAGCCGCGACCGGAATCAACGGGGACACGCGGGTCGGGGCGCCCAGGGCCTGGCTGCAGGGCTGCGTCATCGCCTGGATCGCCAACGGTGAATCGGGGTTCCTCGCGTGGCGGGCGAAACACGCTGGGAGGCACATCATCAGGCACGACGTGCTCGACCAATTCAGGCTCGATGCGCGCGTGCGGCCTCGGGGCATCGTCTGTAGTGTTGGCTGAATCCGACACGACCTCGGCATAGCCATCAAAAATGTGCGCACATTGCACGCAACGGATGTAACCCTTGCGCAATTGCAGGTCTTGCAGACTTGCCTGGAATACCGTCCCACAGCTCGGACACCGCGTGGTCAGGTCCATATCGGAATCAGTCTCGTTCACTTATGACGACCCGCCAGACACACCCACCCTTCGCGTGCCTGCCAGACATGCAAGTCGATCCACGGCGCATAGGCACGCGCGACTTCATCGGCCTGACGCTCGAGCACACCCGAAAGCACCAATGCACCGCCAGGCGCAACGCGCGCGGCCAGCATGGGCGCCATCACCTTCAGCGGGTTCGAAAGGATATTGGCCACCACAATCTGGCTGGAGCCGGCGGGAAGCCCATCAGGCAGAAAGGCCTGCAATTCGACATGGTTGGCTTCGGCATTCTGCCGAGTCGAGATCACAGCCTGCTCGTCAATATCGACGGCATGGACGGTTCCAGCCCCCAGCATCCGCGCGGCAATGGCCAAAATACCCGAACCGCAACCGTAATCAAGTACCGTTTCACCATCCTGGATATGGCTGGACAGCCACTGCAGGCATAAATGAGTGGTCGGATGGCTGCCTGTGCCGAATGCCAGACCCGGATCGAGTTCGACACGGATGATTCCGCCGTCCTCGGTCTGCGGTGCCGGCAGATCGGCGTCGTCCCGGTGCCAACTGGGAACGATCCAGATCCGGTCGGATACGACAATCGGTCCAAACTGGGATTGCGTCAGGCGCACCCAATCGGTATCGGGCACGTCGCGCAGCGACCATTCGGGTGCAAGCCCGGCTGCCACGAGCGGGGCCATGAGCTGGGCCGGATCCTGGCCATCTGGCAGCAGCGCAATCACGCGGTTCTGATGCCAGGCCTGGGTCTCGGGCTCCAGCCCCGGCTCGCCAAAGAGTGCCTGCTCGTGCTCGGTGTCGCCGTCCGCATCCTCGGTGGAAACCGCCAGCGCACCGGCCTCTAGCAGGGCGTCGGACAAGTCTTCCGCCTGGCTTTCGGGGCAAGTCAGAACCAGCTCGCGCATACCGTGCTCCACCGCCTCAGGGGCGCTGAGAGAGCTTTTGCTCAAGATAGTGAATACTGGTGCCGCCCTTGACGAAATTCGCATCCTGAAGCAATTCGCGATGCAAGAGAATATTCGTCTGCACGCCCTCGACGATCATCTCGGACAGAGCGATGTCCATGCGCGCAAGCGCCTGATGACGATCGTCACCATAGGTGATGAGCTTGGCGATCATCGAGTCGTAGTGCGGTGGCACCGTATAACCGCTGAACACATGTGAATCCATGCGCACACCCGGGCCACCGGGCGTATGCCAGTTGGTGATCCGGCCTGGGCTGGGGGTGAACTTGAAGGGGTCCTCGGCATTGATCCGGCACTCGATCGCATGGCCACTGAGACGGATATCGCGCTGGCGTAGCGTAAATTTTTCCTCGGCCGCCACGCGAATCTGCCATTGCACGAGATCCAGCCCGGTGATCATTTCAGTCACCGTGTGCTCGACCTGGATACGGGTGTTCATTTCGATGAAAAAGAACTCATCGTTTTCGTACAGGAACTCGAAGGTGCCTGCGCCGCGATAGCGCATCGCACGGCAGGCCTCGGCGCAGCGCTCGCCAATTTGCGAGACCACCTCGCGCGAAATGCCGGGGGCGGGGGCTTCCTCGATGATTTTCTGGTTGCGCCGCTGCATGGAGCAATCGCGCTCGCCCAGCCAGACCGCCTTGCCCTCGCCATCAGCCATCACCTGGATCTCGATGTGGCGCGGGTTTTCAAGATATTTTTCGAGGTAGACCTCGGGATTGTTGAACGCGGCACCGGCTTCGGCACGCGTCATGGCCACGGCGCTGAGCAATGCGGCCTCGGTATAAACCACACGCATGCCGCGCCCGCCGCCGCCGCCCGCCGCCTTGATAATGACGGGGTAGCCCACATCGCGCGCGATGCGCATGATCTCGTCCTCGGAATCGGACAATGCACCGCCCGAGCCCGGCACGACCGGCACGCCGGCGGCAATCATTGCCTGCTTGGCGCTGACCTTGTCGCCCATCATGCGAATGGTTTCCGGGCGCGGACCGATAAATACAAAACCGCTTTTCTCGACGCGATCGGCGAAGTCTGCGTTCTCGGACAAAAATCCGTAACCGGGATGAATCGCCTCGGAATCCGTGACCTCGGCGGCCGAGATGATCGCCGGCATGCTCAGGTAGCTGTCGCGTGCGGGGGCCGGGCCAATGCAGACCGACTCATCGGCCAGCCGCACGTACTTTGCATCGCTGTCGGCCTCGGAATGCACCACCACGGTCTTGATGCCCAGCTCGCGGCAAGCGCGCTGGATGCGCAGCGCGATCTCGCCACGGTTCGCAATCAGGATTTTTTCAAACATCGCTCAGCCAATCACAAACAGGGGTTGTCCATACTCGACCGGCTCGCCATTTTCGACGAGGATCTCTTTGATCACGCCGGACTTGTCAGCCTCGATCTCGTTCAACAGCTTCATGGCTTCGATAATGCATACGGGCTCGCCTTCCTTGACGGATTGCCCAAGCTCGACGAAAGGCGGGGAATTCGGATTCGGTGCCCGGTAGAAAGTGCCCACCATCGGCGACTTGACCCGATGGCCCTGAGTGGCGGCAGGTTCGGGCGTCGCAGCCGGTGCAGCCGCCGTCACGGTCGCAGCCGGCTCAGCCGCAGCAGGTGCCACGGGTGCGACTGTTTGCTGGGCTTGTGAAAACTTGACGATTCTGACTTTGCCTTCGCCCTCGGTGATCTCGAGTTCGGCAATGCCCGAATCGGCAACCAAATCGATCAAGGTCTTCAGTTTTCTAAGATCCATAAAAACATCCTGTGAGCCGTGCCGCGTCATTGCGCACGAACGTTAATCACACCACATCCCGCCGCGCCGCCATGCCTGCCCGGGCGACGAATAAAAATTTGCCGTCGGTCTGACCCCCATACCGTTCTGGACGGGGAAGAGCGACGGCCAGTCATATCCTTGCGCAGGCCGGCATGCCTGATCGGCCGCCGTAGCTCGGGCCAAAGCGGCCCGACAAAGCGTCTTTTTACGCTAAAAACCGCCATTTGTCCATGAAAACCACTGACAGCAGGCGAAATCCCGAATCAATTGAAACTTAAGGAGCCTCTGAAACAAGTCGAGCGGTAAGCATGCGCGCCGGTTCGGGATGGGATGCAAGGCGCAAACCACAGCGATAGCCGTAGCTATCGCGAGGATTTGCAACGCCGCAGAACGCCCGGATCCGGGGATGCAGGCGACGCGGTGACTTGTTCAAAGGCTCCTTAAAGCAACTGCTCGATCTGCGCGCGAATTCGATCCGGTTGCACCTCGCCAAGAACGACCTGCGCGATCCGGCCATCGCGATTGAACAGCACCGTGAACGGCAGGCCGCCGGCCTTGTTTCCAAGATCGCGCATCAGGCCAATACCCTGCGTACCCGTCATGAGCAAGGGGTAAGACACCTGGACTTTCTGAACGAAGCGCTGAACATTGGCCTTGGTGTCGATCGCCAGCCCGACGAACGCCACATCGGGGTACTGCCGATGCAAGGCATCGAGATCGGGCATTTCCCGTACACAAGGAGGGCACCAGCTGGCCCAGAAATTCGCCAGCACCGGCCGGCCCGACAAGGACGACAATGCGACTTTGTCGCCGTTCAGGTCCGGAAAGGCATAACCGAAAAAAGGGTCCGGGGGCAGCAGGGCCGCGCGAACGGGGGCCAGACCCACACCCAGGGCCGCGCCGCCGGCGCAGCACAGGAAATCCCGCCTGTTCATTGCACAACCTTCCATACTATAGATTAGCGATACCTGATCCATCATAGCATTGGGCCATT
>JAKDMO010000074.1 GCA_030452305.1 Alcaligenaceae bacterium | reverse complement strand
TGGCGAGAATGATTTTTTAGCGCCTTTGGCTGGTGCCTGAGGCTGACGAAGGGAAGCCGGGGGATTTCGGCGGGCCTGTCTGAGAGGCGTAGCGTCGAGTTTGCCCGACGCCCGGCTGTACGAGGCAGATCCGGGCAGTCGGGCCATGTGCCCGACCACCAGACGGCGCTAAAAAATCATTCTCGCCAAGGCGCTGTAGTCATTATGGCTTTCACTGCGAAAAGATGTAAGGGAACCCAAAATCGGTTCTAATTGCCAGAACTCACCCTTCATTCATTCCCGCCACAGAGTCTAAACACATGCGCATCAAAAGCCAGAAGGATTTTTTTTCCGGCTTGTTATTCGTAGCCATCGGCATCGGGTTCGGCTGGGGGGCCACCGGCTACCGGATGGGCACCAGCGCCCACATGGGTCCTGGCTATTTCCCAATGGTTTGCAGCGTTTTGCTGGTGATCATCGGCCTGATCGTCTGCATCAAGTCCGTGACGGTCGAGACCGCTGACGGCGACCCGATCGGTTCGTGGAATGTCAGGCCGCTGGTCTTTATCATTCTGGCCAATATGCTGTTCGGCGTCCTGCTTGAGGGTTGGCCTGCGCTGCACATTCCGGCGCTCGGGTTTGTGTTATCGACGCTGGTCATTATCATTGTGGCGTCCTGGGCAGGCCCGCAGTTTCGGCTGCGCGAGTCGCTGATCCTGGCCGTTGTGCTGGCGCTGGGCAGTTGGCTTATTTTCATCTATGCCCTGGGCATGCAGCTTCCGAGCTGGCCGCGCCTGGTTTCGGGCTGATCGGCCCATCACAGGACACTCATCATGGAAGTATTTCAGCATCTGGCCCTGGGATTCAGCGTCGCCTTTACGCTTCACAATCTGGCCTATGCGTTTTCAGGCTGCCTGCTGGGGACGCTGATCGGGATTCTGCCGGGCCTGGGGCCTACTGCGACCATTGCGATTCTGCTGCCCACGACTTATGCGCTGGACCCCACCTCGGCGCTGATCATGCTTGCCGGTATTTACTATGGCGCCGCCTATGGAGGTTCGACGACTTCGATTCTGGTCAATCTGCCTGGCGAGATCTCGTCGGTGGTCACGGCCCTGGATGGCTATCAGATGGCGCGCAAGGGCCGTGCGGGCCCTGCCCTGACGGCGGCTGCGGTGGGTTCGTTCGTGGCGGGATGCTTTGGGACGGTGGTGATTGCCGCTTTTGCGCTGCCGCTGACTGAATTGGCGTTCAAGTTCGGTCCATCCGAGTATTTTTCCCTGATCGTCCTGGGGCTGATCGGGTCGGTGATTCTGGCCTCGGGTTCGGTGCTGAAGGCTTTGGGCATGATCGTGCTGGGGCTGTTGCTCGGGATGATGGGGGCCGACGTGAATTCGGGGGTGCGGCGCTACAGTTTTGATATGCCCGAGTTGGCCGATGGCATCAATTTCGTCGTCATCGCGATGGGGCTCTTCGGCTATGGCGAGATCATATCGAATCTGTCGCGGGCCAATAGCGATCGAAAGGTCTTCAAGGTCGGCCTGTCGAATCTGTATCCCGGCCGAAAGGACTGGAAGCTGATGACGCCTGCAATTTTCCGCGGCACGTTGATCGGGGCATTTCTGGGTATTTTGCCCGGAGGCGGAGCGGTGTTGTCGTCTTTTGCAGCCTATACAGCCGAGAAAAAAATCAAGCTCAGGCCCGGCGAGGTGCCTTTGGGGGAAGGCAATATACGGGGCGTGGCAGCCCCTGAGGCCGCGAATAATTCCGGATCGCAGACGGCGTTCATTCCGCTGCTGACCCTGGGCCTGCCGCCCAATAGTGTGATGGCGCTGATGGTGGGCGCGATGATCATCCACAACATACAACCGGGGCCGCAGGTGATGACGAGCAACCCGGATCTGTTCTGGGGGCTGATTGCGTCGATGTGGATCGGAAATGCGTTCCTGGTCATCCTCAACCTGCCCATGGTCGGGCTTTGGGTCAAGCTGTTGACCCTGCCCTATCGCTGGCTGTTTCCGGCCATTGTGCTGTTTTGCGCCATCGGCGCCTATTCGCTCAGCAACAGTACATGGGATATCTGGATGCTGGGATGGTTCGGCATCATTGGCTATATCTTCATCAAGCTCGGTCTGGAGCCCGCACCCCTGCTGCTGGCGCTGATCCTGGGACCGATGATGGAGGAAAATCTGCGCCGCGCGCTACTGCTGTCGCGCGGTGACTGGACCGTGCTGGTGACACGGCCAATATCGGCGACCCTGTTGCTGATGGCACTCGGCCTGCTGCTGATCCTGGTGCTGCCGGCAATCCGCAAGCGCCGCACAGAAGCCTTCACCGAAGGCCAGGACTGAGTACTGCAGGCGGGCCGGCCACGTCGGTCGGCCCGCCCTGGCCTTTTACTGTAGCTTGATGTTCTGCGACCGGATGATGTTGCCCAGCAGTTCGGTTTCCTTATTGACCCGGGACTTCATTTCGTCCGGCGTCGTGCCCACTGCTCTCCACCCCTGTACCAACAATTTTTCCTGGACGGCCGGGGTATGCAGGATCTGGATGACGCTGTCCGCGATTTTCTTCTGCACCGGTGCCGGCAGGCTGGATGGGCCTACGAGTGCGGTCCAGACCTCGAGTGTGAAGTCCTTGATTCCGGCCTCGGCCAATGTGGGCACGTCCGGCACAAGCGGGCTTCGTTCGGTCGTGGTCACGCCAACCGCTTCGAGCTTGCCTGCCTTCACCTGGGGCATGGCAGTGCCGGGGGGCATCAGGGCCATCTGCACCTGCCCGCCGATCAGGGCCGTCACGACGGCGGGGTTGCCGCCGGTGTAGGGAACCTGCATAGGCTTGAAGCCGGGCACCTCGCTTTTCAGAAGCTCCATACCCAGGTGCGAAACAGAGCCGACGCCTACAGAACCATAGTTCCAGCGGTCTCCTTCGGTTTCTGCTTTCTTGAAGAACGCAGCACCGCCAGGCTCGTCAGCGGGCGCCACCAGGATCAACGGCGCCGTGGTCATCAGGCTGAGGTAGCTGAAGTCCTTGACTGGGTCGTAGGCCAGATTTGGGTAGAGTATCGGGGACGAGGTCAGATTGCCGTTGATCACGACCCCCAGCGTGTGCCCGTCCGTCGCATTGGCAACGCTGGCGGCTGCGATATTGCCGCTGGCACCGGGCTTGTTCTCGACAACGACCGGCTGGCCCAGCATCTTGGACAGCGGCTCGGAAATGGCCCGTGCCACCATATCGGGTGTCGATCCCCCGGGGAAGCCGACGACGAGCTTCACCGGCTGGGTGGGCCAGTCTTGCGCCTGGGCGCCCATCGAAACGGCCAAGGCTGCAGCGGCTGCAGCCATCACAAATGTACGTCGTTGCATATCAGAGTCTCCGTTAAAAATTTCTGTTTGAATGTTCAGATCCGTGGCGGCACGGGGTCGAGGTCCTGCCCCAGCCAAGCGCCTGTGCGGCGCAAGGCATCCTGCACATCGACAATCGGCAGATCACGGGGCGCAATGGCTTGCTGGATAGCCAGCGCACAGCCAATACCGGCCGCCTGGCCCATGACAAAGCACCCGCCCGACACGCGTGCAGCCGACTGGCCCCCGTGCGTCATGCTCGCGCAGCGCCCCGCCACCAGCAAGTTATCGATGCCCTGAGGCAGCAACATGCGCCAGGGCAAGTGATTGAATCCCCGACTGGTCGCCCTGCCGGCGGCATCCTGTGTGCCATACGGCCAACGGAACTCTACCCGCCCGGCCTGATGTTCCTCGACCGGCCAGCCATTTACGCCCACCGTATCGTCGAAGCCGGCACAAGCCAGCACATCGTCCTCGGTCAGGACGTACTCGCCGATGATCCGCCGCGTTTCGCGGATGCCAAGCTGCGGTGGCAAATCCAGCAGATAGGCGTTCTCGAAGCCCGGCATATCGCGGCGCAGGAAACCCAGGAATTGGGAGGCCTGGCGGCGGCCTTGGCTCTCGGCTGCAGACAGTTGCCAAGCATCCGTGCCATCCACCGGACCGCCGTCGTCACGCGCCAGCTGCGTGACGTTTGCCCGCCATTCGGTGGGGTTTTTTTGTGGGCGCAGGATAGGTCCTTGGCGGGGAAAGCGCTCGCCACGGGCCTCGGCCTCATGCATGCGATCAGCCACGTGACGCCAGGCCTCGCCCGCACGATCCGGATCGATCCCGCCCAGGCGCATCATGGTACTGGGGTACATCATGTCCTGGCCATCGGCGCCCTTTTCGTACGGCGCACCGGCCCAGGCCGCAACGTCGCCGTCCCCCGTGCAATCGATGAACTGCTGCGCCCGGATCGCAACACGCCCGGACTTGGTTTCCACCAAAACGGCATCGATACAGCCATCACCGCGCATCAAGACACCCGCCACCCACGCATGCAGCAGCACGCGCGCGCCCGACGCCGCCAGCAACTCGTCGGCCGCGACTTTGTACGCCGCCGTGTCATAGGCCTGCGCCGCCATGCGGTCGCCAAAGAGCAAATGTGGCGTGTTCAGGCCACCGAGGGCATCAATGCGGTCCAGCAATTCGCCGCCGACACCTTGTACCACCTGGCGAAGCACACCATGCACATTGGCATGCATGCCACAAAAATTGGTCACGCCCGCTGCCGTACCCATGCCGCCCAGAAAGCCGTAGCGCTCTACCAGCAAAGTGCGTGCGCCGCAGCCGGCAGCACCGGCCGCAGCCGCCAGACCCGCCGGGCCTCCGCCCAACACCAGCACATCGACCTCGTCGAGCACCGGCGTCTGCCGTGCGGGTTCGGTAAGGGTGGCTGTGGGGGCTGGGATCATGGTGCGCCTGGGAACGGGAATATAAAAGCCAGTCAAAAGTTTACCGGATAACTCTGCGCCCGGGCGGCTGGTTCAGCCACCCACAGCCAGCGCAGACATCTCGACCGGCACCACGCCCAGATCCTTCCAGTTTTCAGGGTGACAACTGAACAAGAGAATCTGATGACGTTGGGCGGCATCGAACAGGATGCGTTTCATAGGCGTCAAGCGTTGCTGGTCGGTATGCACCAGTGCATCATCCAGAATGATCAGGGTGGGTCGGCCCGCGTCCTTCAACAGATCGGCATACGCCAGCCGGCTGATCAGGCCCATTTGCTCGCGGGCGCCATAGCTCAGCAATGCGAAGTCATCATATGCTTCGCCGCCATTGCTGCCACGCACCAACTGGTCGGGCAGCAGGTCCGCATCCACGGTCAAGCGCGCCTGTGGAAACAGCAGCCGCAGATAATGATCCAGATGGGCCTGCAGGGGCTCCTGAATCCGGAGTGTGAGTTCCCGGCGTTTGGCATTCAGCAATTCAAGCAATAGATCCAGGGCGGCCGCACGCTGCTGCATCTCGTTGCGGCGACGACCAATCGCCTCGAACTCCTGGGCCAGCTCGGCGTGCTGCTCTTCCAGGCCATTGGCACCCAGTGCGTCCAGTCTGCCTTGCAAGCCGGTCAATTCCAGCGTGCGCTGTTCAGCCTCCTGTTTCAGCGCCTCGGCGCTACGAGTGAAGCGCTGGATATCCTGGCGCAGGATATCGGGGTTGGCCGCCTCGATCTGTTTGTGGCGGCCGGCCAAAGATTCCTGCAAAGCAGCCTCGCGAGCCCGCAGTTCGGCCAGTTGTGCGCCCAGTTTCTTTTCCTGCTGCAGGCGATCCTCGGATTGCACGGTACCTTGCAGCCGCTGCCACTCGGTATGTGTGCTGCGCTGGGCCTGGGCAGCCAGACCGAGATCCCGCTCCAGTGCGGTGGCTGCCTGTTCTGCACGTTTCAGGTCGCTACGCGCCGCATCCAGCCTGCTTTCCGCCGTGGCGATGTCAACAGCCGTCTCATCCGGTTTTGGCAACTCGGCCAATTGCGCCTGCAGCGTGTCCTTTCGTCCGGCCGCCAGCACCTGCCGACTGCCGAGTTCATCCAGCCCCTTGGGCGCGAGGCTTTCGAGCTGGAATTCAACACGCTTGATGTCATCCTGCAATACCCGGCGCTGCTCGGCACGTTCCTCGGCCTCGCCAAGCCCGGTCACCTGCAGTTCACCGAACATGGCTTCCAGGCGGTCTTGCGCTGCCTGCCGTCGGCGCCCCAAATCAGCGATGTCTTCCCCTCCGGGTTGAATCCGCAGCGTGCCGATACCCGAAATATTCAAATCAACCGGTTCAAGCAATAGACGCTGCCCTTGCCCGCTGAGCACATCGTTCCCAAGCAGAATGCTCTGCTCCGGCAGCAATTCAAATTGCAATCGCGTGGCCACAGCCTGCTGTGCAATGTCGAGCTTATGCAAGGCCTGGCCGGCGGCCTGCAGTTGCTTCAGCGACGCGGCATCGACCCGGTTCGCCTGCAGTTGCCCGCGCTGTTCAAGCAACTGCGCCTGCAATACCTGCGACTGCTGTAGCCTGGCCTCGATTTCAGAGAGTTCCTGATCGAGCCGGCCCAACTCACGGTCCAGCGTCCCGCGCTGCTCATGCCGACGAGCCAGCCTCAACACCTGCTCGGCCGTCTGATAGGCTGCCTGCGCCTGCGCAAGCAGCGATTCAATCGGCCGGCGGCGCGCCTGCAGATCATTCAGGTCTGCGTCGGCCTTCTGCACATCACGTGCGCGCTGCGCCAACTCGTCTTGTTGCCTGGTAAAGGATGCCAACTGATCCTGGCACAACTGCTGATTGTCTGCGCATTGCCGACGTTCCTGCTCCTCGCGTTGTTGCGCCTGCTCCCAGCCCTGCACCTCGGTCAGGCGCTCTTCGGCCTGCTTGGCCTGGCGGTATAAGCCTTCCCAGGGCCGGGTGGCGTCTGCTATCCGAAGCTGTTGCAATTCACCCAGACGATCCACCTGCCGGCGATAGAGGGCGATATCCTGATCCAGTGCAGCCAGCTGTGCCTCACATTCTATATATCGCCTTTGTGTATCTGCGTAATCGCCCGTAGCGCGTCCTGTAGCCGTCAACAGCGCAGACCGTTCATTCACAAGCTGCGCAATCAATTCGTCACCCGCACTGCTCGCGACCTCACCCAGGCTTTCACCCAGGGCGGATTTCAGGTAGCCGCCCGCATGGCTCACCGGGTCCTCGATATCCTGACCGGTTCCCTGGTCGATCCACAGCAGGCCCGGTATGCCCCAGTGCTCGGCCTTGCTGGCGCCGCGCTGGGGAACTTGATATCCCAGCAATTCCCCCAATTTTTCCTCTGCGTCGTCGCCGCTCAGAACCTGCCCATCGATGTTCAGGTCACAGCGTTTGCGCTTCAGAAAGCTCTTGTTCAACGCCCAATGCTCACCCTGCCAATCAAAGTCCAGTTGGATGGCGGGTGCTGCCGACGAGTCCCCCCAGGGCTGCAAATCGTCGACCGTGCCGGATTTATGGCGCTCGAAGAAAGCCGCGCGAATGGCCCGGACCACGGTGCTCTTGCCCGATTCGTTCGGGCCAATAAACAGGTTGATACCCGGCCCCAGATCCCGGATTTCCAAAGGCCGGCGAAACTGGCGGAGTTGTTCAATTCGTATACGGCGCAGCTTCATGAACCGGCCTCCGGCAGCGGGCGATCACGCAGCAGACCAGCCAGAATGACCAACGCATCACGAGCCGTTTCCGCATCGTCACCCTGCTGGCGCTGCTGTAATTCCTCAATCACTTCGCCCACATAGCCATCGGCATGCAAGGCCGCAATATCCTCGGCAGTCGGCATCAGCCGCAGGCCGCCCCGATCGCACTGCAGACTGCGGCATCGCCCCTGAACCACCGACAGCGCCTGCTGCAGGCGGTATTCACCTGCCAAATCGATCTGGCCCGATAGCATCAGATCCAGGACCGTATTCGCGGGCAATTGTTCCAGTCGCAGGATCAATGCGTCCAGATCGGATGCAACTGACAGGGATTCATTCCAGCTCATCCATTGGTACTGTGTGACCGTACGCGGCGTGACGATCGGTGCCGACCTATCCCCCGACAGTTCGACCAGCAGTACCTGCCCTGCCCCATTGTCCTTGAAGCGTTCCTGCTCGGGCGTGCCGCTATACCAGGTGTGCTCGTCGATGCGCTTCAGGCCATGCCAATCGCCCAGGGCCAGGTAATCCAAACGGGCTCGCTGCGCCCGATCCGCAGCAATGGGATTGGATGAATCAATGTCGGCCGCCAGCACCCCTTGGATGCTGCCGTGCGCCAGGCCGATGCGCAGCAGCCCGGAGGCCGTTTCGGTCGTGTCGAAGCAATCTGTCAGGTCGCTGTGCGTCTGGCGCTGCGTCAGGGGCGCAGCCAGTACCGCAAACCCCAAGGCCGGAAATTCCCGTGCGTCGGGTTCCAGAATCACATGGACATTGCCCGGAATGGCGTCCAGTCGCCGTGCGCGCGTCCAGACGCTTTCCGCCAGCGCGGCATCATGGTTGCCCGGAATCAGAATCCAGGGGCCCTCGTAGCTCTGCATGGCATTGAACAGGCGGCGAATGGTTCGATCCGACACCGTCTGCGCATCGAACACATCGCCGGCCACCAACACCGCATGCACCTGTTCCTGCGCAGCCAGCGCGGCAATGCACTCGACCACCGAGAACCGGGCCTCGGCCAGCACCGCAGCGTCCTCCGGCGAAAACCGCCCGTACTGGCGGCCGATCTGCCAATCGGCTGTGTGCAGGATTTTCAGCGCGGTACCCGTGCCCATGCAAACTCTCTTTTTCGGAAAATCCCCTACTGTACCCCGGCCAGGGTGCGATCCGGCGCACGATCCAGATCCAGGATCGGTCCCAGTGGCACGATGCCGTTCGGGTTGATGGTGTGGTGGCTGCGGTAGTAGTGTTGCTTGATGTGGTCGAAATCCACCGTGCCGGCAACGCCCGGCCATTGATAGAGTTCGCGCGTGTAGCTCCACAGATTCTTGTAGTCCACCAGACGCTTCAGATTGGTTTTGAAATGGCCGTGGTAGACGGCGTCAAAGCGGATCAGCGTGGTAAACAGGCGCCAGTCGGCCTCGGTGATGCGATCCCCCACCAGGTAACGCTGGCGACCCAGCAAGTCTTCGAGCTTGTCCAGGTATGCAAACAGTTTCGTGATTTCCTGCTCGTAGACCTCTTGTGAGGTGGCAAAACCGACTTTATACACGCCATTATTCACGGCATCGTAGACCTCGGCGTTAATGGCGTCAATTTGTGGCAGCAATTCGGTCGGCGCGTAATCGCCTTCCCTCGAACAAATCCCATCAAAGGCCGAGTTCAGCATACGGATGATTTCCGAAGACTCATTGCTGACGATGGTATTGCGCTGCAGATCCCACAGCACCGGCACAGTCACGCGCCCGCTGTAGTCATGCTGCGCACGCTGGTAGACCTGATACATGTACTGAGCCTGACCAACCGGGTCGGCGACCACGCCCGGTCCGGGCTCGAAGGTCCAGCCATGGTCGCCCATGTAGGGATTGACGACCGATACGCTGATCATCTGCTCCAGGCCCTTCAAGGCCCGTAAAATCAGCACGCGGCTGGCCCACGGGCAGGCCAGCGATACATACAGGTGGTAGCGCCCGGCCTCGGCCCGAAAGCCTCCGGTTCCAGTCGGCCCTGCACTGCCATCCGGGGTGATCCAGTTACGGAACTGGGAATCGCTGCGCACAAAGCGCCCGCCTGTGCTGCTGGTGTCATACCACTGGTCATGCCACTTTCCGTCTATCA
This sequence comes from Alcaligenaceae bacterium, assembly GCA_030452305.1. Classification (GTDB taxonomy): domain Bacteria; phylum Pseudomonadota; class Gammaproteobacteria; order Burkholderiales; family Burkholderiaceae_B; genus Castellaniella. The sequence goes on along the minus strand of JAKDMO010000074.1, from coordinate 2,169 downwards.
GAAGTCCCATGTCTATTCCTTGTTTCAAGTGTTCTGTTTGGCTAGGCCTGATCGGTTCAACGATCAATATGTCTTTGATTTTCTCGATGGATCCAGTTTAAGGATTTCATGATTAGCAATAAATACATTAAAATCACATATACCATTCCTGTTTATCTAACAATCCGGATGTGAGGGGCAAAAATGGATCGATTGCTGGCCATGCAGATCTTTGAACGGGTCGCCAACGAGGGTGGATTCGCCGCTGCGGCGCGCGCCCTGGATATTTCGCCGCCCGTGGTGACACGCGTGGTGGCCGAACTAGAGGCACACCTCGGGACACGGCTATTTCATCGAACCACGCGGCGGGTGGCACTGACCGAAGCCGGCGAGGCCTATCTGGCCCGTGTTCGTCAAATCCTGCAGGACGTTGACGAGGCCGACTCGATCGCCAGCGCCCACACCCACGAACTGGCCGGCCGATTGCGCGTAAGTACACAGCCGGTCCTGGCAAGCTACGTCATCGCGCCCCTGCTGTCAGGGTTTCGCCAGCGCCACCCCGGCATCGTGGTGGATATCGATGTCGAAACACACCGGAACCCGCCCATCGAGGATTATGACCTCACCCTGCTGGGGGTGGGCGCCGGTTTCGATGCCGATATCGTGGCCCGAAAAGTCATTGAATCCGATGTGATTCTGGTCGCGTCGCCAGACTACGTCGTGCGAAAAGGCGTGCCGAACGCACCCGCAGACCTGGTCCAGCACGAATGCCTGCGGCTCAAGCAACCGGACGAACCACTGCGTGCCTGGCAGCTTTGGCGTGACTCAAGTCCCAAAAACATCATCGACGTGCATGTCGAGCCCGTCCTGATCGCCAACCACACGGATACGCTGCTGCGCGCCGCGCTGGACGGTGCCGGCATTACCTCGATCGCCCTGGACATCATCGCGCCCTACCTCGCCCGTGGCGAGATGGTCCGGATACTGGCCCCATGGATCACCGGGCAACTCGCGATGTACGCGGCGCTGCCCAGCCGTAAATTCATCCCCCAGCGATCCCGGGTGTTTCTGGACTATCTGGTCGAGCACACGCGTGCGCAGAACGACAAGGCCTTGAAGGTACTGTCGGAATCAGTTGAACACTGAGAGCCCCAAGCAGTCATTTGCCGCCTGGATCGAAGCCAATGTAAGCTGACTGATGTATGCCCGACGAGCTGCCAGGATGGCGGCTCGTAGACTAGATCCTGCCGGGCATCAAACATCCCGAAATGGCAAAAACCGAAACGTCCACATTCAAGACAAGATTGCTCCGCCCTGCGAGTCCTGACGGGGACGATGCATGGGCGTTTGTTATCCTGCCAAAAACCGCCAGCGACACACTACCGCGGCGCGGCAGAACATCAATTGACGGCACCCTTAATGGACACCCTTTTCAGGCCATGCTCGAGCCGGATGGCCGGCTTAGCCACTGGCTCAAGGTAAGCAAGGCACTCCAAAAGGCTGCCGGCGTATCGCCGGGGGACATGGTTATGGTTCAAATTTCCCCGGCTGATGCGGAACCAGAACCACAGTTACCCGATGACCTGCAGGCAGTTCTTGCAATGTCGCCGGCAGCCCAGGCCACCTGGGAAAACACGACGACCATCGCACGTCTAGACTGGATTCACTGGATCGAGTCTGCGAAGCAGGCCAAAACCCGAAAACGCCGGCTGGATAATGCCTGCGAGATGCTTGCTTCGGGCGAGAAGCGCGTCTGCTGCTTTGACCAATCGGGCTACTATAGCAAGAGCCTCAGCGCACCCAAGGCGAAAGATTAGCCGTACGGCGCCATATCCTGCAGCCTCGACACGGATGGGCCGCCCAATCATTCAAGCCTGTCGTCGTTCACAGAACAATCATGACTCATAGCTACCCCGCCCCCAAACGCACCCTGCATCCTGCCTGGGGCATCATTGTTTTTGTGCTGATCGCCCTGATCGGCCTGTTCTATGTAAAGTGGTCGCCCTACTACGACCGCGCCTTCATGGCGGCCGAGACCCACTCCATTGGTCACTCCATCCTGACGGGTGCCGATGGCATGATTCCCGCATCGTCCTGGCAGGCAGCACTGGACTACGCGGTGGTGTATGGCCGCGCGATCTGGAAGGCGCTATTGCTGGGGCTGCTGCTGGGCTCGGCCATGCAGGCCCT
>JAKDMO010000073.1 GCA_030452305.1 Alcaligenaceae bacterium | reverse complement strand
TCCCCACCTGGGCGGAATATTCCGTCAGGGGTGCCGGGTCATAGCGCGCGTTCGTTTCCGAAAACAGGCCGCAGCCCGACAGGACGCCCAGGCTTAGCATCAGGGCGAGATTGCGAAACATTCTGGCAGGCATACGCATGAGATCAGGCTCCGCTCAGTCCATCGATTTTCAATTGCACGATCTGGACGGCCGGATCCGAGCCCAGGTCGTTCAGGGCGCTGCGCCAGGCTGCCAGGGCTTCATCGTGTTTGCCCTGGGCCGCCAGGACGTCGCCCCGACGATCGGCGTACAGACCCGAAAAGCCGTCGGGTGCCGGATCCTGGACCAGCGCAAGCGCCTCATCATAATGCTTTTGCTGCATCAGGATGCCCGCCAGGCGGATCCGCGCGATGGGTTCCAGGGCCGGCGCCGAGCCGTCGTCCACCAGCCACTGCAACTGTTCGCGAGCCCCATCCAGATCACCACGACTTGCAAGAGCGCGGGCTGCCACCAGCGCGGCCCTGGGGGTATAGCCCGAACTCGCATAGTCGCTGCGCAGCGTGGCGCTGGCGGCCTTGATGCGCACGACCGCGTCGTCGCCCTTCTGGCCGGCGGCGGTTTCCAGCGCCTCGAAATAGCCCATGGCCTGGCCGGCCTGATGGTTCTGGTACCACTGCCATCCGCGCCAGCCCGCAAAACCGGCGGCCACAACGAATACCAGCACCATGGTGAAGGTTCCGTAACGGTCCCACCACGCTTTGATAGCGTCGATTTTTTCCTGTTCTTCGAGATCGTATGCCATAACCTTCAGATCCTTGATTTCAAATCGGTAGAGAGTCGATCAAAGGGAATCGATTCCTGTTGGGCACCGGACGCTTCGGCATCCTGGCGCAACCACTTGACGGTGGCGCTGCCCGAAGCCAGTTCGTCCTCGCCCAGCACGACGGCCGCAATCGCCCCGCTGGCATCCGCGCGCCGGAACTGCGACTTGAAGCCGGTCGAGCCCGCATGGACCACCACGCGCAGACCGGCATCGCGCAATTGTTCGCCCAGGCGGTGCGCGGCGCGTCGGGCTGCCTCGCCCTGATGGACCATATAAACCTGACATTCTGTGGCGAGAGCCGATCCACCCGATTCGGACCACAGATCCAGCAAACGCTCGATGCCGATGGCAAAGCCCACGGCAGGCGCGGGTTTGCCGCCCAGCAGTTCGATCAGACCGTCATAGCGACCGCCACCACACACCGTGCCCTGTGCGCCGAGCCGATCCGTGACCCACTCGAAAACCGTCAGATTGTAATAGTCGAGCCCGCGCACGAGACGCGGATTGAACGTGTAGGCAATCCCTGCATCATCAAGCATCGCGCACAGGCCGTGGTAGTGTGTCAGGGACGTCTCACCCAGAAAATCGAACAGGCGGGGCGCGGCATTCGCCATAGCCTGCATGGCCGGATTCTTGGTATCGAGCACCCGCAAGGGATTCGCATACATGCGGCGCCGGGCTTCCTCGTCGAGCACGTCCATATGCTGCTCGAGGTGACTGACCAGCGCCGCGCGGTGGGCCGCACGTTCGTCGGCCTGCCCCAGGGAATTGAGTTCAAGGCGGATATCGGACAAGCCCAGCCGCTTCCAGAGGCGCGCGAGCATGACGATGAGTTCGGCATCCACATCCGGACCGGCAAAGCCCAGGGCCTCGACGTCGATCTGATGAAACTGCCGATACCGGCCGCGCTGCGGCTTTTCGTGACGAAAGACCGGCCCCATCGCATAGACGCGCCTGGGGCGCTCATAGAGAATATTGTGTTCGATGGCCGCGCGCACCATGCCGGCGGTGAATTCCGGCCGCATGGTCAGGCGCTCGTTATTGAGCGGATCGACAAAGGAATACATTTCCTTTTCGACGATATCGGTCACCTCGCCGATGCCCCGTGCAAACAAACGGGTCTGTTCGAGCACGGGGGTGCGCAGGTTCAGGTAGCCATACCCGGCCAGCCAATCCCGCACAATGGCTTCGAGCGCCTCCCATTGGGCGCCGTCAGGGGGCAACACATCTTTCATGCCCGTCAGGGCATAGGCTTTTTCAAACTCCGTCATGGTCCTATTCTGGGTGACGCGCCACGACGCCGGGACGGTGCGACGGCAACTCGCCGTGCTCCGCTCCGAAACGACGGGCGACATAATTTTCTACGATGACTTTGAATTCTTCGGCGATGGCCTCGCCCTTCAGGGTGACGACGCGTTCGCCGTCCACGAAGACCGGCGCGGCAGGTACTTCACCGGTACCCGGCAGGCTGATGCCAATATCCGCATGGCGGCTTTCGCCCGGGCCGTTGACCACGCAACCCATCACGGCCACGTTCATGGTCTCGACCCCTGGATAGCGGGTTTTCCACAAGGGCATCTGCTCGCGTAGGTAGCCCTGGATGCTGGCTGCCAGTTCCTGGAATACGGTGCTGCTGGTGCGCCCGCAACCCGGGCAGGCCACCACCATGGGGGTGAATGCACGCAAGCCCATGGTCTGCAGGATTTCCTGCGCAACGATGACCTCGCGCGTGCGATCCCCGCCGGGTTCGGGCGTCAGGGATATGCGGATCGTATCGCCGATGCCCTGCTGCAGCAGTACCGCAAGGGCGGCAGTCGAGGCGACGATCCCCTTGCTGCCCATGCCGGCCTCGGTCAGGCCAAGGTGCAAGGGATAGTCACAGCGCAAGGACAGATCGCGATAGACCGCAATCAGATCCTGTACGTGGCTGACCTTGCACGACAGCACGATGCCGTTAGGCGACAGGCCGAGTTCCTCGGCCCGCTGCGCATTGCTGATCGCCGAGATGACCAGGGCGTCGCGCATCACCGCCTGCGCATCCCAGGGCACCGCCCTGCCAGCGTTTTCGTCCATTTTGCGCGCCAGCAGTTCATGATCCAGGCTGCCCCAGTTCACACCGATGCGCACCGGTTTGTCGTAGCGGCAGGCCACCTCGATCATCTGGGCGAAATTGTCGTCGCGACGCTTGCCGCCGCCCATGTTTCCCGGATTGATCCGGTACTTGGACAAGGCCTGGGCGCAGTCCGGAAACTGTGTCAGCAATTTGTGGCCGTTGTAGTGGAAATCACCGACCAGCGGCACCGGTACATTCATGCGATCCAGCGCATTGCGCAGCGCCGCCACGTGGCGCGCCGCATCGGGCGTATTCACGGTGACACGCACGAGCTCCGAGCCTGCCTGGGCAAGTTCGCGCACCTGCCGGGCAGTGGCCTCAGGGTCGGCCGTATCGGTATTGGTCATGGACTGCACCACCACAGGCGCACCCCCGCCCACCTGAACGGCATGCTCACCCCAGCGAACCACCACTGGGCGCGTCGCGCGGCGCGCAGACACGCCCGGAATATCGGACAGCCCGGAAACGGTTGTGGGTGATGTCATTGCCTGAGGGCCTTCAACCAATCGAAAATCAGCCATTCCTCGGGCACCCAGCCGCGGCCGATTGCGTATGCACCCGCCACACACAACAGAACCAGAATCAGGAACAGCCAGATCCAGGTTCGGTGTGCAGGTTCCCCGCGCACGGGCAGATCGGCCGATACCATAGGTTGGGACGGGTTGATCACATTGGCCGGCCGCGGGCCGGTCGGACCGACCTCGTCATCGAGCAGACGCAAAAGCGCATCGACATCGGCGTCAAGGTAGCGGGCGTAATTACGCACCAGGCCACGCAGGGGCACGCCCTCGGGCAGGCGATCCCAGTGCTGAGCCTCAAGGTGCGCCAGTTGCCCGGCCGAATACTTGATACGCGCGGACACCTCGCCCAGCGACAGGCCACGCGCCTCGCGCAGTTCCTTGAGTGCCGACCCGACGTTCAGATTGTCGGGCCTTGTCTCTGCCTCGCTGTCTTCCTTCACCAGGGTCATGGGTTGATTCATTCACGTTCCTTTCGTCTGATAACGATACGCGCCCGATCCGGCAGGCGCTCGTTGATCCGCGTCCGATCCTTGACCTCGCCGGCCAGTTGCCCGCATGCCGCATCGATGTCCTCGCCACGGGTTTTGCGTACCGTAACGATCTGACCGGCATCCATCAGCCGCTGAGCAAACAGGCGTATCCGCGAGGCGGGCGAACGCTTGAGCCCGGATTGCGGAAAGGGGTTGAACGGAATCAGGTTGAACTTGCAACGCACCCGCCGGGCGATCTGGACGAGTTCATCGGCCTGCTCGACGGAATCATTGACGCCGTCGAGCATAATGTACTCGAAGGTGATGAAATCGCGCGGTGCGACTTCCAGATAGCGATTGCAGGCGTCGAGCAGCTCATCCAGCGGATATTTGCGATTCAGGGGCACCAGCCGATCACGCAAGGCGTCGTTGGGCGCATGCAAGGAAACCGCCAGGGCCACCGGGCAATCGCCGGCCAGTCGATCGATCATGGGCACGACCCCGGAGGTCGAGACGGTGACCCGGCGACGCGACAGACCATAGGCATTGTCGTCGACCATCAGGCGCAAGGCACCCAGCACCTGGTCATAATTCAGCAGGGGCTCACCCATGCCCATCATCACGACATTACTGATCGTGCGTGCCGGGGCCGGCCCGCCATCGAGCCGAGCAGCCGCCGGATCATCACGCAGCGCACGGTTGGCATGCCACAGCTGGCCGATGATTTCGGCGGTACTGAGGTTGCGGCTGAAGCCCTGGTAGCCGGTCGAGCAGAACGGGCAGGCCACCGTGCAGCCGGCCTGGCTGGAGATGCACAGGGTGCCGCGATCGTCTTCGGGAATGAAAACGGTCTCGATCGCATTGCCCTGCCCCATGTCGAACAGCCACTTTCGTGTGCCGTCGGTCGAGCGCTTTTCGAGGTTGACCTGCGGCCCTCGCACCTCGCAGTGTGCATCCAGATTGCTTCTGAAGTCCTTGGCCAGATCAGTCATCTGGTCGAAGCGATCGACGCCGCGCTGGTGGACCCAGCGCGAGAGCTGTCTGGCGCGGAAAGGCTTTCCGCCCCACTGGGAGACCAGTCGGGTCAGTGCTTCGGATTCCAGTCCCAGGACATTGATGGATTCAGTGGCAGGCATATCTGTGCACGCTGCGGCGTGCCAAAGGAATTAACGGCTGTGGATCGTGCTTTCAGCAAAGAAGAACGCGATTTCCGTTGCTGCGGTTTCAGGAGCGTCTGAACCGTGCACGGCATTGGCGTCGATGCTGTCGGCGAAATCGGCGCGGATCGTGCCCGGCGCGGCTTTCTTGGGATCCGTCGCACCCATCAGGTCACGGTTCTTGGCAATGGCGTCCTCGCCTTCGAGCGCCTGGACGAACACCGGACCCGACACCATGAAGTCCACGAGATCGTTATAAAAGGGGCGTTCCTTGTGCACGGCGTAGAAGCGCTGGGCGTCCTCGCGCGAGAGCTGCTGCAGGCGCGCGGCGATGACCTTCAGGCCGGCCTGCTCGAAACGGGCGACAATCTGACCAATTGCGTTCTTGGCGACGGCATCGGGTTTGATGATGGATAGGGTACGTTCAATAGCCATGTGTGATCCACGTGAATAAGGAAAATTTCGGGAAATGGATTTTCCCAATGAAAACAAGCGCTTTCTTCAAGCTTATGTCAACCGCGCATTTTAACATGAGCCGACCGTTCGGCTCTGGCTTAAAATGAAGAATTCGTGGTCTTTTCCCATCCCATAACCTGCGGCCGCACATCCAGCCGGAATGCGGCCCATCTGTTTGTTGACCCCCGACATGACCTCAACGCCCAATCCGAACAGCCAATTGCCAAAAAGCTTTGAACCCCAGGAAATTGAATCGCGCTGGTACGCCGAATGGGAGCGCCGGGGCCTGTTCGCAGCCGGACAGAGCACCGCCCCGCCCGAGGGCCGTGAATCCCAGCCCTTTGCAATCCAGTTTCCGCCCCCCAATGTCACGGGCACCCTGCACATGGGCCACGCCTTCAACCAGACCATCATGGACGGCCTGATCCGCTACCATCGCATGAGCGGGGATGACACGGTGTTCATCCCCGGTACGGACCATGCCGGCATCGCCACCCAGATCGTGGTCGAACGCCGGCTCGACGCGCAGAAAATTTCGCGCCATGACCTGGGCCGGGACAAGTTCCTGGAACACGTCTGGGCCTGGAAGGAACAATCGGGCGGCACGATCACCAATCAGTTTCGCCGGCTCGGATCCTCGTGCGACTGGTCGCGTGAATATTTCACCATGGACAGCAATCTGTCGCGTGGGGTGATCGAGGTCTTCGTACGCCTGTACGAACAAGGCCTGATTTATCGGGGCAAGCGTCTGGTGAACTGGGACCCGGTCCTGGGCACAGCGGTATCCGATCTGGAAGTCGTCAGCACAGAGGTGGACGGCCACATGTGGCACATCCTCTACCCCTTCGTCGACGGCCCGCAGACGGTAACCGACAAGGACGGGCAGACGGTCACGCTGCGTGGTCTGACCGTAGCCACCACCCGCCCGGAAACCATGCTGGGCGACAACGCGGTCTGCGTGCATCCTGATGACGAGCGCTATCAGTCGCTGGTGGGCAAGGAAGTCGAACTGCCGCTGTGCGACCGAAACATCCCCATCATCGCCGACGACTTCGTGGATCGCGAATTCGGCACCGGCTGCGTCAAGATCACGGGTGCACACGATTTCAACGACTACGCCTGCACCATGCGGCACGACCTGCCCCTGATCAGCATCCTGACGCCCGACGCACGGATCAACGACAACGGCCCTGAACAATTCCGGGGTCAAGACCGTTTCGACGCGCGCAAGGCCGTGGTCGCCGAACTCGAAGCCAAGGGCTACCTGCAGAAGGTCGAGGCCCACAAGATGATGCAACCCAAGGGCGACCGTACGGGCGTGGTGATCGAGCCCATGCTGACCGACCAGTGGTTCGTCGCCATGAGTCAGCCTGCGCCCGAAGGCACACTGCATCCCGGCAAGAGCATCACCGAAGTTGCGCTGGACGTGGTGGCCGATGGGCGCGTGCGCTTTGTACCCTCGAACTGGACCACGACCTACACACAGTGGCTGGAAAAAATCCAGGATTGGTGCATCTCGCGCCAACTGTGGTGGGGACATCAGATTCCCGCCTGGTATGCCGAAGACGGCCGGATCTTTGTTGCGCACTCGGCCGAAGACGCCCAGGAACAGGCCCGTGCCGCAGGCGTGACCGGGCCGCTGACGCGCGACCCGGATGTGCTCGACACTTGGTTTTCATCGGCGCTGGTGCCCTTTACCGACCTGGGCTGGCCCGAACAGACGCCCGACCTGGCGCGCTACCTGCCCTCAGGCGTGTTGGTCACGGGTTTCGACATTATTTTCTTCTGGGTTGCGCGCATGATCATGATGAGCATGCACAACACCGGGGAAGTGCCTTTCCGCACGGTATACGTCCACGGGCTCGTGTGCGATATGGAAGGCAAGAAAATGAGCAAATCCAAGGGCAATACCATCGACCCGGTTGACCTGATCGACGGCATTGCGCTTGAGCCCCTGCTGGAAAAGCGCGGCAGCGGCCTGATGAATCCAAAGCAGGCGGCCTCGATCCGCAAGAAAACCGCCAAGGACTACCCGGATGGCATTCCAGCCTACGGCGCCGATGCACTGCGCTTCACGATGGCGGCCTACGCCACGCTGGGCCGCAACATCAATTTCGACCTGAAGCGCTGCGAAGGCTATAGGAATTTCTGCAACAAACTCTGGAACGCCACGCGCTTTGTGTTGATGAACGTCGAGGGGCACAGCCTGGGCCACCCCCAGCCCGGTGATCTGTCCTTCGCCGACCGCTGGATCATCGATGGCCTGCAGACCCTCTGCGACGAGGTGCATGCGGGCTTCGCTGAGTACCGGTTCGACCAAATTGCCAACGCCCTGTATCACTTCATCTGGGACGAATACTGCGACTGGTACGTCGAACTGGCCAAGGTGCAACTGCAGACCGGTTCGCCCGAACAGCAGGCCGCCACCCGCCGCACGCTCATCCGGGTGCTCGAAACGCTGTTGCGCCTGGCCCATCCGATCATCCCCTTTATCACCGAGGAACTCTGGCAAAAAGTATCCCTGGCATCGGATGTGCGCGGCGAGGGCCGAGAGGCCAGCATCAGCACGCAGCCCTACCCCGTCGCGAATCCGGATCTGCGTGCCGCCGACGCCCGAGCCAGGATGCAGACTTTCAAATCGCTGACGGATGCCATCCGGGCACTGCGCGGCGAAATGACGCTGTCGCCTGCTCAACGGGTGCCATTGCTCGTGCAGGGCCACCCCGATGACCTAAGCCCGCTGGTTCCATACCTGATCGCCTTGGCGAAACTCGAGCGTGTCGATATTGTGGATCAGCTTCCGGATCTGGGCGCGCCGGTCCAGGTGGTGGGCGACACGCAGCTGATGCTGCGCGTCGAGATTGACAAGGACGCCGAACGCGCGCGTCTGGACAAGGAAATCACCCGCCTGCGGCAGGAAATCGAAAAGGCGCGGGCCAAGCTTGCCAACCAGAATTTCGTCCAGCGTGCCCCGGCCGCCGTGGTCGAGCAGGAGCAGCAACGCGTGGCACAATTTGGCGACACGCTGACCAAGGTTCAGGCACAACGGGAACGGCTGGGCGCCTGATCAGCGCAATGAGGTCAACCAGGCCTCGTCTTCGGAGCTGAGGTCCCCACGCGCCCTGGCCGCCTCGATCAGATCGGGGCGGCGCTGTCCCGTCAATGCAATCGACTGCCGGCGCCGCCAGACTGTGATCCGGGCATGGTGGCCCGACAGCAGCTCTGCGGGCACGGCCGAGTCCTGCCAGAGTTCCGGGCGGGTGTAGTGGGGGCTGTCCAGCAAGCCGGTCAGTGCCGGGTTGAACGAGTCCTGCTCGGCTGACTGGGCATCGTGCAAGACCTCGGGCAACAGGCGCACGATACTGTCAATCACGACCATCGCCCCCAGTTCGCCGCCTGAAAGCACATAGTCCCCCAGCGATATCTCGTGCGTGACGCAGCGATCAATGAAGCGTTGATCCACGCCCTCGTAGCGCCCGCATATGAATACCGCACCATCGGTACGCGCCCAGTCGCGTGCCGCCGCCTGGTCGTAAGGCCGGCCGGCGGGGCTCAGCAAGACGACCGGCGCCTCACCCGGCCCGGCAATATCGGGCCGACGTGCCCGATCTGCCTGGGCCGCTGTCAGGGCACGCTCCAGCGGCTCGGACATCATGACCATGCCCGGGCCGCCGCCATAGGGGCGATCGTCCACCGTGCGATGCACATCTTCGGTAAAGTCACGCGGATTCCACAGCGCCATCGACCAGATTCCGCGCGCACATGCCCGCCCTGTTACACCCTGATCGCGCACAGCAGCGAACATCTCGGGAAACAGGGTGATCAGATCAAATCGCAACTCAGAATTCCGCAGGCCAGTTGCTATCCACACGGCGTGCCGTGAGATCTACGCTTGGGACATGCGCCTGAACGAAGGGAACCAGGATATCCCTGGGCCGCCCGCGCGCATCAAGTACGGGCGTAAAGCCGCCCTGCTCGTCGAGCGCGCCGCATGCGATGCGCAACACCGCATGGGCACCGTTATCGAAGACCTCGGCCACGCGCCCCAGATAGGCCGGCGCGCCATCGCGCTCGCCAAAGAAATCGCAACCGATCAGATCGACCCAGTAATACTCGCCAGCCTGCGCTGCAGGGAATTCGGCGCGCGAGGCCCACACGGTGTGGTTGCGCAAGGCCTCGGCGGCATTGCGGTCGACCAAACCGGTAAACTGTGCGACAACCCACTTTCCCTGGAAGCGGCTGGTCACTACCTGCATGGAAAAGGCAGACGCAAAAACGCCCGGATCCGAAAGCGGATCGGGCGCCTTCAGCCACCAGCGTCGTGTGGCGAGCAGCACCTGCGCATCAGCGGAGTACGGCTGAACCTTGACCCAGCCTCGTATGCCGTGGGCATCGACAATCCGGCCCACCTCGACCAGATCATCCGGCGCAGGGCCTGGGGAAACTGCAGGGCCCGCCATGAGTGCGCCGGCTTAGGCTGCGGCGGACTGGGCCGTGAATTCCTTGACCAGGCGTGCGACGGTCGGCGACAGTTGGGCGCCGTTGTCGGTCCAATGCTGGATGCGGTCAAGCGCAATACGCAGCTTTTCCTGGCCTTCATTGGCGACTGGGTTGTAGAAACCGATGCGCTCGACAAAACGGCCATCCCGGCGATCGCGCGAATCGGCGGCTACTACATTGTAAAACGGACGCTTCTTCGAGCCACCTCGGGAAAGACGAATCACAACCATTGATAATCCTTTGAAAATGCTGTGAAAAACACGAGATTTTAGCATCTTTGAACACAAATCTGCAATGTCTCCGTGTCAGGCGCCCAGTCCGGTTCTGGAAAACAACACCCTGCCGACAGGCTCTGGTCCAGGCACAGCCTTCAGCGCCGCCGTATATAGTGTTTCAGACGCCCTTCACCAAGGTCCACCTGATCGAGCAGCCCATTGCCGGTCTGCCTGGAGAAAGCCTGAAAATCACGCAAGGCATGCTTGTCGGTCGTCAGCACCCCCAGCACCTGCCCGCTTTCCAGCTGCGCCAGTGCCTTTTTGGCACGCAAAATGGGCAAGGGGCATACCAGGCCACTGGCGTCAATCTCGAGATCGGTGTGCGGCATATCGGTTTCCACCGTCATGCTCCGAGACGGGCCTGGACCCAGTCGGGCACGCCGGCGATTGCGGCATCCAGCGCCGAGACATCCGATCCGCCCCCCATGGCCATATCAGGGCGCCCACCGCCCTTGCCGCCGACCTGCGCAGCCACCGAGCTGACCAGGTCGCCGGCCTTGATACGCGAGGTCAGGTCCTTGCTGACCCCGGCCACCAGGCTGATGCGCCCGTCGGTTTCGGCGGCCAACAGAATCACAGCGCTGGCAAAAGAGGCCTTCAACTGATCGACCATCCCGCGCAAAGCCTTGGGATCCACTCCGGCCAGCCGGGTGGCCAGCAGTTTGGTTCCGCCCAGATCCACAGCCTGCGCAGCCAGATCATTGCCTGCGGCGGCGGCGAGCTTATCCTGCAGGCGCTCGAGCTCGCGCTCGGCCTGGCGCTGCTGCTGCAAAAGTCCCTGGATACGTTCCGGCAGCTCGGCGGGTTGCGTTTTCAGCAGCCCTGCCGCGTCCAGCATCGTGGCCTGCGCGTCCTGCACCCAGGCCACGGCATGCCGCCCCGTGATGGCCTCGACGCGGCGGATGCCTGCAGCCACCCCGCCTTCGGAGACGATCTTGAACAGGCCGATATCCCCGGTGCGTTCCACGTGCGTGCCACCGCACAGTTCCCGGGAAAAACCAATATCCAGCACACGGACCTCGTCGCCGTATTTCTCGCCGAACAGGGCCATCGCCCCGCCCTCGACGGCCTCGTCATAGGGCATCAGGCGCGTGCTGACGGCCTGATTGGCCAGCACTTCGTCATTCACGATCTGCTCGACCTTGCGGATCTGCACTGCGTCGAGCGGGGCATCCTGGGCAAAGTCGAAACGGGTCTTGTCGGGATCGACCAGCGAGCCACGCTGCCGCACATGATCACCCAGCACTTCGCGCAAGGCCTTGTGCATCAGGTGAGTCGCCGAGTGGTTGCGCATGGTCGCGCGCCGGGCCTCGTGGTCCACGTTCGCATCGACGACATCGCCCACTGACAGCGTGCCTTCCAGCACCACGCCATGGTGCCCGAACACATTGCTCTGGATTTTTTGGGTATCGGCGACCTGAAAACGCACCTGCCCGTTGGCCAGCAAGCCGGTGTCGCCGACCTGGCCGCCCGATTCCGCATAGAAAGGCGTGGCATCCAGCACCACCACCGCAGCCTGCCCCTGCCCAATCGCCGGAA
>JAKDMO010000072.1 GCA_030452305.1 Alcaligenaceae bacterium | reverse complement strand
CCGTCGAGCTTCGTCAGGGTGATACCGGTAATCGGCAGCGCCTCATGGAAGGTTGTGGCCTGGGAAATGGCGTTCTGGCCGGTGCCGGCATCCAGCACCAGCATCACCTCGTGTGGCGCAGCCACATCAAGCTTACCCATCACCCGGCCGACTTTCTTGAGCTCTTCCATCAGATGCAATTGGGTGGGCAGGCGGCCCGCCGTGTCCACAAGCACCACATCGGCCCTGCGGGCCCGGCCGGCATTGACCGCATCAAAGGCGACGGCAGCGGGGTCGCCGCCTTCCTGGGCAATCACAGTGACCTGGTTGCGCGCGCCCCAGGCGACGAGCTGTTCGCGCGCGGCCGCCCGGAACGTGTCGCCGGCAGCCAGCAGTACGCTGGCCTGCCGTGCCTGCAGGGCGTGGGCCAGCTTGCCGATCGATGTGGTCTTGCCCGCGCCATTGACCCCGGCGATCATGACGACCATCGGTGCGATTTCACCCACAAGGAACGGTTTTTCCAGCACCTTCAGATGATCGGTGAGGATGTCGCGCAGCGCTGCCCTGACGTCTTCGGGTTGGTCGATATGATCCTTGCGGACACGCGCACGCAGGGCGTTCAGCAATTTTTCGGTGGCCTCGACGCCTGCGTCGGCCATGATCAGCGCAGTTTCCAGTTCGTCGAACAGATCGTCGTCGACCTTGACGCCCACGAACAGGCTGCCGATGTTCTGGCCCGTGCGCGAGAGGCCCTGGCGCAGGCGCGCCATCCAGCCGGACGCGGCCTCGCGAGGTGCCTCGGGCGTGGGCTGCACCACACGCTCAACTTGAGCCTCAGCGTGAGTCTCAAGAGGCGCAGGGGCCTCTGGGGCCGGCGGTGCAGGCGTTTTATTGCGCTTAAGAAAACTGAACATACGGTCTACACTAGTGTCCTGTTTGGTTGACCCATGCCCGGGGAAGGAAGAGCGCCGGGTACGCCATGAAAAAACATCTTATCCGTATTGTAGGCGGTGATTATCGCCGGACACAGATTGTCGTGCCCGATGGCCCAGGCCTGCGGCCCACACCTGATCGTGTGCGCGAGACCCTGTTCAACTGGCTGTCGCATTTCTGGGCGGGCCGCTTTTCAGACAAGCGTGTCCTGGATCTGTTTGCCGGCACGGGCGCCCTGGGTTTCGAGGCCGCCTCACGCGGGGTCGCCTGGGCGCAACTCGTCGAGCAATCCCCGACAGCGCTCGCTGCCCTACACGCACTGCAGCGCAGGCTGAACGCCCCAAACGTCCATATCCGGGCGGGTGATGCACCGGCCTATCTGCGTACGCCGATAGAACCCCGTTTCGACCTGCTGATGCTTGACCCGCCCTTCGGACATGACTGGCTGGATCGCCTATGGCCTCTGATTCCGAATGTGCTGGTCGAAGGCGGTCTGGTCTATCTGGAAACCGAACGGGCGGCCGACCAGCCCCCAACTGAGTTCACTGTGCTGCGCCATGGCCGTGCCGGACGGGTGCACTTTCACCTGCTGCAATTTGCTGCAACGCAAAAAAAAGTCAATAATCCTGCTGACACGCTGCTAACAGCTCATTTACAAACATAACTCGGAGACCGCATGATTACTGCCGTCTATCCTGGAACATTCGATCCCCTGACGCGCGGCCATGAAGACCTCGTGCGCCGCGCGGCCAGCCTGTTCGATCAAGTGGTCGTAGGGGTCGCGCACAGTCAGAACAAACAACCGTTCTTTACGATTCAAGAGCGCTTGGAAATCGCCGAAGAGGTGCTGGGCCACTATCCAAACGTTGAGGTACGCAGTTTTGCCGGCCTGCTGAAGGACTTCGTGCGCGAGCAGGATGGGCGCGTCATCGTCCGCGGCCTGCGCGCGGTCTCGGATTTCGAGTACGAGTTCCAGATGGCAGGCATGAACCGCCACCTGCTGCCCGAGGTCGAGACCCTGTTCATGACCCCGTCGGATCAGTATCAGTTCATCTCGGGCACCATCGTGCGCGAAATCGCCATCCTGGGCGGTGACGTCAGCAAATTCGTCTTTCCGTCTGTAGAACGGTGGCTGCACAACAAGGCCAAGACATTGCGCAAGGCCCCGGACGGCAGCTAATCCGGCCAGGCCACAGCGCCGGCGTCGGGATGCACTTTCACGAGCCGGCAGGGGCGGCCCAGCAGATCGCCCAGCCACGCGGCCGCAAGCGTGCCCTCGTCAACCACCTTTACAGGCTGCCCGCCCACGTGCGCCTCAGTGACCACGCTGTCGTCGTCCTCGATGACATCAATGGGGATATCCATGCGCAACATGCCTGGCGCGCGTATCACCAGATATCCAAACCGGACACTCAGTGAAATATCTGAAATTCCGGGGCAGCGGGACGAATCCAGCCACTCGCCGTTCTCGTCGATAATCAGCCAGCGACGATGGCAGGGTTCTTGATTTGAGCCTTCCAACGCGCCACATCCGGCAATGGGGTGTATGGGGGTTGACGTCATTGTCCTAATAATCCTTTTAGAGCGTCGCCAATCCGCTGGACGGGATCGGCCTGGGGTTTGGGAGTATCAGACGACGGGGCCGGCGCATCGGGCAGCAGTTGCTCGATCACGGTCCTGCCCGACAGCGCCTCGGACAGGCCTGCCTTGACCGCGTCCTTGATGATCTGATCCGGAATGGACTTCCACTGCACCGAATAGGCCAGGGCATCGAATGGCCCGCTGACCAATACCGGCACCGTCACACCACGCAACACGCCGACCGTGTCGGCCAGGTCCCTGGGCGGCCTCTTGCTGATCTGGGCATTGACCAGGATATCCAGGCGGCGGCCCGGAAGATCAACCTGGGCAGGCGAACCCTCAGTCACCCGCAGCAGATCCGTGACCAGCGCGACCTTCTGAAGCGTCCCGATGCCTTTCTTGAATTCGATCCGCCCTTCGAGCGTGCTGAACGGCGTGCGCCGGCTCATGTCGTAGGGACTGCTGATTCCGCTGAAGTCGCCCTTCAGCACACTGCCCATGGCTGCTGAGGCCTCACGAATCGTGCGATTGGCATCAAAGCCGCGAATCGCCCCCTTCAGGATCTTGAGGCTGGCTTTGCCCGATAGGGATGCGATCAGCGCATCGACCGTATCGCCGCGCGCCTCGAAGGAAGACCTCAGCGTTCCCGTACCGGATAGGTGCCCGTCTGCAATCAGCGCCTGCATGAACGGTTCGACTGCGACCTTGTCCATGTTCAGCTGAACCGTCATGGATTGATCCGATTTCGCTGTCAAGGCCCCTGTGGCGCGACCGTCGTACAGATTGGCCGCTATTTTCGAGATATCGAGTTTGCCTTCAGCCGCGCGAATCTGGGCGGTCAAGTCGCGCAATTGGATATCGCGCATCCGCAAATCATCGACCTTGACAGAGCCTGTGATGTCCACGGCGTCGAGCCAGGCCATATCCAACCTCGTAGGTGGTTCCGGCTTGGCGGCCTCGTCGGACTTCGCTGCCTCGCCCCCGACTTTGGCTTTCGGCTTGGCTTCAGGCTGGGCCTCGGGTTTTTCACCCGATGCCTGCTGATCCGTCGTCGAGACCGGATGGACAGGGGCTATCCAGTTGTTCAGATCAAGCTTGTTGGCATTCAGCGAGAAGGTGACTTGGGGGTCGGCCAGGCGCTTGACCTCGGTCTTGAGTTCAAGCTGCCCGCCATTGATCACCGCATTGATATCCAGATTCAGCAGATCCTGGATCAGGTCCAGGTGCATGCTGCCAATCATCGGAAAGGCAAAGCGCCCACCCGGTAGCGCGGCGTCCTCAAGGCTGATGTCGCCCTTGATGGCCGAAAGCTCGCCCTTTCGAAGGGAAATGCTCCAGACGGAAGGCGAGGCCAGTTGCACGTGCAGCATGCGCAGGCCATTTGAAACCCCGCCATCGAGCTTCAGGCTGTCGAACTTCAATTCATCCGCATTGCCCGACATGCCCGACAATTCCAGAGACAGCGCCGCTGTTGAGTCACCCGTCACCTTGATTGTGCCGGTCACGGGTTCACCCGTGGCAGCCTTGGGTGACACCGACAGGGCCGGCGCGTCAAACGCGATCTCGGCACTGCGCCCAGCCATCTTTCCGGCCGCCCGCAAGGCCAGTTTTTCCACCTTGAGTTCAGATCCCCGTTGATCCAGGCTAACCTGCGGCGCGAGCAGCGAAACCTTCAGGTCAGACACCGGATCCGGCCCGATCCAGTCGCCCTGAATCGCCAGATCCAGACCGTTTGCGGCAAACGTGCGAGCTGTACCGCTATAGGCCAGATTGCCCCTGAGCGTGATGGCGGCCTTGTCCAGATCGGCCACGCGCCCGGACACCTGGACATTGATCTTTTGAGCGGAATACGTCTGATTGTTTGGGTCGAGCCTGACCAGCGCCTGCGCCTCAATCGGCGCATCGGCGTTCGGGGTGACACCCACCAGTCGCCCTTTCAAAGTCACATCAAAGGCCTGGTCGTATGTCATCCTGCCCGTGGTGACCGCCAGTTGCGTGAGTGTCACACTGGCGCCGGCGCGCTCGTCCAGGAAATGGATCTGCCCGTCCTTCAACTCGAGCCCTGCGATATCAATCTGAGCGTCAGTACGTGACTGGGCGTAAACCGTGGCGGCATGCGCCACGCCACCAGGCAAAAGGGACAAACTGGACACGGATCCCACAGGCGGTACCGGAGGGGGCGCGGCCAGATCCAGCAAATCACTGAAATTGAAGCGGCCATCCTCGTCGCGCGTCACCCAGGCCTTGAAGCCCGATACGGCAATATGATCCACCACCAGACGGTTTGTCAGCAGCGGCCAGATCGCAACGGCAAAGCGCGCGCTATCGATCGATATGAAGGTGTCCTTGCCGCCACGATCCGACAGGGCAACGTTCTGCACCGACAAACCGATACGAGGAAATAATGACAGGCCGATATCCCCATCAATCGTCAGCGTACGCTCGTAATGGGTATACACATACTGCTCGAGCTTGTCCTTGTAGGCATTCGGGTTGAAGGTCAGCAGAAAAATTGCCAGCCCGACCAACGCAGCAATCACTGCGGCGACCAGAGTGAACAGCACCCTTTTCAACCAGATATTCATTCTTCCCCCTGCGGCACATCAACCGGCATGGCCACCGGCCACATAATATATAAGCGGAATGCTAACCTATCCCGCAACGGGTAATGCGGTAAAACCCCTAACAGTACATCGTGTCCGGCATTGTTGCCGGCCTTCCGTCCATCAAGCGATATGTTATATAACCATATGGCATATAAAAATGGCGGAAACATCTATTTTGCGCTACGGATTAGTCAGTACGATTGAACGTTTGATATTTCACTGATTCACAACGGGACCCCAACATGAGCAAACGATTCGAAACACTCGCCATTCACGCCGGATTTTCCCCGGACCCAACGACCAAATCCGTCGCCGTACCGATCTACCAGACCACGTCCTACGCTTTCGACAGCACCCAGCATGGCGCCGACCTGTTCGACCTGAAAGTACCCGGCAACATCTACACGCGCATCATGAACCCGACCTCGGGGGTGCTCGAAGAGCGCGTCGCAGCGCTGGAAGGCGGCGTTGCGGCCCTGGCAGTGGCCTCAGGCATGACTGCCGTGACCTACGCAATACAGACCATCGCCGAGGTGGGCGACAATATTGTATCGACTGCGAAGCTCTATGGCGGCACCTACAATCTGTTTGCCCATACTTTCCCGCGTCAGGGGCTGGAAGTGCGCTTTGCGCCGCACGACGATATTGCCGCGCTTGAAGCCCTGATCGACGACAAGACCAAGGCCGTGTTCTGCGAATCCATCGGGAACCCCGCAGGCAATGTCATCGACATCCAGGCATTGGCCGAAGCGGCACACCGGCACGGGGTACCGCTGATCGTAGACAACACCGTGGCCTCGCCCGCACTGTGCCGACCCATCGAATACGGCGCCGACATTGTGGTCCATGCCCTGACCAAATACATGGGCGGCCACGGCAACAGCATCGCCGGCGCCATCGTGGATTCAGGTAAGTTCCCGTGGGCCGAGCACAAAGACCGGTTCCCCATGCTGAATGAGCCCGACCCATCCTATCACGGCGTGGTCTATACCGAAGCCTTCGGGCCGGCCGCATTCATCGGCCGCTGCCGCGTCGTGCCGCTGCGCAATACGGGCGGTGCGCTGTCGCCCTTCAATGCCTTCCTGATCCTGCAGGGCATCGAAACCCTATCCCTGCGCATGGAGCGCCACACACAGAACGCAATCGCAGTGGCCCGCTTCCTAGATGCGCATGACCAGGTTGCATGGGTCAATTATGCCGGCCTGCCCAGCCATCCCGAGCACGCCCTGGCGCAAAAATACATGGGCGGCCTACCGGCCAGTATCCTGTCTTTCGGCATCAAGGGCGGCAGCGCTGCGGGCGCCCGCTTCATCGACGCGCTGCAGCTCATCCTGCGCTTGGTTAATATTGGCGATGCCAAGTCGCTGGCATGCCACCCGGCCTCGACGACACACCGCCAGCTCAGCCCCGAGGAACTGGCCCGCGCCGGCGTAGGCGAAGACATGATTCGCCTGTCGATCGGGATCGAGCATATCGACGATCTCATCGAGGACCTGAGCCAGGCGCTGGACGCCGCAAAGTAAACTGTACAAAACAGAGGGGAAGCAACCATGAACCAAGCAGGAACCGCGCCATGCTGATCGGCATTCCGCGCGAAACCCACCCGGGCGAGACCCGAGTCGCCGCCACGCCCGAGACCGTCAAGAAACTGATCAAGTCCGGGCACCAGATCCGCATCGAACGCGACGCGGGTCTGGCCGCCCACTACCCCGACACCGACTTCGAGCAGGCCGGTGCCGAGTTGGTCGATGCGGCCGGTGCACTCGCCTGCGAGCTGGTGCTCAAGGTGCGCAGCCCCAGCCCCGCCGAACTGACGCAAATGAAAGCGGGCGGCCTGCTGATCGGCATGCTTGATCCCTTTGACTCCGAAGGGCTCGCACGTCTGGCGCAGGCGGGCCTCACCGCCTTTGCGCTCGAGGCCGCGCCACGCATCACGCGTGCCCAGAGCCTGGACGTGCTGTCTTCCCAGGCGAATCTGGCCGGCTACAAGGCCGTACTGGTCGCCGCCGAGCACTACGGCCGGATCTTTCCGATGATGATGACTGCGGCGGGCACCCTGAAGGCCGCCCGTGCGGTGGTGCTGGGCGCCGGGGTGGCCGGTCTGCAGGCAATCGCCACCGCCCGGCGCCTGGGCGCCGTGGTCGAGGCCTCTGATGTGCGGCCCGCCGCGCGCGAGCAGGTGGAATCCCTGGGCGCAAAGTTCATCGACGTGCCCTTCGAGACCGACGAAGAGCGCGAAATCGCCGAAGGCACGGGCGGTTACGCCCGGCCGATGCCGCAGGCCTGGATGCAACGTCAGGCCGCACTGGTGGCCGAGCGCTGCAAGCAGGCCGATATCGTCATCACCACGGCGCTGATCCCGGGGCGCCCCGCGCCTGTGCTGATCGCTCCGGAAACGGTGGCGGCCATGAAGCCGGGCTCGGTGATCGTGGACATGGCCGTCGAGCGCGGCGGCAACTGCCCGCTATCGGTCAAGGACGAAATCGTGCACCACGAGGGCGTCACACTGGTGGGCATCAGCAACCTGCCCGCGCTGCTGCCCACCGATGCCTCGGCGCTCTACGCGCGCAACATCCTCGACTTCATGAAAATGCTCAGCGGCCCCGAGGGGCAGTTGGCCCTGATCGAGGACGACGACATCATCAAAGCCTGCATGGTCTGCAAAGACGGCCAGGTTCTCAGGAGCGCCTAATGGAAGCGGTGAACCCAACCCTCATTAACATCACCATCTTTGTGCTCGCGGTCTACGTGGGCTTCCATGTGGTCTGGAACGTAACCCCGGCGCTACACACCCCGCTGATGGCCGTCACCAACGCGATCTCGGCCATCGTGATCGTGGGCGCGATGCTCGCCACCGGCCTGACCGAAGGCGCGCTGGCCCACTACATGGGCATCTTTGCCGTGGCGCTGGCTGCGGTCAACGTCTTTGGCGGATTCCTCGTGACCCAACGCATGCTGCAAATGTTCAAGAAAAAAGACCGCAAGCCGGCCGGAGGCAAGTCATGATCTCGGCCAACCTCGTTACCCTGCTCTACCTCATCGCCTCGGTGTGCTTCATCCAGGCCCTGAAGGGCTTGTCGCACCCCACGACTTCGCGTCGGGGCAATCTGTTCGGCATGGTCGGCATGGCCATCGCCATCATCACGACCGCCGTACTGATCATTGGCCTGGCACGCGAGGGCACCACCTCGCTGGGCCTGGGGCGCATCGTGCTGGGCCTGTTGGTCGGCGGCACCATCGGCACCTTGCTGGCAAAAAAGGTCGAGATGACCAAGATGCCCGAGCTCATCGCCTTCATGCACAGCATGATCGGCCTGGCAGCCGTGGCGATTGCCGTCGCAGTGGTCTCCGAACCCCACGCCTTTGGCATCGCGGGCCTGGGCGCGCCCATCCCTGTGGGCAACCGGCTTGAGCTCTTTATCGGCACCTTTGTGGGCGCGATCACGTTTTCGGGCTCGGTCATCGCCTTTGGCAAGCTCTCGGGCAAGTATAAATTCCGCCTCTTTCAGGGCGCACCGGTCGTCTTCAAAAACCAGCATATGCTGAACCTGGCGCTGGCGATCGTGATGCTGGCCTGCGGCTTCTGGTTCATGGCCACGCAGGCCTGGCTGCCCTTCGTGCTGATGACCCTGTGCGCCTTTGTGCTCGGGGTGCTCATCATCATTCCGATCGGCGGGGCCGATATGCCCGTCGTGATCTCGATGCTGAACAGCTACTCGGGCTGGGCGGCGGCGGGTATCGGGTTTTCGCTGAACAACCCGATGCTGATCATCGCAGGCTCACTGGTGGGCTCCTCGGGCGCCATTCTGTCCTACATCATGTGCAAGGCGATGAACCGCTCGTTCTTTAACGTGATCCTGGGTGGATTCGGGGCCGAACCCGGGGCGGCGGGCGCCGCCTCGCAGACCGCGCGCAACGTCAAGTCGGGCAGCCCGGAGGACGCCGCCTTCCTGATGAGCAACGCCGAGACCGTCACCATCGTGCCGGGCTACGGCCTGGCTGTGGCCCGCGCCCAGCACGCTTTGAAGGAACTCGCCGCCAAGCTCACCGAGCAGGGGGTCACCGTGAAGTACGCAATCCACCCCGTGGCCGGACGCATGCCCGGGCACATGAACGTGCTGCTGGCCGAAGCCGAAGTCCCCTACGACCAGGTCTTCGAGATGGACGACATCAACAGCGAATTCAGCCAGACCGACGTCGTACTGGTGCCGGGGGCCAATGATGTGGTCAATCCCGCCGCCAAAAACGATCCGAACTCGCCGATCGCCGGGATGCCGATTCTGGAGGCCTACAAGGCGCGCAACGTGATCGTGAACAAACGCTCGATGGCCGCCGGCTACGCCGGCCTGGACAACGAACTGTTCTACATGGACAAGACCATGATGGTCTTTGGTGACGCCAAGAAAGTCCTCGAAGAAATGGTCAAAGCCACAGAGTAGGCCGTGGGGGGGATGAGCTATCCCCCCCAGCCCTAACGGGCCGACCAAACTACTATAGAATGCTACGCAAGAATCACCTACAAACCGGACCATGACTGACGAGGACAACCACTATCTGGTTACGCTGCCGCTCGAGATCAGATCCATCATGAGCTCGATTGCTAGGCACAACACCCTGGTACGCCTCGACATCCCCGGTCGCGCCGTGTCGCTGATCTCGACAATTCTTCAGATTGATGACAAGGCAAACAGACTGGTCATGGACAACGCCTCTGAGGCCGGGGTCAATAGCCAGCTGCTGCATTCGACATCGGTGCGGTTCCAGGCGATGCTGCACCGTATCCTGATTGAATTCGAGGGCAAGCTGACCCCGACCACGCACCAGGGCAAACCAGCTCTGGCCATGCCGATGCCTGCAGCACTGCAACGCCTGCAACGTCGTGAGCACTTTCGTGTCGATGTCCCGTCGGTCAATCCAGCCACATGCACGCTGCGCCACCCCATGGCGCCACGCGGCGAGATCTCGCTGCCCTTGCGCGATATCAGTGCAGGCGGCCTACAAATAATCGACAACGATAAGTACCTGGATGCGACGCCTGGCACCGTGTACGACCAATGCACGCTGAACCTGCCCGAGGCGGGTGAAATCGTGGTTCGCCTGAAAGTCGTGCACAGCCTCAAGCTGATTCAGGAAAACGGCAAGATCCTGCACGCAATCGCCTGTTCCTACGTGGACCTGCAGAATCGTCACGAGATCATCATCCAGTCTTATATCGGCATGCTCGAACGGGCCATCATGGCGCGCCGCTGGGGCAACAACTGAGCACGCCGAGCGCCGGAGGCACACATGACGAGGACCGCCCAATATGACCTTGCAGTCATCGGTGCGGGCATCATCGGCGCTGCGACGGCACTGTATCTGGTCGAGGCGGGCAAGCGCGTCGCGCTGATCGACGCCAAAGGCCTGGCCATGGAAGCCAGCTTTGGCAACGCGGGCGCACTGGCTTTTGCCGAGATCCTGCCCATGGCCGCGCCTGGACTCACCCGGCGTGCCCTCAAATGGTTTATTGACCCGCTGGGCCCCTTATCCATACCGCCGGCCTATGCGCCACGAATCGCGCCGTGGCTGCTGCGCCTGCTACGCGCCGGCCGGGCCGATCGGTACCAGGCCGGCATCGAGGCCCAATCCCGGATGATGACGCTGGCCGGCAGTGAAATGGATGCCTTGCTGGCACGCACCGGGCTGGCCGACATGGTGCACCATGATGGCGCCCTGGAACTCTACGAAACCCGGCAAGCCTTCGAAGCCTCGATGGCGGGTGCCCGTCAACGCGAAGCGCACGGCATCGCGCTGCGCCACGTTCAGGGCGAGGAACTGGCGGCACTGCAGCCCGGACTCGCGAAACGCTTTGCATACGGCACATTCCTGCCAGGCTGGCGCACAGTCAGCGACCCGCATGTACTGGCCCGCTCGATCGGCGAGGCCGCCCTGGCGCACGGCGCTGTGTTCCTGAAGGATCGGGTCACTCACATCGCTACGCGCGACGGCGGGGTGGCCGTGACCCTGCGCGACGGTCAGTCGGTACAGGCCGCGCAGATCGTCGTGGCCGCCGGCGCCTGGTCACATCAGTTGGCACGCCAGATGGGCGATCGCATTCCCCTGGAAACCGAGCGCGGCTACAACACCACCTTGCCATCGGGCGCATTCGACGTGCGCCGCCAGTTGACGTTCGGCGAACATGGTTTTGTCGTCACGCCGCTGGACTGCGGATTGCGCATCGGTGGCGCAGTCGAGCTGGGCGGCCTGCAGCGACCGCCTGACTTCCGCCGCGCCCAGGCCATGCTGCAAAAGGCCCAGGCCTTTCTGCCCGGCCTGAATGCCGCAGGCGGCACCCAGTGGATGGGCTTTCGGCCCAGCCTGCCCGATACGCTACCAGTGATCGGGCACTCGACACGTCATCCTGCCGTTATCTACGCCTTTGGCCACGGACATCTGGGCCTGACGCAATCGGCGGCAACCGCACGCATTGTGCGCGACCTGGTCCTGGGCCGGCCCCCGGCCATACCCATCGAGGCCTATCGGCCGGACCGATTCCAACTACTGTAAATTCCAGCACTCTTTACAACGAGACCGCCATGGCACGCATCCGTTTTCTAGACTCACACACCGGCGGCGAACCCACGCGGCTCGTACTGGACGGCTTTCCCGATCTGGGCGTCGGCAGCCTGGCGGAACGCAAAGCCCTGCTGGCCGAGCACCACGACGCCTGGCGCTGCGCCACCGTACTCGAACCGCGCGGCAGTGATGTCATGGT
>JAKDMO010000071.1 GCA_030452305.1 Alcaligenaceae bacterium | reverse complement strand
TTCTAGGAGGACGCGATCATGCGTCGTGTGGTCGTCACCGGGATGGGTATCGTTTCCAGCCTTGGCAATAATCAGTCCGAAGTCCTGCAAAGCCTGCGCGAGGGCCGCTCGGGGATTTCCCATCAGCCCGTTTATGCCGAACATGGTTTGCGCTCTCATGTCGCCGGATCGGTGCATCTGGACTACCAGAACCTGATCGACCGCAAGCTCAGCCGTTTCATGGCCGACGGTCATGCCTATGCGTGGGTGGCCATGCAGGAAGCCATTCATGATGCGGCCCTGCCACCCGAGCTCGTTTCAAACGTGCGCACCGGCTTGATTGTTGGGGCGGGCGGCGCATCGCATTCCAGCATCTACGAGGGCATCAAGACCCTGAAGGAAAAGGGCGTGCGCCGCGTGGGGCCCTATATGGTGACCAAGGCCATGAGCAGCGGCGTGTCGGCCTGCCTGGCCACGGGGGCTGAAATCAAGGGCATCAACTACGCCATCAGTTCGGCCTGCTCGACCAGTGCGCATTGCATCGGCAATGGGGTCGAGCAGATCCAGATGGGCAAGCAGGACATCGTTTTCGCGGGCGGCGCCGAGGAGGAACACTGGTCGCTGTCATTCATGTTCGATGCCATGGGCGCGCTTTCCACCCGGTATAACGACGCGCCCGAGCGCGCATCGCGCACCTACGATGTGGATCGCGACGGCTTTGTGATTTCGGGTGGCGGCGGCATTCTGGTGCTAGAGGAATATGAGCATGCGCGTGCGCGCGGCGCCCGGATCTACGCCGAAGTCGTGGGTTATGGCGCCTCATCCGATGGCTACGATATGGTGGCACCCTCGGGCGAGGGGGCAGTGCGCTGCATGCGCCTGGCCCTGCAGGACGTCAAGGCACCCATCGATTACATCAATACGCACGGCACCAGCACGCCCGTGGGCGATGTAAAGGAACTCGAAGCCATTCGCGAGGTGTTCCCCGACGGCCAGGCCGCCATCGCATCGACCAAGTCGCTGTCGGGTCATGCCCTGGGTGCGGCCGGCGTGAACGAGGCGATCTATACATTGTTGATGATGGAGCACGGCTTCATCGCCGCATCGGCCAATATCGACAATCTGGATCCCGCGACGGAAGGCCTGAACATCGTACGTGAAACCATCGAAAAGGCCGAGGTCCGCACGGCGCTGTCCAACAGCTTCGGCTTTGGCGGCACCAACGCGACGTTGGTGCTCTCAAAGGAAGGCCTGTAGGGTTTCTCAGGCGTCACAGTTCAGGTCGTCACGACCTCTGCCCTGACCAGCATATTGCGCCCGGCGCGCCAGCCGTTATAGGCCGTCAGCACGCCCAGGCCGATAAACAGCCATGCTGTTGCATCGAAACTGCCGAAACGATCGTGCAGGATGCCGACCAGCAATGGGCCGCCGGCTGCCAGCACATAGCCTATGGTCTGGGCCATACCCGATAACTGCGCGGCCACGTGCGCGTCGGGTGAGCGCAATACGATGAACATCATCGCAACGGCAAAAAGGCCACCCTGCCCGATACCCTGAATCACCGCCCAGATCCAGATCGACCACAGCGGGGCGGCAAGCATCCCCAGCAAGCCCACGATGGCCAGCAGCACCAGCGTGACGCTGATCACGCGCTGATCCCGTCGGCGCGAGGCCAATAGCGGCACCAGCAGGCAGGCGACCACCTGCATCATGATCGAGACCGACACCACGATTCCGGCCTCGGTGCCGGATACGCCGCGTTCGCGGATGATGGGTGCGAGCCAGCCCATTACACAGTAGGCCAGGGCGGATTGCAGGCCCATAAAGAACGTGACGTTCCAGGCCAGGGGATCGCGGTGCAGGTGTCGCACCGGCAGCATCTTGCGCACGCCCCCCGTGCCGGTTTTCAGGGCCATGGGTGCCCACAGCAGACCGACCACCACTGCCGGCACGGCCCACATCGCCACGCCCAGATCCCACTCGCTGCCCAGTCCGTGTATCAGCGGCAGGGTGGCGGCGGCCGCCACAGCCGCGCCACCGCACAGGCTCATGGTGTAGAGGCCTGTCATCAGGCCGGGGCGTGAGGCGAAATCCCGTTTGACCAGGCTGGGCAGCAGCACATTGCCGATTGCGATGGCCCCGCCCGCGATGATGGATCCCACGAACAGGGTGCCGATGCCGTCGGCGCCGCGCAGTGCCGTCCCGATGGTCAGCAGCACCAGCACAATCAGCAGGCTGCGTTCGGTACCAATGCGCCGCCCCAGCCAGGGTGCGGCCGGCGCAAACACGCCCATGCACAACACCGGCACCGTAGTCAGGTATCCGGCCACCGTACCCGACATATTCAGGCCGGCGGTGATTTCAGGCAGCAGTACCGACAGGCTGGAAAACACCAGCCGCAGGTTGAAGGCAATCAGGATCAGGCAGGCGCCCAGCAAAATGGCAGAGGTTCGGGACGTCGGTACCGTGGTCATCAGCGCTTTTCCGTCCGATTTCGCATGTCGGGCAGGAGGAAGGCGCAGATCCCCAGCAGGGGCAGGAATGAGCATACATGGTAGACATATTCGATGCTTGTCATATCGGCCAGCTTGCCCAGCGCAGCGGCCCCCAGGCCGCCCATGCCGAAGGCCAGCCCAAAGAACAGCCCCGATACCGTGCCGGTTTTGCCGGGCATCAGTTCCTGGGCGTATACGATAATCGCCGGGAAGGCGGATGCAATCATGACGCCGACACAGAACACCAGAACCAGTGTCCAGAACAAGCCGGCGTAGGGCAGCGCCAGGGCAAAGGGCGCGGCGCCCAGGATCGAGCCCCAAATCACGCGCTTGCGCCCGATCCGGTCACCGATCGGCCCGCCGGTGATGGTGCCTATGGCTACGCCGGACAAAAATACAAACAAACTGTATTGGGCCTGCTGCATGGGCAAATCAAAGTGGTGCATCAGATAAAAGGTGAAGTAACTGGTCAGCCCCGCCAGATAAAAGTACTTCGAGAAAATCAGGACCAGCAGCACGACGACAGCCGAGCCGATCTGGCGCGAACTGAGGCCGGTCTCGGTTTTGGACAGGCTGCTGCGCCCGCGCACGCTGGTCAAATTCACGGCATACCAGCGGCTGACGCGGATCAGGATGGCGATACCGATCAGTGCGGCCAGCGATACCCAGGCTACGCTGGACTGCCCATGCGGGATGATCAGGAAACCGACCAACAGCGGACCGATCGAGGATCCGATGTTGCCGCCCACCTGGAATATGGATTGAGCCAGGCCGTGGTGCCCCGAGGACGCCATGCGCGCCACGCGCGAGGATTCAGGGTGAAAGACCGAGGACCCCGCCCCGATCAGGGTGGCGGCGGCCAGAATGCTGTGGAAGTTCCAGGCCTGTGACAGCAGCAGCAGACCGCAGAACGTAAAGCCCATGCCCACGGGCAGCGAATAGGGCTGGGGCCGCTTGTCGGTGAACAGGCCGATGACAGGCTGCAGCAGCGAAGACGAGAACTGGAAGGCCAGCGTGATGAGGCCGATCTGTACGAAGCTGAGGTCGAAATTGCCCTGCAGCAACGGGTAGATGGCCAGCAACACCGACTGCATCATGTCGTTCAGCAGATGGGTCGCGCTGATGGCGCCGAGTACGGGATACGCGACCCCGGGCATTATGGGGGCCGCCAGGGGCTGTACCGCTGCGCTGTCTCTCATGCTTCGATCCTGTGCTGACAGCGCATATTGTACGCGTAGATCAGCCCGGCGACGCCCGTACACCGGGTGGCCGGGCCGCCACTGGATCAGGCTGCTGCAGCCCCCAGGTTGGGGGTGGCGATCGGCTGCTCGCAACGCGCGCCCAGCGAACTCAGGAAGCGCCATACAAACAGCAGGGTGGTCAGCAACAGGCCGGGGTAGCCGACCCAGGCCAGCAGGTAGGGCAGGGTCGGGTCACCCGCCTGTACGATCGGCAGGTTGAAGCTGAGCAGACCCAGCGTGATGATGGCGCCAAAGATCCACATGGTCATCAGCCACATCCCGGCCTCGAAACGCCCCAGGACGCTGCTCCAGCCGGTTTCTGGCGGCGAAAGCCTGGATACCCGGGCCTCGGGTGCGCGGGCCAGCGACGGGGTGCGCAGGCCCATGGTCAGCAGATCGAATATCAGCAGGCCTGCGCCCACCGCAAAGATCACGCCAAAGAGCACGACCAGCGATTTGTAGAACTGCATCGCCGGAAAGACATCGCCGCCGAACCAGTCCAAGCCCAGGGTACGGTACATAAACACCTGGATCGTGCCGCCAATGGCGAATGCGAAGGCAATGCCCAGCATGCCGATGAAGACCAGCCAGAAGGCCAGTTTGCCGATTCTTTGGTCGAAGCTGATCTTGCGCATCAGCGGGACTGCATAGTAGGCCGATGCGATGCCCAGCATACCAAAGGTTCCGAACAGCGCCAGGTGGGCGTGGCTGGGGGTGACCCAGGTTCCGTGCGACCAGACATTGGTCAGGGCGAAGGTCATGGTAAAGCCCAGGATGCCGGCGCCGACCTGTTCCAGGATCACCGAGCCCAGAATGAAGTAGAAGGCCGGGGCGTTTTCCAGAGGCTTTCTATCCTGGTGAGCGTCCAGGTAGATATGCCAGAAGCAGAAGACCAGCGGCAGGGGTTCCAGCGCGCTGAACAGCGACCCCCAGAATTGCCAGAATTCAGGCGTGCCGATCCAGAAGTAGTGGTGCGCGTTGCCGATCAGGCCCGAGAGCCACACCAGAGTGATGCCCCAGAATACGGCGTAGCCTACGGACTTCACGTCGGCCTTGAACATCAGCACCAGCAGAAAGCCCACCAGGGTAATGTGGATGACTTCCCACACGCCCTCTACCCAGTAATGCACCACATACCAGCGGAAGTATTCCTGAAGGTCCAGGCGTTCGATGAAAAACAGCCCGAAGACCCACACCAGCGTCAGGGCGATCACCCCGAGGCCCAGCCCCCAGTGGATTTCATTCCACTGACGCACGGGCGGGAAGGTACGCAGCACGATGTAGCACAGGATGGCGAACCCGACCAGGATGATGATGTCGGCGATGCGCCCGGCCTCCAGGTATTCCAGGCCCTCCTGGAACCAGGGTTGCCCCAGCCACCAGCCGGCGATGCCCTGGGCTGCGAGTACCTGGGTGGCGACGTTCCATATTGTCACCGCGATCAGCGCAATAAACAGAAACTTGATCAGCCATGGTGCAGCGAGTTCGCGATTTGACAGCAGCGGACCGACAAACAGGATCGTGCCGATAAAGCCCGACAGAATCCAGATAATGCCCAAATTCAGGTGCTGGGCACGCATGATATTGAAGTTCAGCACGCCTGCCAGCAGCGTTGGGTCGGCTTGCTGGGCCGCGATCATCAGGCCGAAGCCTGCCTGGAAAAAGAACAGCACCAGCATCAGCATGAAAAATCGCATGCTCAGGTGCTGTGTCTGGTATTGGATCGTGATCATTTTTTATCCCCTTGCAGGCTGTGCAGGTAGGCCAGGATCGCATTCATATCGTGCTCGTTGAGCAGGGCGTCGTAGGACGGCATCGTGCCTGGTGGGTAGCCCGCCACGATCTGTGCGTCGGGCCTTCGTATGGCCTGGATCAGATAGGCATCATCGACTTCTACCGTGCTGCCATCGGCCAGCGTGGTCTGCGATCCGTACAGGCCGCCCCAGCCCGGCCCGATGACACGCTTTTGATCCTTGGCGTGGCAGGCCATGCAGCCCAGGTCCTGGGTCAGCTTCGCGCCCAGTGCAACGGGATCCTCGCTTGCACTTGCGCCCGGGCTCGCGGACGAGGCTGCAGTCATGGCCACGACGGGTGTGCCGCCCATCGACACAGGGCCGGTCGGCATACCTCGCCTGGCTTGCAACAGAGCCACCCCATCGACCTTGGGCTTGGGTGGCCAGCCTTCGTTGTTCATTTCAGAGGTGTACTTCAGGAAAGCGATCAGCCCCGCCACCTCATCGGCGTCCAGCGGCAGATTGGGCATCAGCGTCGCATGGCCGCCCCTGCGGGTGATGCGCCCGTGTGCGCCGGGGTAGCGTTCCTGGTAGGCGGCCATATCGGCCACGCCCGATTCCTGCTGGACGACCGTGTTTTGCAACTGCACCTGCACGGCGGCGGCAGTCGGCCAGCCCCCGGCCGAAGGCAGGAAGGCCGCCAGCCAGGCCGGGCCCACATGCAGGTAGGTCTTTGTCAGGTCAGGGCCGAAGTAGGCACCGTTACCTACGATGGTGTGGCATCCCATGCAGTTGTATGCCTGGAATACGCGCTTGCCGGCCACGGCGTCCTGTGACCCGTACTGCACCGCATCAGGTACGGCCTGGGTGCGCGACCCCATGAATGACCAGACCGATAGCACCAGGAATATCACGGCCATCAGTACGAGTATGCCCATGGCCAAATGGCGTTTGACGGGCTCCTTGCAGTCGGTACCGTTCAGGCAGCTCATGATTGATCTCCGTTCTTGGTCGCAGGCGACGACAGCGTGGTGTCGCGTGCCTGATCCTCATGCAGGAACAGGGTTCGAACACTGTCCAGAAACACGTAGAACACATACGTGGCCAGTACAAAGCCAATAATGAAATACAGCAACCACATGGTGGGTGATTCGGGCCAGTACTCGAAATCACGCCAATATGGCCAGGAGAGCAGCAGACTCGCCAGACTGGCCAGCGCTGAAAGTGTCAGATCAATAATTCGTTGGGCCATGGTCGCGCCTTTAAGATTGAATATTCGGCGCAAACCAGTCTATGGAGGGTCAATATACGAGTCAATAATGCCCGTTTTTATAATAAGGATTAACTGACCGCATAGATTCAATAGTCAAACCAATCAATATAAATAAACCAATATTGATTTCGTTGATCCATATCAAATAGCAATTAAAAAGCCGTATTGAAATTGATGGAAATCAACTTCAATACGGCAAATTTGAACGTGCTGATATTATTGCTTGGGAACGATTATTGATTCATGAGCCATATAGGGATTTTCCCTTATCAATCAAAATAATCATGAATATCAATTCAGGCCCATCATTCCGCGCAGTTTGGACAAGTCTTCGGCCAGCACGGTGACGCGGCCTGCCAGCAGTTTGCGGTCGGAGTCGCTCAAATCGGAATAGGGCTTGAATCCACCGTCTTCGGTCTTGTATTTGGCTAGTGTATCGAACACAGTCTGGAAATTTTTCTCGGTCTTGTCCGCGAAGGCCGGGTCTTCCAGTTCAATCAGGGGCTGCAGCAGTTCAACGATTTTGTAGGCACCTTCAAAGTTCGCCTGGAAGTCCCACAGATCTGTATGGCTGTAGCGGTCTTCCTCACCGGATATCTTGGTGGCGGCAACTTCCTCCATCAGTACAGCGGCGCCGCCCACGACTTTCCGGGGTGGAAAAGTCAGGGTATTCAGGCGTGTGGCCAGCTCATTCACATCGGCCATCAGTTTGTCGGCAAATGGGGTCATGCCGTCCGTGCTGTTCTGTTCCCACAGCGCGTATTCGATGCGATGAAAGCCCGTGAAACCGGGATCTTTTTCAGCCAGTTCGTGATCATCGGCGCGCGAGTCTATGGACGCATCCAGGTCACTGAACAATTCGGCAACGGGTTCGATGCGCTCGTAATGCATGCGCGTGGGTGCAAACAGTGCCTTGGCCCGGTCGATCTTGCCGGCCTTGACGGCGTCGGTAAAGCGCTTGGTGTCATTGACCAGTTTCTCGACGTTCTGCGAGACATAGATCTTGTATTCCGAGATTGGAGCAACCAGTTGCAGCGGGTTCACAGCGGCACTCGCCACAGAGGCATACAGACCGATGGCGCCTGCAGCCAGCATGGTCAGGGCGCGACGGCAGATCTGCTTGCTGGGAAATATCATGGGCATGGGTCGGTTCCTTGATTTGTATGGGTGAAAATTTAGGTGGGGTGGCCGGCTTCGAGCAGTGTCCTGCCCAGCCAATCCTGCGCATCGCGCATGCCGGGCAATGTAAAGAAAAAGCCGCCGCCTACGGGCTTGATGTATTCCTCAAGCGGCTCGCCGTCCAGGCGTTTCTGCACGGTGATAAAACCTTTTTCCAGGTCAGCCTGATAGCAGATAAACAGCAGCCCCATTTCAAGCTGGCCGGATTTGGTGACGCCGTTGGAAAAATTGAAAGGCCGGCGCAGCATCAAGTTCGCCTGGCTGGCGGGTGTACGTGGGTTCGCCAGGCGGATATGGGCATTCAGTGGTGTGGTTTTTCCTTCGGGGTCGCGGCTGTAATCCGGCACGTCATGTTCGGTTCGCCCGCCATCCAGCGGTGCGCCGTTGCGTTTGACCCGCCCGAATATCGTTTGCTGCTCCTGCAGCGGGGTACGATCCCAGCGTTCGACGAAATTACGGATGATGCGCACGGCCTGGTAGCTGCCGTACGCTGCCCAGGCAGGTTCCTGATCACCCGCTTGCACCCAGACGATGCGGTCCATCAGTGCGTCTTCGGATGAATCGGGATTGGCCGATCCATCGTGAAAACCCAGAAAATTGCGCGCGCTTTCCGTCGGCTGCCCGGGCACGGTGGCGATGGGTGGCACGGTGCCTTCCTGCTTCCAGCGCAGCCACAGCGCACCGGGCAGGTTTTTGATGAGGTCGCGCAGGGCATGGATATTGGTGTCCGGGGTGTTCGAGCAGAACTGTATGGACAAATCCCCGTGGCACCGCTCGGCATCCAGGGCATCGTTCGGGTGGGACGCCATGGGCTGCAGATGGCGTGGCTTGTGGTCGGCCAGGCCGTAGCGGGCGTCAAACAGGCTGGCACCGACAGAGACCGTGACGGTCAGGCCGTCCGGGTGCACGATGGGCCCCAGGATGCCGGAGCCCGCCGGTGGCAGCTTGGGATCCAGCCTGGGCGCAGGCCCGCCCTGAGTCAGGAACGCGATGCGCTCGGTCAGTATGCGGAACATATGCTCCAGTTCCTGGCGGTCGCGTGCCAATACGTCAAAGGATGCCAGCATGCCGCAGGTCGGGCGCGGTGTCACCACCCCCGCCTGGTGGCGGCCCAGATGGGGAACGCGATCTCCGGTTTTGGTGCTGTGCGGCGCATCGGTGACCTGTGCGTCCTGAAGGGACGAACTGGTCGCGGCATGCGCGTGCACAGACGCGCCTCCGGCCAGGGCGGCTGCGCCAGCCGCAGCACCCAGCCGCCCCAGTGCGCGCCGACGTTCGGGCGATGCGGGGCCGGGTGAAGAAGGTTTGTGCAATGTCGTCATCAGTAAGCTCCTACTCGATACCCAGAGCCGAATTGATGCGGCCCAGGTCTTGTGCGGTCGAGTCCACGAGCGTGGCCAGGGCCTTGGCCTGCGCCGCATCCAGCGGGGCGGGCAGTGCGCCGTCGGTAATGGGCGGCAGTTTGTTTGCGAGCGCGGCAAAATCATCGCTCAGGGCCTGCTGCAAGTCGGGGGCGGCCTTGGTAATCAGTGGTGCGAGCAGATCAGCTGATTTTTTGGCGCCTTCCACCCGGCTCCGCAGGGTTTCGGTCGCCCCGGGCAAGCTGATTTCCTCAGGGTTGGCCAGGGCCCGTGCTTCGCGCTGCAGCAGCTTTGTGGCCGAATCCGCCAGTAGCGCGGGCTGCAGCTTCATGTCGTGCAACCGTGTTTTCAGCGTATCGGCATCCTGTTGAAGCGTCTGGGCAATGGGCGCCAGCCCGCTCAGGGAACCTTGGGAAAACAGCCCGTAGGCGATACGCTGCAGCCCGACGAATTCCGGGTCGGCCTCGCGCTTTTCGAAGTACTGGGCCGGGGCGTTGATACGCGCATCCAGGTCGGCAAATCGCGAGGCCATGGCTTCGATTCGGGCATAGGCTGTCTGGGCGGGCGCGTACAGTGCGCGGGCGTGTTCCAGATCATTGGCCTGGATCGCTGTCGACAGAGCCTGTACGGATTGCTCGAATTTGTCGGCGCCCAGGGTCAGGAATACCTTGTATTCGGCCAGTGCTCCGATGTAATTCACCAGCGGGGGGTGCGCCGCTTCGGCTTTGGACGTGCTCGATGGGGTGACCGTCAGGGTGCCGCGTGGATTGCTTAGCAGCCCACAGGTGATTTCATACGTGCCTGGCTGTAGATTCGCCGTCATGGTCTGTGTGAAACCCGGTGCAATGTTTTCGCGTTCTTCGACGACCATGACGCCATCCAGGATTTCCCACTCGAGGACACGCTCGGATTGGTTCACAATCGTGAAGGTCGTGGGGCCTGCGGGCACGGTGATGGCGTTGGGTGTGCATGCCTTGCCCTGGATCGTTACGGTAATCGTTTGATCGGCAGAGGGGCCTGGACGCTGCCTGGCATGTTCCGAGGCGTACCAGAATGCGATCAATGCCAGAATAAGCAGCAGGGCCGACCCGAGGACGGCAAATCGCATCAGACGCGAAGAAGGCGGCGTGGCAGGCATTGAAAACCTTTTTCAGTGAGTCGTGACAGGCGTTGGTGCCGGCGCGGGCCTGGAGGATCGGACGGGCCGCAAAAAGAAAAACAGGCAGATCGCGAGGAACGCGACGTAAACGATCACCTCGCCCACCACCGGTGCATCCTGGTAGCCCAGCAGCCCCGACAGGATCGTGCCTGCCACGCTGTCCATGGGCAGGGTGCCGCTGAGGTCAAAGACCACGTGCTGCAGATGGTTCCACACACCGGCCTCGTGCAGCTTGCGCAGCACACCGGCCATCAGTCCTGCCGCCACCAGCAGAATGAACAGGCCCGTCAGCCTAAAGAAACGGCGCAGGTTCAGGCGCACACTACCGGCATACAGGCCCCAGCCCACGCCAACGGACAGGGCGATTCCGGCCAGGGCGCCGACTGGCGCCTCCCACCCTGAGCTTTGCTGGAAGACCGCCAGAAGGAAGAAAATCGATTCCAGCCCTTCGCGCGCCACGGCCAGAAAGGCCATGCCGACCAAGGCCCAGGCCCGGCCGCTGGAGGATTGCGCCAGCGCGTGATCCACCGATGCCTGCAGCGTGCCTTTGATCGAGTGCGCGGCCTTGCGCATCCAGAACACCATGGAGGTCAGAATGACGACAGCGACCAGACTGACGATGGCCTCAAAGAATTCCTGGCGTTTTTGCGGGAACTCGGCGGCGAACATCTGCAATGCCGCGCCCGCAAAAAGCGACAGGGCGGCGGCTAGCAGGACACCGACCCAGACTGCGGGCATGAGGTTTGCACGGCCGCTTTTATGCAGGTATCCGGCAATGATGCCGACAATCAGCGCGGCCTCGATACCCTCGCGCAGCATGATGAGAAATGGGATTAACACGACACAAATATTATCATCGTGATGAATGAGAATCAATCACAGATTGTGTCGATTTCCAGTGTTTTGCATGGCGAGCCCATGCGCCGAACTACTCAATATTCTGGGCCTGCTCGCGCATCTGTTCTATCAACAGCTTCAGGTCGATGGCCGCTTGCGTCACAGTCATGGCGGCGGCCTTGGATCCCAATGTATTGGCCTCGCGGTTCATCTCCTGGAACAGGAAATCCAGTCGCTTGCCCAGGCTGCCTTTGACCCCGGAAGTATCCCCCGTCAGGATGTGGGCCAGTTCCTCGACGTGCGAGCGCAGGCGGGTCAGTTCCTCGGCCACATCGGTGCGCAGGCCGAACACGGCCGTTTCCTGCGCGATGCGCGCAGACAGTTCGGTACCGCTGATCTGTGCAAAGCCTTCGGGGCTTGCGGCCATCAGGGCATCGCGCAGGCGTTGCGCGATGCGGGATTGCTGCTCGGCGATGATCTCGGGCAGGGCGTCCTCGACCTGATCGACGATCTTGTCGATGTCTTTGGAGGCCTGAAGCATGGCCTCGGCCAGCCGCGTGCCCTCGCGCTTGCGGGCGTCTTGTAATTCCGCCAGGGCCCGGTCGGCAGC
>JAKDMO010000070.1 GCA_030452305.1 Alcaligenaceae bacterium | reverse complement strand
AGAAGCCAAGGACCTGGTCGATGGTGCACCGAAGCCCGTCAAGGAAGGCGTGGACAAGGCTGCTGCCGACGAAGCCAAGAAAAAGCTGGAAGATGCCGGCGCCAAGGTCGAGATCAAATAAGACCTTATTGGTTTGCCCGGGAAGCGCCCAGGCCTTCCCGGGCTTTTGCGTTTCCAGAAAACCCGGTTTAGATACGTAGCAAGCCGGATTTTCTGGAGTCGTAAACCGTGGCCGTGGTTGACGGCCCATGTAACCCTCGAGTCGGAGTGCTCATGCCTTATTCGTACACCGAAAAGAAGCGCATACGCAAAAGTT
Source organism: Alcaligenaceae bacterium (assembly GCA_030452305.1). GTDB lineage: Bacteria > Pseudomonadota > Gammaproteobacteria > Burkholderiales > Burkholderiaceae_B > Castellaniella. The sequence continues at coordinate 11,552 of JAKDMO010000070.1, read as the reverse complement.
TCGCCAAGCGCGAGGACGTCCAGGACGTCCCCTACCTGCTGGCCACTCAGCTGCATTCATTCAAAACATTTCTACAGGCTGATGCCGTTGCGTCCAAACGCAGCGAAGAAGGCCTGCAGGCTGCTTTCAATTCCATATTCCCGATCGTAAGCCATAATCAGATGGCGCGTCTCGAATTTGTAAGTTATATGTTGGGCACCCCGGTGTTCGATGTCAAGGAATGCCAGCTGCGCGGTCTGACCTATGCGTCGCCCTTGCGCGCCAAGGTTCGCCTGGTGCTGATGGATCGCGAAGTCAGCAAGCCCACTGTCAAGGAAATCAAAGAGCAGGAAGTCTACATGGGCGAAATGCCGCTCATGACGGACACCGGCTCTTTTGTGATCAATGGCACCGAACGCGTCATCGTCTCGCAGCTGCATCGCTCGCCGGGTGTGTTCTTTGAGCACGACCGGGGCAAGACCCACAGCTCGGGCAAGCTGCTGTTCTCGGCACGCGTGATTCCCTACCGCGGCTCCTGGCTGGACTTCGAATTCGATCCCAAGGACGTCCTGTTCTTCCGTATCGACCGTCGGCGCAAAATGCCCGTCACCATCCTGCTGAAATCCATCGGCATGACGGTCGAGGCAATTCTGGCCTATTTCTCGAGCTTCGATCATATCGCGCTGCACAATGAAGGCGGGATGCTTGAATTCGTACCCGATCGCTGGAAGGGCGAAGTCGCACGCTTCGACATTTCCGACAAGCAAGGCAATGTGATTGTCGAAAAGGACAAGCGCATCAACGCCAAGCATCTGCGTGACCTGACGGCAGCCAAGGTGGACCATATCTCGGTGCCCGAAGACTACCTGCTGGGTCGTGTGCTGGCCAAGAACGTCATCAATGCGGAAACCGGCGAAGTCATCGCCAACGCCAATGACGAGATCACGGAAACCATGCTGGGCGAAATGCGCGCAGCCGGCATCGCTGCGATCGAGACGCTGTACATCAACGAGCTCAACGAAGGCGCTTACATCTCGTCGACCCTGCGTGTGGACGATACCGCCGATCAGATGGCTGCGCGTGTGGCGATCTACCGCATGATGCGCCCCGGCGAGCCGCCCACCGAGGAAGCCGTCGAGGCCCTGTTCCAGCGCCTGTTCTACAACGAAGACACCTACGATCTGTCGCGTGTGGGCCGCATGAAGGTCAACAGCCGCCTGGGCCGCAACGACGGCACGGCCGGCCCGCTGACGCTGACCAACGAAGACATCCTGGAAACGATCAAGATCTTGGTCGAACTGCGTAACGGTCGCGGCCAGATCGACGATATCGACCACTTGGGCAATCGTCGCGTGCGTTGCGTGGGCGAACTGGCCGAGAACCAGTTCCGCGCCGGCCTGGTGCGCGTCGAGCGCGCCGTCAAGGAACGTCTGGGTCAGGCCGAGACCGAAAACCTGATGCCCCACGACCTGATCAATTCCAAGCCGATCTCGGCTGCCATCAAGGAATTCTTCGGTTCCAGCCAGCTTTCGCAGTTCATGGATCAGACCAACCCATTGTCCGAGATCACGCACAAGCGTCGCGTCTCGGCCCTCGGGCCCGGCGGCCTGACCCGCGAGCGCGCAGGCTTCGAGGTGCGCGACGTGCACCCGACCCACTATGGTCGCGTCTGCCCGATTGAAACGCCTGAAGGTCCGAACATCGGCTTGATCAACTCGTTGGCCCTGTACGCTCGACTGAACGAATACGGCTTCCTGGAAACCCCGTATCGCAAGATCATCGATGGCAAGGTCAGCGACCAGATCGATTACCTGTCGGCAATCGAGGAAAGTCACTACGTCATCGCCCAGGCCAATGCGCATCTGGACGAACAAGGTCATTTTGTCGATGACCTGGTCGCCTGCCGCGAGGCCGGTGAAACCATGCTGACGGCACCGGGCAACGTGCACTACATGGATGTCGCTCCGTCGCAGATCGTCTCGGTCGCCGCATCGCTGATTCCGTTCCTGGAGCACGATGACGCCAACCGTGCCCTGATGGGGGCCAACATGCAGCGTCAGGCGGTTCCCTGCCTGCGCCCGGAAAAGCCCCTGGTGGGCACCGGTATCGAGCGCACGGTGGCAGTCGACTCGGGCACTACGGTGCAGGCGCGTCGCGGCGGTGTGGTGGACCACGTCGATGCCGAGCGTGTCGTCATCCGCGTCCACGACGAGGAGGACATCGCAGGCGAAGTCGGCGTCGATATCTACAACCTTAAAAAATATACACGTTCGAACCAGAACACCAACATCAACCAGCGCCCGATCGTATCGCGCGGTGATGTGGTCGCGCGCGGCGACGTGCTGGCCGATGGTGCCTCGACCGACCTGGGCGAACTCGCCCTGGGCCAGAACATGCTGATCGCGTTCATGCCCTGGAACGGCTACAACTTCGAAGACTCGGTGCTGATCTCCGAGCGTGTGGTGGCCGATGATCGCTACACCTCGATCCACATCGAGGAACTGACGGTCGTGGCCCGCGACACCAAACTCGGTGCCGAGGAAATCACACGCGACATCAGCAACCTGGCTGAAACCCAGCTTAACCGCCTGGACGATTCCGGTATCGTGCATATCGGCGCCGAAGTCCGCGCCGACGACGTGCTGGTCGGCAAGGTCACGCCCAAGGGCGAAACCCAGCTGACTCCCGAGGAAAAGCTGCTGCGCGCGATCTTCGGCGAAAAGGCCTCCGACGTGAAAGACACCTCGCTGCGCGTGCCTTCGGGCATGATCGGCACGGTGATCGACGTCCAGGTCTTTACCCGTGAAGGTATCGATCGCGACAAGCGTGCCCAGTCCATCATCGACGACGAACTGCGCCGCTATCGCCAGGACCTCAACGACCAATTGCGTATTGTCGAAAACGACGCCTTTGACCGTGTGCACAAGAACCTGGTCGGTAAAACCGTCAACGGCGGCCCGCGCAAGCTGGCCAAAGGCACGGCCCTGACCGCCGAATACCTGGCCGATCTGGACCGCTGGCAGTGGTTCGACATTCGTCTGGCCGACGAAGAGCACGCTGTGGCGCTGGAGCAAGTCAAGGAATCCATCGAGCAGAAGCGTCACCAGTTCGACCTCGCCTTCGAGGAAAAGCGCAAGAAGCTCACACAGGGCGACGAGCTGCCCCCGGGCGTGCTCAAGATGATCAAGGTGTACCTGGCCGTCAAGCGCCGCCTGCAGCCGGGCGACAAAATGGCCGGCCGCCACGGCAACAAGGGCGTGGTCTCGCGTATCACCCCGGTCGAGGACATGCCTCACATGGCCGACGGCACCCCCGTGGACATCGTCCTGAACCCCCTGGGCGTACCCTCGCGGATGAACATCGGCCAAGTGCTGGAAGTTCACCTGGGCTGGGCGGCAAAGGGTCTGGGCCATCGCATCAACACCATGCTCGAAGACGAGCGCGGCGTCCAGGTCAAGGCTCTGCGCACCTATCTGGACAAGATCTACAATAGCCACGGCGGGTCGGTCAAGCTCAAGGATCTGGGTGATGACGAGATCCTCAACCTGGCCGAGAACCTGCGCAACGGCGTACCCCTGGCCACGCCCGTGTTCGACGGCGCGACCGAGGAAGACATCACCCGCATGCTCGAAATCGCGTATCCGGACGATATCGCCGAGGATCTCAGCCTCACCAGCGGGCGCACTCAGGCCTGGCTGGTGGACGGGCGTACCGGCGAGCAGTTCGAGCGCCCGGTGACCGTCGGCTACATGCACTTCCTGAAACTGCATCACCTGGTCGACGACAAGATGCACGCCCGCTCGACCGGCCCGTACTCGCTGGTGACTCAGCAGCCGCTGGGCGGCAAAGCCCAATTCGGTGGCCAGCGTTTCGGTGAAATGGAAGTCTGGGCGCTCGAGGCCTATGGCGCTTCGTACACCTTGCAGGAAATGCTGACGGTGAAGTCCGATGACATCGCCGGCCGCACCAAGGTCTACGAGAACATCGTCAAGGGTGATCACGTGATCGACGCAGGCATGCCTGAGTCCTTCAACGTGTTGGTCAAGGAAATTCGATCCCTGTCCCTGGACATGGATCTGGAGCGTAAATAATGAAAGCGCTACTCGATCTCTTCAAGCAAGTCTCGCAAGACGAACAGTTCGATGCCATCAAGATCGGCATCGCATCCCCGGAAAAGATCCGTTCGTGGTCTTTTGGCGAGGTACGCAAGCCCGAGACCATCAACTACCGTACGTTCAAACCCGAGCGCGACGGCCTGTTCTGCGCCAAGATCTTCGGCCCGATCAAGGACTATGAGTGCCTCTGCGGCAAGTACAAGCGCCTGAAGCACCGTGGCGTGATCTGCGAAAAGTGCGGCGTGGAAGTCACCGTGGCCAAGGTGCGCCGCGAGCGCATGGGCCATATCGAGCTGGCCAGCCCGGTCGCGCACATCTGGTTCCTGAAATCCCTGCCGTCGCGTCTGGGCATGGTGCTCGACATGACGCTGCGCGATATCGAACGCGTGCTGTATTTCGAAGCCTGGTGCGTGATCGAACCGGGCATGACGCCGCTCAAGCGCGGCCAGATCATGTCCGACGACGACTACCTGGCCAAGACCGAGGAATACGGTGACGACTTCCACGCCCTGATGGGCGCCGAAGCCGTGCGCGAACTGCTGCGCACGATTGACATCGATTCCGAGGTCGAGCGCCTGCGTGCCGAGCTGAAGGCCACGGGGTCTGATGCCAAGATCAAAAAAATCTCCAAGCGCCTGAAAGTGCTCGAAGGCTTCCAGAAGTCCGGCATCAAGCCCGACTGGATGATCATGGAAGTCCTCCCGGTGCTGCCGCCCGACCTGCGTCCGTTGGTGCCTCTGGACGGCGGCCGTTTCGCGACCTCCGACCTGAACGACCTGTATCGCCGGGTCATCAACCGCAACAACCGCCTGAAGCGCCTGCTCGAACTGAAGGCCCCCGACATCATCCTGCGCAACGAAAAGCGCATGTTGCAGGAATCCGTGGATTCGCTGCTCGACAACGGTCGACGCGGCAAGGCCATGACGGGTGCCAACAAGCGCCAGCTCAAGTCCCTGGCCGACATGATCAAGGGCAAGAGCGGCCGTTTCCGCCAGAACCTGCTGGGCAAGCGCGTGGACTACTCGGGCCGTTCGGTCATCGTGGTGGGTCCGCAGCTGCGCCTGCATCAGTGCGGCCTGCCCAAGCTGATGGCGCTGGAACTGTTCAAGCCCTTCATCTTCAATCGCCTGGAAATGATGGGCCTGGCCACCACCATCAAGGCGGCCAAGAAACTCGTCGAAAGCCAGGAACCCGTGGTTTGGGACATCCTCGAGGATGTCATCCGCGAACATCCGGTGATGCTCAACCGGGCGCCGACCCTGCACCGTCTGGGGATTCAGGCCTTTGAACCGCAACTGATCGAAGGCAAGGCCATCCAGCTGCACCCGCTGGTCTGCGCGGCGTTCAACGCTGACTTCGACGGCGACCAGATGGCCGTCCACGTCCCGCTGTCGCTGGAAGCCCAGCTCGAAGCCCGCACGCTGATGCTGGCCTCGAACAACGTCCTGTTCCCGGCCAACGGCGAACCCGCCATCGTGCCGTCGCAGGATATTGTGCTGGGTCTGTACTACGCGACCCGCGAGCGCATCAATGGCAAGGGCGAGGGCATGTTCCTCGCCGATCTGTCCGAAGTCCAGCGCGCCTACGATAACCACGAAGTCGAGCTGCAGACCCGCATTACGGTGCGCCTGAATGAATACGTCAAGGACGAAGACGGTCAGTGGAAGGCGGAATTGCGCCGCGTGCAAACGACGGTCGGCCGTGCATTGCTCTCGGAAATCCTGCCGCAGGGCCTGCCGTTCGCATCGCTGAACCGGGCACTGAAGAAAAAGGAAATCTCGCGCCTGATCAATCAGTCGTACCGTCGCTGCGGCCTGCGTGCCACGGTGATCTTTGCCGACAAGCTGATGCAATCGGGCTTCCGCCTGGCCACCCGCGGCGGTGTCTCGATCGCCATGGGCGACATGCTCGTGCCCACGGTCAAAGAGGAAATCCTCGCGCAGGCCGCAAAGGAAGTCAAGGAAATCGACAAGCAGTATTCCTCGGGTCTGGTGACCTCTCAGGAACGCTACAACAACGTCGTGGACATCTGGGGCAAGGCCGGCGATCGCGTCGGCAAGGCCATGATGGAGCAGCTCTCGACCGAGCCCGTCGTCGACCGGCACGGCCAGGACGCGCGCCAGGAATCCTTCAACTCCATTTATATGATGGCTGATTCGGGCGCCCGGGGTTCCGCCGCACAGATCCGCCAGCTCGCTGGGATGCGCGGCCTGATGGCCAAGCCCGACGGCTCGATTATCGAGACCCCGATCACGGCCAACTTCCGCGAAGGCCTGAACGTTCTGCAGTACTTCATCTCGACGCACGGCGCGCGTAAAGGCCTGGCCGATACGGCGCTGAAGACCGCCAACTCGGGCTACCTGACGCGCCGTCTGGTCGATGTGACCCAGGATCTGGTGATCACCGAAGACGATTGCGGCACCAGCCATGGTTACCTGATGAAGGCCCTGGTCGAAGGCGGCGAAGTCATCGCACCCCTGCGCGATCGGATTCTGGGTCGTGTGGCGGCGGTCGATATCGTCAATCCCGATACCCAGGAGACCGTGGTCGAAGCCGGCACGCTGCTGGATGAAAACGTCGTCGAGATGATCGACGAGGTCGGTGTCGATGAAGTCAAGATCCGCACCCCGCTGACCTGCGAAACCCGTCATGGCCTGTGCGCCCGCTGCTATGGGCGCGATCTGGGTCGTGGCTCGCTGGTCAACAAGGGCGAGGCGGTCGGTGTCATCGCCGCCCAGTCCATCGGTGAACCGGGCACACAGCTGACGATGCGTACCTTCCACATCGGTGGGGCCGCTTCGCGTAATGCGCTGGCCAGTTCGATCGAGACCAAGTCGGCCGGTACGGTGGGCTTTGCCATTGGGTTGCGTTACCTCACCAACAGCAAGGGCGATCGCGTGGCGGTGTCCCGTTCCGGTGAAATCGTCATTTATGACGACAACCGTCGCGAGCGTGAACGCCATAAGGTGCCCTATGGCGCCACGATCTTGGTGGGCGACAGCGACGTCATCAAGGCCGGCCAGCGCCTGGCCACCTGGGATCCGCTGACTCGACCGATCGTGTCGGAATACAGTGGCGTCCTGCGCTTCGAGAACATCGAGGAAGGCGTTACGGTGGCGCGTCAGGTCGACGAGATCACGGGCCTGTCCACGCTGGTCGTCATCACGCCCAAGACACGCGGCGGTGCCAAGAGCACCTCGCGCCCGCAGATCCGACTGCTCGATGAGGCTGGTCAGGAAATCAAGGTGGCCGGTACCGATCACGCTGGGGCGATTTCCTTCCCCGTCGGCGCCCTGATCACCGTACGCGACGGCCAGCAGGTCGGCGTGGGCGAGATCCTGGCGCGTATCCCGCAGGAATCGCAAAAGACCCGTGACATCACCGGCGGTCTGCCGCGTGTGGCCGAGCTGTTCGAGGCGCGCGCACCCAAGGATGCCGGGATGCTGGCCGATGTCACCGGTACGGTGTCGTTCGGCAAGGACACCAAGGGGAAGCAGCGCCTGGTCATCACCGATATGGACGGTGTCAGCCACGAGTTCCTGATTTCCAAGGAAAAACAGGTGCTGGTGCACGACGGCCAGGTCGTCAACAAGGGCGAGCTCATCGTCGATGGTCCGGCCGATCCGCACGATATCCTGCGCCTGCAGGGCATCGAGCGCCTGGCCTCCTACGTCGTCAATGAGGTCCAGGACGTCTATCGCCTGCAAGGGGTGAAGATCAACGACAAGCACATCGAGGTGATCGTTCGCCAGATGCTGCGTCGCGTCAACATCACCAACGCCGGCGACACCAGCTTTATCACCGGCGAGCAGGTCGAGCGCTCCGAGCTCCTGAACGAAAACGACCGCATGGTCGCCGATGGCAAGCTCCCGGCCACGTACGATAACGTGCTGCTGGGGATTACCAAGGCATCCCTGTCGACCGACTCGTTCATCTCGGCGGCCTCCTTCCAGGAGACCACGCGTGTGCTGACCGAAGCGGCCATCATGGGCAAGCGCGACGATCTGCGCGGTCTGAAGGAAAACGTCATTGTCGGCCGCTTGATCCCGGCTGGTACGGGCATGGCCTATCACAAGGCGCGTCACGAGAAGGAAATCTTTGACGCTGCCGAACGCCAGGCCGCCCGCGCGATGGCCAACCCCTTCGAGGATCCCGCCGAGGCTGCACTGCATACGGAAGACTCGGGGGACACATCCGAATCCGGGTCTGCCGACGAACACGGGTCCGATCAGGACTGAGCCGCTCAGCGTCACGTTTGACCACGCCCCTTCGGGGGCGTTTTTTTACAGGACAGCTTTATGACAGACCGCTACGCCGTGATCGGTAACCCCATCGCCCAGTCCAAGTCGCCGCTCCTGCACATGGCCTTCGCGCGACAGTTCGGCCATGACATTCGTTACGATCCTCTGCTTGCCACGCACGAAACCTTTCGCGATACCGTGACCCGGTTCATGGACGAGGGTGGATTGGGCATGAACGTCACGGCGCCATTCAAGCTCGATGCGCTGCGCATGGCCGATCGGCTCTCGCCGCGCGCTCACGATGCCCAGGCGGTCAATACCCTGAAATTCGAACAAGACGGTATCTACGGCGATAACACCGACGGCATTGGCCTGGTGACGGATATCCGCGAACGCCTGGGCATCGAGTTGGCCGGCAAACGGGTGCTGATCGTCGGCGCCGGTGGTGCAGCGCGGGGCATATTCCTACCCCTGATCGAATCCCGCCCCTCGTATCTGCTGCTGGTCAATCGCACGGCCGACAAGGCGCACGCCATCCTGGGGGATCGCGCCCAGGCCGGCGTGCTGGAAGCCGGCCCGATCGCACAGGCCGAGGGCGGCGCCTTTGATGTGGTGATCCATGCGACCTTCGCCGGCCTCACGGGTGGCGAAGTGCTGATGCCCGAGGGGATTTTTGCCCCGGGCGCCCTGGCCTACGACCTGAGCTACGACGACCAGGACACCCCGTTCATTACCGATGCCCGCCGGGCCGGGGCCTCGCAACTATCCGACGGCCTGGGCATGCTGGTCGCACAAGGCGCCGAATCCTACCAGATCTGGCGCGGCGTACGTCCCGAGATGCTCAGCGTCCTGAACATGCTGCGACCCCAGTGAATACCCTGAGACCATAATGATGGCAGGGGATTGTCTGATCCTGTACATTTAGCAGATTCAGTCCTGACCCTAGGAGACATCACATTATGAAGACCCCGACCGTATTCAGAAAATACGTGCTGGCTACCGCGTTGGGTGCTGCGGCACTTGGTTTTGCGGCCGGCGCAACGGCGGCCGAGACCCTCAAGCTCGCCGAAGTCGTTGAGCTCACCGGCCCCGGCACGTCTGCCGGTACCAACTTCAAAAACGGTACCGACCTGGCCATCAAGGAAATCAATGCGGCAGGCGGGATCCTGGGCCGTCAGATCGAGGTCAGCTCGTCCGATACCCAGACCAATCCAGGGATTGCCAAGGGCCTGGCGCAAAAGGCCATCGATAACGGGGCCTTTGCCGTGTTCGGCCCCGTGTACTCCGGCTCGATCATGGTCAGCATGGCCACCACGCGCGAGGCCAAGGTCCCCAACTTCGTGGGCGGCGAGGCCGCCAGCCTCACCGAGCAGGGCAATCCCTACGTGTTTCGTACCAGCCTGACACAGGCTGACGCCATGCCCAAGGTCGCGCGCTATCTGGAAGGCCGCAAAGACATCAACACCATTGCCGTGATATTTGTGAACAACGATTTCGGCAAGGGCGGGCGCGATGCCATCATCGCCGCACTGAAGGACACCCACATCAAGGTAACGGACGACATTTCCACCACCACGGGCCAGATCGACTTCAGTTCGGCCGTGCTCAAGGCCAAGCAAAGCAATGCCGATGCGATCTTTGCCTACCTGAACGAAGAGGAATCCGCCCGCCTGTTGCGCGAACTGAAAAAGCAGGGCTGGGACAAACCCGTCGTCGGTGAAACCACCCTGACCGGCCAAAAGGTCATCGATCTGGCCGGCCCCGCAGCCGAAGGCGCGATCGCACACGTCGGCCTGACCGTCGATGCGCCGCTGCCGGGCATGCAGAAGTTCAGCAAGGCCTATCAGGACGCCTACGGTTACCTGGCCGACCATAACGGCATCAAGGGCTATACCGGTGTGTATATCCTGAAGGCCGCGATCGAAAAGGTGGGCAAGTTCGATCGCGAGGCCGTCACCCAGGCCCTGCATGGGATCCACATCTCTGCCAAGGATCACCCGGGGGTGCTGATGGACGTCTCGATCGACGATAAGGGCGATCTGGATCGCGAAAGCTTCCTCGTCCAGGTGGTCGACGGCAAGCAAAAGGTCATTGAAGTTCTGCCCGCGCTGGGCAAGAAATAATCCAGTCTTTGTCGTCTGAAGGTGGGCGGCCGATCAAACCGGCCGCCCCGATGCCTCGACTCCTCAAATGACCGATTTCATTCAACTCATCATTTCCGGCATGGCGACCGGATGCATCTATGCCTTGGCGGCCTTGGGATTCACCCTGCTGTGGCAGGCGTCCGGCACGATCAACTTCGCCACGGGCGAGTTCGTTATGCTGCCGGCCTTCTCGATGCTGGCCTTCCAGTCGCTGGGCATCGGATTGCTGCCCAGCTTCTTTCTGACGCTGATCGTAGCCACCCTCGTCCTGGGCTGGGGATTCAAGCGAGCCATCGTCGATCCCATGCGTAAATTCGGCGTCATGCCGCTGGTGGTGGCCACGATTGGTCTGGCCATGGTGATGCGCAGCGGCGTGCAGCTGACCTTTGGCGCGCAGGCCTTGCCGTTCGAGAACTTGTTCGGCTACGAGGTCTTCAATATCGCCGGCGTGCATGTCTCGGCCAGTGACCTGGGCTCCTTGATCATCACGCTGGTGGTGGTGCTGGGCCTGCAGGCTTTCTTGCAGCGCACGGTGACCGGGCGGGCCATGCAGGCCGTGGCCCAGAACACCGAAAGCGCGCAGGTGCTGGGCATCAAGGTCAACCGCATGATCCTGTATACCTTCGCGATCAATGCCATTTTGGCCAGTCTGGCGGCGCTATTGGTTGCGCCCATTTACCTGGCCAAATTCGACATGGGCATCACGCTGGGTTTGAAGGCCTTTCTGGCTGCGATCATAGGGGGTTTCAGCAATTCACGCGGCGCGCTGCTGGGTGGCCTGATCATCGGGGTCAGTGAAAACCTGGCGGGGGCGTATGTTTCGTCGGCATATAAGGATGGTGTGGCGCTGGTGCTGTTCCTGTTCGTGATCCTGTTCAAGCCCAACGGACTTCTGGGCGTGGCGACCGAGCGCAAGGTCTAGGGGTGGGGGGTCTGATATGAAAAAACTCCACCTCGTCATCTGCCTCGCACTCGCAGTCGCTGCCTTGGCGTTGCCGCATTTCCTCAAAAGCTACGGTATCTATCTGCTGACCTATTGGCTGGTATACATCATCGCCACCCTGGGGCTGAAC
>JAKDMO010000069.1 GCA_030452305.1 Alcaligenaceae bacterium | reverse complement strand
CGACCTTGTTGATGGTCTCGCCCTTGGGCAACTCCTGCAGCGCGATCATCACATCGTCGGCAGGGTTGAGAATCAGAAACGGAATATTTTTGGACATGGTCTTGACCTCTGGATAAACCATGGCCCCGATTGTCGAGGCCATGGTCTGGGTGACGCTTACTTCAGCATATTTTCCGGCAGCGACTGACCGAAGAAATACTTCTTGTAGATTTCGTTCAGCTCACCGTTCTTCAGATTGGTAGACACCCATTTATTGATGCGTGCCTTGAACTCGGGTTCGTTTTGACGAATACCGACCCCCATCGGGAAGCTGACCGCAGTGTATTTGTAGGCCACGTCAGCGTTGGGGTTGGTCTTTTTGATTTCCGGCAGAACGCTGCTGGCCGCCACGATGTAACGCTGCTGACCCGTCATGACTGCGGTATTGGTTGTTGCATCGTCCTGGTAGCGCTTGATCGTCACGTCGGACACGTCCTTGGTGCTGTCCGTGATGATCTTGTCGCTGGTGGTGCCCCGGGTCACAGCAATGGTCTTGCCGGCCAGATCTTTGGGGCCGTCAACGACCTCATCTGCGGGGCCGCCCACAACCACGGGTACCACACCATAGGGATCGGAAAAGTCGATGACCTTCTTGCGCGCATCGGTGATGGAAAAGGACGCCATGATCAGGTCGACCTTTTGCGTGCGCAGGAATTGCACCCGGGTCGGCCCGGTTACGGGGACAATCTTCAGGTCTACACCCAGGTCCTTGGCCAGCAAACGGGCGGAATCAACGTCAAAGCCTGTCTGTTCGGCGTCGTCGTCAAGCATGCCATAAGGCGGTGCGCTGATGTCTACACCAATAGTGATTTCGCCTTTCTTCTGGATGTCTTCCAGTTGGTTCGCCTGTACACCGAATGCACAGCTTATGCTCAGGGCGCATGCGGCAATCTTGGATATGGTTTTAATGGATTGCATAGGTCTCTCCGGTCGTTGTTGTAAAAAAATAATTCTTAAAGCCCATTGCTGATGAACTGTTTCAGTTCCGGGGTCTGGGGGTTCCTTAATAGATTGCTGTCGCCGGCCTCCCAGACGATGCCGTCACGCATATAGATGATCTGGTCGGCCACTGCTGTAGCAAAACCCATCTCGTGCGTGACCAACACCATGGTCATGCCGTCTTTGGCCAAATTTTCGATCACAGTCAGGACTTCCCCTGTGATCTGGGGGTCCAGGGCTGAGGTCACTTCATCGAACAGCATGAGTTCGGGCTGCATCGCCAGCGATCGGGCAATCGCCACGCGCTGCTGCTGACCCCCGGATAGCTGTTCCGGGTACGCGTCGATCTTGTCGGTCAGGCCCACCTGATTCAGCACGTGCAAGGCCAGTTCGTGCGCTTCTTTGTACCCAACGCGCTTGACCCTCAGCGGCGCCAGCGTAATGTTCTTTTCCACGGTCAGGTGGGGAAACAGGTTGTAGCTCTGGAACACAATGCCCACTTGCAGGCGTAGTGCTGCGATATCGCAATCCTTTTTGTGCAGTTCACGATCGCAGACATGCAGTTCACCGCTGTTGATCTCTTCGAGGCCATTGATACAACGCAAGGCCGTGCTTTTGCCTGAGCCGCTTTGTCCAATCAGGGCAACGACATTGCCCTTGAACACGTCGAATGAAATCCCCTTCAGGACCTCGTTGTGATCGTATGATTTTCTGACGTTGGTAAACCGAACACGTGGATTCATGGAGTTCTCCATTATTTCGAGTACTGCTTCAGCTTACGTTCCAGGCGGTACGACAAGACGGACAGCGGATAGCACATGGCAAAGTAGATCAGTGCCGCAGCGGTAAAGACCACGAACGGCTTGAATGTGGAGTTATTGATGACGCGGGCGGAATAGGTCAGATCAAAGAACCCGATCACGACCGCATACGATGTGTTCTTTACGATCTGAACAAGAAAGCCTACGGTGGGCGGAATCGCAATTCGGAATGCCTGGGGCAAAATGACGTCGGCCAGTGTCTGTAGCTTGCTGAGGGCCAGGCATTCCGAGGCCTCCCACTGGGTCTTGGGAATGGCTTCGATGCAGCCACGCCAGATCTCGCCCAAGAAAGCACTGGAATACAGCGTCATGGCGATACCGGCCGCCACCAGGGCCGACAGGTCATAACCTGCGATCGTGATGCCGAAATAGACGATGAACATCACCACAGGCAAGGGAATGCCCTGGATCAGCTTGACGTAGGCGCCGGTCAAAAACCGGTAGAAACGATTGTCGGACGCCCGGCCGATGGCAACGGGCAGGCCGACCACAGTGCCACCGATGAAGCCCAGCAGCGATAGGATCAGCGTCCAGCCGGCACCGGTCAGAATGAATAGCCATTGACTGTCAGTTACGCCCAGAATCATGATTTCACCTCATTCATCACCGTGCTTGGTGAGGCCTGTTTTTTTGCCTGCCTGCGGGCGGTAAGCCGGGCCTGCGTCAATCGACGCTGTTTCGGAAAGGCGACGTTGTAGCACAGGGTCATGACGACCCGCAGTAGCCAGGACATCAGCAGATAGATCGCTGCAATCACCAGATAGGCCTCAAATCCGCGGAAGGTCTGGCTCTGGATCTGGTAACCGATAGCCGTCAGTTCCTCGACGGAAATTTCCGACATGATCGAGGTGGCCAGCATCATCAGTACAAACTGGCTGATCAGCGACGGATACATTTTTTCGATGGCCTGGGGCAGCACCACGTACCGCAGAATCTGGCCGCGTTTCAGTCCCAGACAGGATGCGGCTTCTTTTTGCCCGTGGTGCACGGAATCGATGCCGGCACGCACGATTTCACAGGTATAGCCAGAGGTATTGATGGCCAGGGCCACGACGGCGGCATAAAACGCGGGCACCCGGAAGTCCAGGGCCGACAGGCCAAAGAACAGCCAGAAGGTCTGGACGATCAGCGGTGTGTTGCGCGTCAGGTCGACAAAGCCGCCTGCCAGGTAGCGGATCGCACCGGGACGCCGGCCTCTGGCCACTGCCAGCAGTACGCCGAGAATAAAGCCGCCGACCAACGATACGGCCGCCATTTTGATCGAGACCCAAAGGCCGGCGATCAGGCTGGGCCAGAAATCGCTGATAAAGCTGAAATCGAATCCATAATCCATATTGAATGTTCTGATGTTTGGTGCGTGTCTACCTCGTCGCTGGGCAGTATCCCTGTGCCCCTCTCGGCATGTCTATTGAATAAATTTGTTTGGCCGAACGATTTTGGGAATGCCTGTCATTCCCCATAGGGGGAGGCACAGTCGGCCGGAAACAATTCAGTTTTGGCCTAGGGAAAACCATGATCATCGAATAGTGCAAATGACCCCGCAGGGTTCATGAGGATTAACCCTGAATCAGGGCTGAATGTCGTATTCGTGACAGTTGAACGGCGGGTCGGGCGCTATCTTGGCTGTATACAGCACCCGGTACACGGGGCATCACAGGCTGCAAAGTGCACGAAACAGTGCGCAGGCCCTGGAGACATCATGGCACAGGAAACCAGCACACCGATCGCGCGTCCCAACCAGGAAACTGCCCCGGCATTGCTGACGGTCGAGGACATCAATCTGTCGTTTGGCGGCATCAAGGCCTTGCAGGGCGTCGATGTGTCCGTACACAAGGGCGAGGTCTATTCCATCATCGGGCCCAATGGCGCCGGCAAGACCTCGCTGCTTAATTGCATCTCGGGGCGCTACCATCCGCAAAAGGGGCGCATCGTATTCGACGGCACCGACATTACCGGGATGAAACCCAATCGGCGTTGTACGCTGGGGCTGGGGCGCACCTTTCAGAACCTGGCCCTGTTTGGTCACATGACGGTGCTCGACAATATATTGGTCGGGCGCCATCACCTGATGCGCAATAATTTTCTCAGCGGTTCGCTGTACTGGCTCTCGGGGGCCCGGCGCGAGGAGCTCGAGCATCGACGCCATGTCGAGGACATCATCGATTTTCTCGAAATCGCTCACATCCGCCACAGCATTGCCGGCACCTTATCGTACGGCTTGCGCAAGCGCGTCGAACTTGCCCGCGCCATGGCACTCGACCCTAAGCTGCTGTTGCTCGATGAGCCTATGGCGGGTATGAATTTCGAGGAAAAAGAAGACATCGCCCGCTACGTCATCGACCTGAACGAGGAATGGGGGATCACCATCGTCATGATCGAGCACGATATGGGCGTGGTGGTGGATATTTCGGATCACGTCACGGTGCTTGATTTCGGCCGGCCCATCGCCTCGGGCCTGCCTGATGACGTCATGGCCAATCCGCTGGTGCGGCGGGCCTATCTGGGCGAAGACGTGGCGGAGCCGGCATGACGCGCACACCGACCGAATATCCTGACCTGGGGCGTTTTGATACCTACCCCAAGCTGCTGTCGTATAACGCGCAGCACTGGCCCGATGAGGTGGCCTTGCGCGAAAAAGAATTCGGCATCTGGAATGAGTACACCTGGAAGGACTACGAACGCGCGGTCGAGCTCTTTACCCTGGGCTTGATCGACATGGGCATCCGGCCTGGCGAGATCGTCGGCATCGTGGGGGACAACCGCCCCGAATGGGTGCAATGCGAAATTGCCGTGCATGCCGCAGGTGGCCTGAGTCTGGGCATTTATCAGGATTCGCTGGGCGAGGAAGTCCAGTACCTGATCGATTACGGCCAGGTCAGAATCGTGATGTGCGAGGACGAGGAGCAGGTCGACAAGATCCTGCAGATTGCTGATGTCTGCCCGACGCTTGAGCACATCATCTATCACGATCCGCGTGGCCTGCGTAAATACGATGATCCCCGTCTGGTCAGCCAGCAGGCGCTGTTCGAGCGCGCGGAATTCCTGCGGGCACAGGATCCGCAGCGCTATCGCGCACTGGTCGAGGCGGGGCAGGGCAAGGCCCCGTCAATGCTGATTACGACTTCGGGTACGACATCCAAGCCGAAACTGGTGATGTTCGACTCACACTCTTTTCTGGACCACACCGCAGCCTACCTCAGGGCGGACCCCAAATACGCGGGCGACAATTACGTATCGGTGTTGCCGCTGCCCTGGATCATGGAACAGGTCTACTCGGTGGCGCAGTCGCTGATCACCCGGATGACGATCAATTTCGTCGAAGAAACCGAGACCATGATGGACGATCTGCGCGAGATCGGGCCTAATTTTGTGCTGTTGGCGCCACGGGTGTGGGAATCCATCGCGGCTGACGTTCAGGCACGCATGATGGAGGCCTCGCGGCTCAAACGGCTGATGTTCCGGCTGGGCATGAAAATCGGCATGACCCATCTGGAGCGTCATGGAACGCCTTCCCGCCTGGCCGGTTTTTTGCTGCTGCGCGCCTTGAAGGACCGCATTGGCTTCAGCTACCTGCATTCGGCCGCGACGGGGGGTGCTGCGCTGGGCCCCGATACCTTCAAGTTCTTTTTGGCCATGGGGGTGCCGCTGCGACAAATTTACGGCCAGACCGAAATGGCAGGGGTCTATACCGGCCACCAAGCGGACGATGTGGATTTCGACAGCGTAGGGGTGGCTTTTGACAACACCACGCTGCGGATCGACCAGGCCGATGAAAACGGCGTGGGCGAGGTGCTGGTGCAAAGCAGCGGCATGTTTCTGGGTTACTACAAAAACGAGCAGGCCACGGCCGAGACCGTGCGCGATGGCTGGATGTATACCGGCGATGCCGGCTATATCAAGCCCGACAACGGTCATCTGGTGGTTATCGACCGCATGTCCGATCTGGCGGTCACCTCGGTGGGGGATCGGTTTTCGCCCATGTATGTCGAAAACAAATTGAAGTTCTCGCCCTTTATCGCCGAGGCCGTGATTCTGGGGCACGAGCGTCCCTACCTGGCTGCGATGATCTGCATTCGCTACGGTATTTTGTCCAAATGGGCCGAGCATCGCGGGATCTCTTTCACCAATTACACCAATCTGTCGGCACAGCCTCAGGTCTACGCCATGATCCAGCGCGAAATCGAGCAGCTCAATGCCAGCCTGCCGGCGTGGCAGCGTGTGCGCAAATTTTTGTTGCTGTACAAGGAACTGGACCCCGATGACGGCGAGCTGACGCGTACCCGAAAGATCCGCCGCAAGGTGGTGCAGGAAAAATATGCCGACATCATCGAAGCCGTCTATGGCGACCGCGAGTCCGTGCACGTCGACACCGTCATCACCTTTCAGGATGGCACCCAATCGCAGATCGTGACCGATTTACGTGTGGTCGACCTGGGTGGTGGCGCACAGGACGCCGCCCTGAAACCGCAGCCTGTGGCTGCCACTGCCTGAGGAACCCATCATGGATTGGAGCTTGCTGCTGGTGTTCGTGGTCAATGGGGTTCTGGTCGGTGCCCTGTACGGGGTCGTCGCCATGTGCTTCGTGCTGATTTACAAGGCCACCCAGATCCTGAACTTTGCCCAAGGCGAATTCCTGCTGATTGGCGCCTGGATCTGTTGGGCCACGATCGTGCAGTTCGGCCTGCCGTTCTGGCTTGGGTTCCTGGCGACCCTGGTCTTTATGTTCCTGTTCGGAATCCTGCTGCAGATGGTGGTGCTGCGGCCCATGATCGGCGAGCCCATCATTTCGGTCATCATGCTGACGATTGGCCTGTCGATCGTCTTTCGGGCCGCGATGAACTGGATTTTCGGCTCGCATGTGCGTGCGTTTCCCGCTGTGTTCGACACTGAAAGCGTCGAGATCCTGGGCCTGAACGTGCAAATGCCCTATGTACTCAGCCTCGTGGCCGCGATTCTGGTGGTGGTGGGCTTTTATCTGTTCTTCAAATATTCGAGGATGGGCCTGGCGATGCGGGCCACGGCCTTTGATCAGCAGGTCGCCCAAAGCCTGGGTATTTCGGTCGAGCGCGTGTTTGCGCTGTCGTGGGCGATCTCGGCGATGGCGTCGGCCCTGGCCGGCGTGGTCATCGGCATGGTCAACGGTGTGTCGTCTTCGCTGGCGGAATACGGCATCAAGGTCTTTCCGGCTGTCATTGTGGGTGGGCTCGATTCCATCGTCGGGGGCATGGTCGGCGGGATCATCGTCGGCGTACTCGAAAATGTGGCGGCGTTCGCCGACACCCAGTATCTGCATTGGGGCAATCTGCTGGAAGTCGTACCGTTTTATGTCTTGATCATTATTCTGATGGTCAAGCCTTACGGACTGTTTGGCACCAAAGACATCGAGCGAATCTAAAGGGGGCAGCATCATGGCATTGGGCGCCGACAGCATGCGGTGTGGCGAGTTCCACACCACCTATCAGGGCGACATCCGCATCTTTCCAACTGCGGTTTCGCGCAACTGCGCCCTGGCGGGCCTGGTGCTGCTGATCGTGTGTCCGCTGTTCCTGAACGCCTACTGGCTTAGCCTGATGATTCAGATCGGCTATTTTGGGGTGGCTGCCCTGGGCCTGAATTTACTGACGGGCTTTTCGGGCCAGATCTCGCTGGGGCATGCGGCCTTCTTTGGCGTGGGCGCGTTCGCCTCGGCCTGGTTGAACAACACCTTCGGCATCCCCGTGCTGCTGTGTATCCCCCTGGCCGGGGTCATCACCACTGTGGTGGGGCTGATCTTTGGCTTGCCTGCGGGGCGCCTCAAGGGCATGTACCTGGTGATTGCCACGCTGGCGGCGCAGTACATCATCGTCGATTTCTTCAATCGTTCTGAATGGTTTACCGGCGGGCCGGCCGGTACCATGGCCTCGCCGGTCGAGATCTTCGGCTTTGCCTTTGACTCCGACCAAAGCTATTTCTACGTGGTGCTGGCATTCCTGGTGGCTTCGCTGCTGCTCATCACCAACCTGTTGCGCAGCCGTGACGGCAGGGCGTTCGTGGCCCTGCGCGACCACTACCTCTCGGCCGAGATCATGGGTATCAATCTGACCAAGTACAGGATTCTGGCCTTCGGCATTTCTTCGTTCTATGCCGGTGTCGGCGGGGCCTTGTATGCGCATTACATGAGCTACGTTTCGGTCGAGGCCTTTGGGCTGCTGCTCTCGGTGCAGTTCATCGGCATGATCATCATCGGTGGCCTGGGCTCGGTCATGGGCACCTTGCTGGGGGTGATCTTTATGGTCATGCTGCCCCAGGTGGTGAACTGGGGGGCCGGCATCCTTAAGGATGTGGTGCCCCAACTGGGTACGAACATATCGTACATGCAGGAAATATCTGTCGGGATGGCCATTGTGCTGTTCCTGATTTTCGAGCCCGAGGGCTTGATCCACCGATGGAAGATGACCAAAGCCTGGTGGAAGCTCTATCCATTTTCGTATTAGTTGTGACACAGCCGACGAAGGCCGGCATTTCTGCAGCAGCAAACATGCAAACCTTGAGGAGGGATCTGACATGTCAAGCAAACTGACTACGATGGTAGCCGTGGCAGCCGCCATGGGCTGCGGCCTGGCCACCCAGGCCGTGGCCGAGGACACCATTCCGGTGGGGCACCTTTCAGCCTTTACCGGGCCCACATCCGACGTAGGGGTTCCCTACGGCAATGGCGTCGATGATGCGGTAGCCTGGATCAATGCCCAGGGCGGTATCAATGGCAAAAAAATCAATATGCCGTCCGAGGACTACGGCTACGAAATTCCACGTTCGGTCGCGCACTACAAGCGCTGGCAGTCCAGCCTCAAACCCGTCGTGATCCAGGGCTGGGGCACGTCCGACACCGAGGCGCTGACTCCGTTTGCCACCAAAGACCAGGTCGTCTTCTTTTCTGCTTCATATTCGGGCCACCTGACCGACCCGACGGGCGATGCTCCGCGCAGTGACAGAGCCACACCCTATAACTTCTTTGTCGGCGCAACGTACTCGGATGCCTGCCGGGCACAGGCCTCATGGGCCATGAAGGACTGGAAGGCCTCGGGCAAGGAAGGCACGCCCAAGTGGGTTCATATGGGTGCGAACCACCCCTACCCGAATGCGCCCAAGGAAGCGTGCAACGCCTGGGCTGAGGATCTGGGCTTCGAAGTTCTGCCGCCCATCGTCTATCCCCTGAGCCCGGCCGACTTCAAGTCGCAGTGCCTGGCGCTGCAGGATGCCAAGGTCAATTACGCCTATCTGGGCAATACCGCGTCCAGCAACGTGGCCATGATCAAGTCCTGCCAGACGGTGGGTGCCGACGTGCAGTTCACCACCAACTACTGGGGCTTTGACGAGCCCTCGGCGGCGGCCGCAGGCGAAGCGGGCGACGGCATCGTGGTGCCGGCACTGGTGGCCTGGACCTCAGACGAGCCGGGCATGAAGACCGTGCGCGAGGTTTCCAAGATGTCCGATCCTTCAGGCGAAAAGGCGCGTCCCCTGCCGTATATGCGTGGCGTGTGCTCGGCCTTTGTGATGCGCGACGCCATGCTGCTGGCCGACAAAACGGGCGAGGTCACCAGCAACAACATCAAGGATGCGCTGGAAACCATGACCGACCATGTGTCGCCGGAACTCAAAGGCGTATGCCCGCCGGTGACCTGGACGCCGACGGACCACCGGGCCATCACCCAGGTGACGCTGTATCGCAATAACTGGAACGGCGGTCAACCCGAGTTCGTGAAGGTTGGTGTCGAGCAGTTGCCGCGTGGCGAAGACTTCCTCGGCTGGTAATCGCGTCAGATCCGGGCCCTGTATGCATGGGCCCGGACATCAAAGGAGATCATCATGCCGCAGGCCGCCCCAGCCCCCGATTCTGCAGAAATCCTGCTGTCGGTCAATAATATCGAGGTCGTGTACGACGAGGTCATTCTGGTATTGCGCGGGGTCAGCCTGGATGTGCCTGTGGGCAAGATCGTTGCCTTGCTTGGGGCCAATGGGGCGGGCAAGTCGACGACGCTCAAGGCAATTTCGGGCTTGCTCAAGACCGAGGACGGCGAAGTCACCCGGGGCAGCATTACATTTCAGGGCGAGGCCATCGGCAATCAATCACCACAGGCGATTGTGAGCCAGGGCATTTTCCAGGTCATGGAAGGCCGCCGGGTCATCGAGGACATGACGGTACTCGAAAATCTGCGCCTGGGGGCCTTTACCCGCCGGGACAAACAGAACGTACGTAAAGACATCGATATGGTGTTCGATTATTTTCCACGGCTCAGCGAACGTGCCGGCGGCCTGGCGGGCTATCTGTCCGGGGGCGAGCAGCAGATGCTGGCCATCGGCCGGGCGCTGATGGCGCGCCCGCGCCTGCTGCTGCTCGACGAGCCCTCGATGGGCCTGTCGCCGTTGCTGGCCAAGGAAGTTTTCGGAATTATTGAAACCATCAATCGCGAGCAGGGCCTGACCATGCTGCTCGTCGAGCAAAACGCCAATTGGGCACTGCGCCTGGCCAGCCATGGCTACATCATGGAAAACGGCAAGGTTGTGCTGGATGGCACACGCGAAGAACTGGTCGGCAACGAAGATGTCAAGGCATCTTATCTGGGTGGCGGCGATGAACGCCGATCGTACAAAAATATCAAAAGCTACAAGCGGCGCAAGCGCTGGCTGTAACGCAGGGGTTTTCATGCAGCTTCATTACGACACTTACGAGACACAGCCGCCCGAAGAGCGTGAGCGCCGTTTGCTGGAACGGCTGCCTGTGGCGCTGGCGCGTGCCAAGGCCATGGCGCCCGGCATTGCGCGCCAACTTCAGGATGTCGATCCGTCAGCGGTCACCAGCCGCCAGGCGTTGGCCGAGGTTCCGGTTCTGCGCAAGAGCGAGCTCTTGCAGGCCCAGCATGCGGCGCGCATTGCCCATGACTCGCCTGGCGGCGAACGCGAACGCGTGTTCGGCGGGTATTCGACCATAGGCTGGGGGGACGCCCGACGGGTGTTTGCCTCGCCCGGCCCCATTTACGAACCTGAAGGCGCGCGACCTGACCACTGGGGCTTTGCCCGGGCTTTACACGCTGCTGGTGTGCGCCCCGGCATGCTGGTGCACAACTGCTTTTCCTATCACTTCACCCCCGCGGGCTCGATGATGGAAACCGCAGCGCACGCCCTGGGCTGCACGGTGTTTCCCGGGGGGGTGGGGCAGACCGAGCAGCAGGTGCGGGCCATGGCCGACCTGGCCCCCGATGCCTACGTGGGCACCCCCAGTTTCCTGCGCATCATTCTCGAAAAGGCCGACCAGATGGGCGTGGCCTTGCCCTCATTGAAACGCGCGCTGGTCTCGGGCGAGGCGTTTCCGGCGTCCTTGCAACACTGGTTGAGTGATCGGGGCATTGCCGCGTATCAGGCATATGGCAGTGCCGACCTGGGCATGGTGGCCTTTGAGACCGAGGCGCGCGAAGGCTTGGTCATCAACGAGGACATCATTGTCGAAATCGTGCGCCCTGGCACGGGCCGGCCCGTGCCTGCTGGCGAGGTGGGCGAGGTGGTCGTCACGACCCTGCAGCCCGATTATCCGCTGCTGCGTTTCGGCACCGGTGATCTATCGGCGCTGATGCCGGGGATTTCGCCTTGTGGCCGCAGCAACGCACGTATTCGCGGATGGATGGGGCGGGCCGACCAGACCACCAAGGTACGCGGCATGTTCGTGCATCCCGAGCAGATTGCCCGGGTTCTGGATCATCACACCCAGATTTCGCGTGCCCGCCTGGTGGTCTCGGGCGAGACCGGCCACGACATCATGACCCTGCGCATTGAGGCCGATGCCGGACTCGATACGGCCGTCGTGGCGGATTCGGTTCGTGAGCACACCAAGCTGCGCGCCCAGATCGAGGTCGTGCCCCCTGGCAGTTTGCCCAACGATGGTAAAGTGATCGAGGATATTCGCAGCCTGGATTGAGGCGTATTCTTGAATTCACCCTTGGCGCCATTTCGGCACGCCAACTTTCGCGTGCTTTGGACGGCCACCCTGGCGTCCAATCTGGGCGGGCTCATTCAGAACGTGGGCGCAGCCTGGATGAT
>JAKDMO010000068.1 GCA_030452305.1 Alcaligenaceae bacterium | reverse complement strand
GGCGTCACGATCCTGTTTACCTTCGTGTTCACCTTCAGCGACATCATCTCGGTGTTCATCCTGACGCGCGGCGGCCCGGCCAATAGTACGCAGGTACTCACCACGCTGGCATTCTTCACGGGCGTCCAGGGTGGCTCGCTGGGTCGAGGCGCCGCCACAGCCCTGTTCCTGCTGCCGGTACTGGCTGCGGTATCCGTCGCGATCCTGATGTTTATCCGTCGCCGGGAGATCTGAACCATGGCAATGACAAGCAAGCAATTAGGCAAGCGCGGCGGCCTGTATGTCGGGGTGCTGCTGTTCACGGTCTTTGCCGCTCTGCCCTTCTACGTGATGCTGATCACCAGCTTCAAGGGGCAGGCCGATATCTTTTCACCCGCCAACAACCCCTTTTGGTTCAACGACCCGCCCACACTGGACAATATCAAACTGCTGTTCTTCAACACCGATTTCGGCCGATGGCTGGTAAACACGGTGCTGGTCGGCCTGGCGGTGGTCGTCATTACCCTGGTGCTGTCGATACCGGCTGCCTACAGCCTGGCCCGGCTGGCCGGGCGCTGGGGCGAGACACTGGGTATCGGTATCTTCCTAAGCTATCTGGTGCCGCCCACACTGCTGTTCATCCCATTTTCCAAGGTCATCGCCGGATTGGGCCTGCAAAACTCCACCTGGGCGCTGGTGGTCGCCTACCCCACCTTTACCATACCGTTTTGCACTTGGCTGCTGATGGGCTTTTTCAAAGGCATCCCAAAAGACATCGAGGAACAGGCCATGATCGACGGTCATGGGCGACTGGGCGCATTCCTGCACGTCGTGCTGCCTCTGGCCGTGCCGGGTATCCTGACGGTGATCGTATTTGCCTTCACCCTATCGACCAGCGAGTTCATCTACGCTCTGGCCTTCGTCACACAGTCGGCCCACAAAACCATCAGTGTGGCCGTGCCGACCGACCTGATTCGCGGTGATGTCTACCACTGGGGGCCGCTGTTGGCCGGCGCACTGATTGCCAGCATCCCGGTCGCGGTGTTGTATACCTTCTTTATTGATCAACTGGTTGCGGGCCTGACTGCCGTGGCCAAGTAAGTCACCCAATATGGTGATTTGGCGGGCGGCTCAGCCGCCCGTCTGCGTTCTGTGCGCCAGGCGCCGGCGGCGGGCCCGGCGCGCACGACGCATCTGTCGGCTGCGCATATACCAGTAGTGGGCCCGATCCAGATACAGATAAATTACCGGGGTTGTGAACAGCGTCAGGGCCTGAGACACAATCAAGCCACCGACGATGGCGTAGCCCAGCGGCTGACGCAGCTCGGATCCCGCGCCCGTGCCCAGCATCAGCGGCAGGCCGCTGAGCAATGCGCACATCGTGGTCATCATGATGGGGCGGAAACGCAGCAGGCAAGCCTGATAGATCGCATCCCTGGGGGTCAGGCCGTACTTGCGTTCAGCCGACAGGGCAAAATCAATCATCATGATGCCGTTTTTCTTGACAATGCCGATCAGCAAAATGATGCCGATCAGCGCAATCACACTGAAATCGTAGCCATTGACCATCAGGATC
The DNA here is from genome assembly GCA_030452305.1 of Alcaligenaceae bacterium. Lineage (GTDB taxonomy): Bacteria > Pseudomonadota > Gammaproteobacteria > Burkholderiales > Burkholderiaceae_B > Castellaniella. The sequence goes on along the minus strand of JAKDMO010000068.1, from coordinate 10,391 downwards.
AGCAAGGCGCCCACGCCCGCCGAGGGTAAGGTCGATAGAATTGTCAGGGGATGGATATAGCTTTCATAGAGCAGCCCGAGGACGATATAGACTGCGACCAGCGCGGCGGCGATGAGGTAGGGTTGGGTGGCCAGCGATTCGCCGAATACCCGGGCGGTTCCCTGAAAGGAACCCGACAGGGACTGCGGCAGATCCATGGTCGCCTCGGCCTGCTGGATGGCCGTGACAGCCTGCCCCAAGGCCACGCCGGGCGCCAGGTTGAACGATAGGGTCACGGCCGGAAATTGGCCCTGATGATTGATCGACAAGTAGCCAGTCTCGTCGGTATCGACGGTGACAAAGGTGGATAAAGGCACCTGCCCGCCCGTGATGGGCGAAGTGATGTAGAGCTTCGAGAACAGATCGGGGCTCTTTTGCAATTCGGGCGTGACCTCAAGCACCACCTGATAGCTGTTTAGCTGGGTGAAGTACTGGGCGACCTGGCGCTGGCCGATCGCATCGTAGATGGTGCTGTCGATCATGGCCGGTGTGATCCCGAAACTCGACGCACGGGCGCGGTCGATCCTCACCGAGGCAGTGGCCGCATCGTTTTGCTGATCGGTCGCCAGATCCACCAGCTCGGGCAACTGGCGGAACCGTTCCAGCAGTCGGGGCGCCCAGACGTTCAACTCGGCCAGATCGGCGTCCATGATGGTGTATTGATATTGAGTGCGCGACAGCCGTCCGCCCACATTGATGTCCTGCCCAGCCTGGAGGAACAGCTTGACACCCTGAACCTCGGCCAGCTTTGGTCGCAGCCGGTCAATCACTTGCTGGGCGGTCACGGTACGCCCCTGAGCCTTGGGCCGCAGGCTGATATAGAATCGCCCTGTATTGAACGTGGGCCGGTTGCTGCTCATCCCAAACGTCATCACATCGGGATCTTCGCGCACCACATCGGCCAGCGTCATCATGCGTTCGTTCATCGCCTCGAATGAGGCATCCTGGGCGGTTTCTGCAAAGCCAAAAATAAAACCGGTGTCCTGCTGCGGAAAAAATCCCTTGGGAATGACGATGAACAAGGCCACCGTGGCGATCACGGTCGCGATAAAGCTGCACAAAGTCAGGAATGAGTGCCTGAGGACGAAATCCAGCCCTTTGCGATATCCCCCAAGCATGGCATCGAAACCACGTTCGAACGTTTTGTAGAGTCGCCCGCGTGTGACCCCGTGTTCACTTTTCAGAAAACGCGAACAGAGCATGGGGGTCAGCGTCAGGGAAACGATCACCGAGACCAGGATTGTCATGGTCACCGTCAGGGCAAATTCCTGAAACAGGCGCCCGACGATGCCGCCCATCAGCAGCAAGGGAATGAACACCGCGATCAACGAGACCGAGATCGACACAATCGTAAAGCCGATTTCGCCTGCCCCCTTGAAGGCGGCCTCAAGCGGGGGCATGCCTTCCTCGATGTGACGATAGATGTTTTCGAGCATCACGATGGCATCATCCACCACGAATCCGACCGAGATCGTCAAGGCCATCAGCGAGAGGTTGTCCAGGCTGAACCCAGCCAGATACATCATCGCAATCGTACCGAGCAGCGACAGCGGCACTGCGGCGCTGGCAATAAGGGTTCCCGTGATGTTCCGCAGAAACATAAAGATCACCATGATGACCAGCGCGATCGACAGCAGCAGGGTCAGTTCGACCTCGTGCACCGAGGCGCGGATATTCTGGGTGCGGTCAATCAGGGTGCTGACATGAATGCTGGGGGGCAGCGCGGCACGGAACCGGGGCATCGCCTCCTGGATGCGGGCGACCGTATCAATTACATTGGCCCCCGGTTGTTTTTTGATGCCTACCATCAGCGAGCGACCGTCGCGCGCCGCATCGTGAGGCGGCGCAGCCTTGCCAGCAAAGGCCCACGCCGCTTGTTTGGTGTCCTCGGCACCCGCCACAGCGCGCCCGACATCGCGCACCCGTATCGGCGCCCCATTCCGATAGGCCAGGACCATATCGTTCCAGGGCTCGGCGCTAAACAGTTGATCGTTGGTATAGACGGCGAAACTTTGCCGGTCGCCATCCAGGGTGCCCTTGGGCTGACTGACCGTCGTTTCCGCGATCACCTCGCGGATCTGCTCCAGATCCAGCCCCAGCGCAGCCAGCCTCACCGGATCGACTTGGATCCGTACGGCGGGCTTCTGCTGACCGTATACGCTGACCAGGCCAACCCCCTCGATCTGCGAGATCTGCTGGGCCAGGATATTGTCGGCATAGTCGTTGACCACCGTGATCGGCAGCACATCGGACTGCACCGACAGCAAGAGAATCGAATAATCGGCCGGATTGACCTTGCGGAAAGTGGGCGGGCTGGACAGGTTCGGCGGCAACTGACGGGCCGCTGCGTTGATGGCCGATTGGACATCCAGCGCTGCACCATCGATATCGCGATCCAAATCGAACTGCAAGGTGATCCGCGTGGAGCCCAGCGCACTCTCGGACGTCATCTGTGTCAGGCCTGGAATCTGCGAGAACTGCCGCTCCAGCGGCTGGGCCACGCTCGATGCCATGGTTTCCGGATTCCCACCGGGCAGTTTGGCGGTTACCTGGATCGTCGGGAAATCCACCTGCGGCAGAGGTGCAACCGGCAGCAGCGGGAATACGGCCATGCCCAGCAGACACAAGGCCAATGCCAGCAGCGAGGTCCCGATGGGACGCCGGATGAAGATGGCCGAGATACTCAACTCGGGTGCCCCCCGGCGGCTGCCTGCGGCGCCTCGGTGATGCGCAAGCCTGGGCGCAGCTTGTATTGGCCGTCGATGACGATGCGCTGCCCCGGGCTGAGGCCCTCGTCAATCACTGCAATGCCGTCCTGTATGACTAACGCGCGAATCGGCTGCACATGTACGGTATCATCCGCATCCACCACATAGGTATACGTGCCCTTGGCCCCGCGCAGCACCGATTCCGCAGGAATGGTCAGCACCTGCCGGCGCTCGCCCAGCACCAGACGCGCATTGACGTATTGCCCCGGCCAGAGCGTGTGCGTGCGATTCGAAAATCGCCCCTTTACCCGGATCGTCCCGGTGCGGACATCGATCTGATTATTCACCAGTACGAGCTCGCCCCTGCCCAGAACCTCGGCGTCATCCCGGGAAAAGGCCATCACCTCGAGCGGATCCGTGCGCTCATGCTGCGCACGGTTGATTGCCTGAAAAGTGTGCTCGGGCAGGGTAAAGACCACTGCAATCGGATCGACCTGATTGATCACGACCAGGCCGTCCGGATCCGTCACATGCACGATATTGCCCGGATCCACCAGACGCGCACCCACCCGCCCGGAAATCGGCGCCGTGATGCGCGTATAGCTAAGCTGGGTGCGGGCGTAACTGATCTGCGCCTCATCTAATTTCAGCGATGCCTCAAGCTGTGCGACCTGCGCACGCTGGGCATCCAGGGTCTGACGCGCCACCGCATTGAGCTTGACCAGCCCCGCATAACGATCCAGATCCCGGCGCGCATTGACCAGCAGTGCCTGGTCCTTGGCCTTCTGTGCAAGCGCCTGATCCAGCAGTGCCTGCTGGGTGCGGGCATCCAACTGGGCGATCAACTGTCCCTTGAGCACATTGCCGCCTTCCTCGAAACCCACCGAATCCAGGCGCCCATCGATCTGCGGGCGCACGGTCACGCTGGCCCACGCGTTGACCGTGCCGACCCCGTCGAAATAAATCGGGACGTCTTGCTGCTGCACGGTGGTTGTGGTGGCCAGGACGGGCGCATCTGGGTCCGGCGCAATCTGGGCCTGGCTGACTGGACGGCTAATGAACCAGATCACCGCCCCCAACACAATCAGGCCTGGCAGGCCGATCCACAGCAAAGTACGACGGGTCGCAGACAGAGTGCTCATAGAAAAGGAAACGATCGCAGCGGACCTGCGCAAAGGGGCCGGAAAGATCTCGATATTAACGGTTTGTCACCTGTCAGGCGAATACAGGAGAACCCCGTCACAAACACCCCAAAAAAGAACCCCGCGAATTGCTTCGCGGGGTTCCTGGTCACTGCGGCGGAAATTGCTTTCCGATCGGGTGCGAACCCGAGCAGCAGACTTTCTTAGTTGGCGGCGGCGCGCTTGGCACGCGGGGCAGCCTTGGTCGAAGCCTGGGCAGCGTCAGTAGCAGCCTTCAGCGTCGCGTTGGTCACGGCGTTGAGGTTGGACTCGGCCACATCGGTGGCTTGGCGCGCAGCCTTGGACACCGACTCATAGGCGCTGGTCGCGGTGGCAAGCGAGGACTTCATCAGCGCCACGGCGCTTTCCGAGCCGGTCGGCGCATTGTGCGCAAACTGGTCGATTGCTTCGGCGACTTGCTTGTGGCCGGTGTTCAGTTGCACTTCGGTCAGCTTGCTCAGGTCGCCTTGCACGTCTGACAGAATTTCGTAGACGTCCTTGCCATAGGCCACGACCGATTCCGGACGCACCAGGCCCGAGGTGAAAGCCAGGGCTTCCTGGGCGTCTTTCAGTTCGATCGCTTCTTGCGATTTTTGAGCCACGCCTTCCAGGGCGGCCTTGGTGGCCTTCAGGTTCAGGTCAACCAGCTTTTCGAAGCCGTTGAAGAAGGTGTTCTGGATCGCCAGCACGTTGTCCAGGGCCACTTTTTGGTTGGCCAGCACATTTTGGGGAATAGCACTCATGATGTTTCCTTTCTCCGGGGCCCCCCAGGATGAGGAGCGTATGGGTGGGGCAGCCGATTGCTGCATTGCACAAATCAAATTGTACAGGATGAGAAAGCCCAGTCAAGCATTTTTGGTGCAACGCAACAAATTATTGTTTCGACTCGTAACCGAGCGCCTCGGAGATCTGTGATGCCGTACCGAGCAGAATCGGAATCCAGTCATCGCGCATCCGCTCTGCCGGCGCAGACAGAGACAGGCCGGCCAACAGCGTACCGGTATCGTCGTAGACACCTGCGGCAATGCAACGCACCCCGAGTTCGAGTTCCTCGTTGTCACGCGAATAGCCGTGGCGCCGCACCAGTGCCAGTTCTCGTTCCAGCTGATCTACCTGGGTGATGCTGTTGCGCGTCGTGCCCGCCAGGCCGGTGCGCATGGCGTAGGTGCGGATATAGCGCGGATCGGCCTCTGACAGGAATAATTTTCCGGTCGAAGTCAGGTGTAGCGGTGCACGCCCACCAATGGCACGCACCACTTGCATGCCCGAGCGCTCGCTCCATGAGCGTTCGATATACACGATCTCGTCACCCTGGCGCAATGACAGGTTCACAGTCTGGCCAGTCTGTTTGTGCAGTTCGCGCATCGGCCCGATGGCCGCAGTGCGCACATTCAGCCGCCCCTTGACCAAGGAACCAAGCTCCAGCAGGCGCATGCCCAGCCGATACAGCCCGCTATCGACACGTTCAACGTAGCGCCCCGCCACCAGATCGCTGAGGATGCGATGTGTGGTGGATGCGTGCAGGCCGGTCGCGCCGGCGAGATCCTTCAGGGCAACGGGATCCTGCTGACAGGCCAGCACATCCAGGATGCGCATGGCGCGATCCAGCACCTGGATGGTGATGGGGCCGTGATCGGGGGCGCCATTCAATCCAAAATTTTGGGAATAGCTATCGGGCGATGCAATAGATGCGTTCAGCGAAACTCGGGCCATGATAGGGTCTTGATGCGATGCAACATTTCCATATTATGAAATATCCATATAGGAAGCAAGACTTATTTTTCAGGCGGCGTCAGCCGGCCCCCGACCCGCAAAACCTCGGCGCGGAGGAATTCCAGCGCCTCGGCCGCCGCCACGGGCTCGCCTTTGACGCCCAGGTCAATGTGCGGATGGCCCGAGTCGCCGACGCTGGGCAGACTGACCGCCTTGATGCCCGGCCAGCGCTGCTCGAGCGCCTCAAGCGCAGGCGTAATCCGCGATTCGGGCAGTGAAAAGGCCAGGAACGAGTGTTCGACCCGCTCGATCTGATGATGCCACTGCGCATAGCGCGTATCCAGCGTCCAGCTCATCATCGGTGCGGCCATCACCGGAAAACCGGGCATGAAGGTGTGATTGTGGATAAAGAAGCCAGGAATTTTGTTGTACGGATTGGGGACGATTTCCGAACCCACAGGAAACACACCCATTTGCAGACGCTGAAGGTTCTCTGGGGTGCTCATGTCGGCACTGCCCTGGCCGCGCTCGGCCATTTCGCGACAGCGCTCGCCAATCAAGCGCTCGGCCTCGGGGTGCAGAACCAGCCCCACCCCCAGGGCCTGGGCGGCCGCCTGCCGCGTACGATCATCCGGGGTGGCACCGATTCCGCCACAACAAAACACGATATCCCCGGTGGCGAAGCTGCGCTTCAGGCACGCGACGATGTCATCGTGATCATCGGATATGAAATCGGCTTCCGACAACTGCATGCCGCGCTGGGCCAGCAGTTCGATAAGCTTTGAAAAATGCTTGTCCTGCCTGCGACCGGACAGGATTTCGTCACCAACGGCGATAAGACGGACTTTCGGAGGGATCGGCATGGCTTTCGGCTAGAGTAGTTACGGATCAGGAAAACGGATCAGAGGTCCAGCACGACTTCGGCCCGCAGGCGCCTGAGCGCTTCAAGGCAGAAATGCGCAAAAACCAGCGCCGAGAAAACAGGAATCACCAGCCAGGCCGGTGGAAACAGGTTGACCAGCGCCAAACACCCGCCCATCAGCCAGAACTGCCGATTGTAGCGCCGCCACAGCAGCCGGCGCTCGGATGGACTGGCGTGCTCGACCAGAGCATCGACGCGCAGCATGCGATTCAGTGCGAACGCCCACCAGAATATGGGCAGGATCAGCGCAAAGGGTGGAATCAGCCATAGTGGCATGGTCAGCAGCCACCCCAGGCAAAACCAGACCCCCACCCAGATTGCATTCCAGGCGCCTACGAAGGTCGCGTTCCTGCCCTGACGGCTAAGCCCCGGGTAATCACGTTTTTCGATATGGCGCAGCACGATCGGCATGACAAATATCGCAGCAATCACCAGGCCCAAAATGCCCGACATGGGCAGCAGAATGCCCATGGCCAGCAAAGGCACCAGATAGAGTTTCAGTGAAAACAGGCCGATGGCCAGCATCCACTGATCGATGGTATTCAGAATGGCCCAGCCTGAGGCCTCGTCGTTCAGCCAGACGTTCAGCGGGTCCCAGAAAAACCACAAGAGAATCAAGGCACCCAGTAGTGCGATGATAAATGGCAGGAACAGCGCAGCCAGCATTTTCGGATGCAACTGCGAGATGATTGCCCGCCGGAACGCGAGGCCAACCAGGGACAGCCCGGTTTCGGGAGGCTTATCACGCAATGCAAGATCGGTTTGAACCATCCAAGTCTTCCTGAAGACACAATACAATCATCATAATCAAACCCAATGAATCTTGTCTGCATGCCTGTATACGATCCCCACACCGACCTGGCCGGCCTGCGCGCCCGCCTTCATGCACAGCCCGGCCTGATCGTGGCCTGCTATTGCGCCGGCTGGTGCGACGCCTGCACTCAGTACCGGGGGCTATTTGAGGCGCTGGCGCAGCGCATGCCGTCCCATACGTTCGTCTGGATAGACATCGAAGAAAACCCTGAATTGCTGGGTGACGAAGATGTGGAAAATTTTCCGACTATTTTGCTGCAAGACGATCGCGGCACCCTGTTTTTCGGCACCCAACTGCCCCACATCCAGCATCTGGAACGTCTGATACAGAGTGTGGGTGGCCCGTCGCACAATGTGATCGAGGGCGGGCCGGGAAACCTACGAGGGCTTGTGGGCGCCGCCTAGCAATACGCCTACGGACCGGCGGGCCGGTGCAACCGACGCCCGAGTCTGTGCCGGTTTGGCAGACGTATGGGGCGTCGAGGGCTCGTAGGGCTTGGTAAAGAAATCGTCGATCGGTGCCTCGGCCTGCTTTGACCAACCGTGCGTACCGCCACGATGGCTACCGACCGGGCGCCGTCGCGAAGCACGCGGCAGTTCAAGCTGACCACGCGGGATCTGAAGTTTGATCAGCTTTTCGATATCGAGCAGATAGCGTTCCTCGTCGGGGGCATAAAAGGCGATGGCTTCGCCCGAAGCGCCCGCACGCCCCGTGCGACCGATCCGGTGCACGTAGTCTTCGGCGTTATACGGCAAGTCATAATTGATCACGCATGGCACACCCGCCACATCCAGGCCGCGCGCCGCGACATCGGTGGCCACCAGAACCTCGAGGTCACCGGCCTTGAACGCATCAAGCGCCTTCATGCGTTCGATCTGGGATTTGTTGCCGTGGATGGACTCGGCCTTCACCCCATCGCGTTCGAGCAGGCGCGCCAGGCGGCTGGCCCCGAGTTTGGTGTTCGAAAACACAATCACCTGATTCAGGCCGCGCGACTTGACCAGATGCACGATGGCGTGGCGCTTGTCGTCGCCCGACAGCGGGTAGGCCACCTGACTGACGTTCTCGGCTGTCGCATTGCGCGCGGCGACCTCCACCTCGACCGGGTTGTGCAGGAAACTGCGCCCGAGTTTGCGGATTTCGTTGCTGAACGTGGCGGAAAACAACAGGCCCTGGCGCCCCGGCGGCAGCAGGCGGACGATACGATCCAGATCCGGCAAAAACCCCATGTCGAGCATGCGGTCGGCCTCGTCGAGCACCAGAATGCCCACCTGCCCGAGGTTCACGTTCTTTTGTTCGACGTGATCGAGCAGGCGCCCCGGCGTGGCAATCAGAATTTCGCAGCCCCTGCGCAGCGCATCGCGCTGCGGGCGGATATCGACCCCACCAAAGACCACTGCGGCGCGCAGCGGCACATGACGGCTGTAGAGCGCGACGCTTTCATAGACCTGGTCGGCCAATTCGCGGGTCGGCGTCAGGATCAGGGCGCGCACAGGATGGCGCGCAGGCGAGGCACTGGTGGTGGCAAAGGGCATCAGCCTGTGCAGGATCGGCAGGGCGAATGCGGCGGTTTTGCCGGTTCCGGTCTGGGCGGCCCCCATGACATCGCGCCCGGCGATCGCCAGTGGAACGGCTGCAGCCTGGATCGGCGTGGCCGTTGTATAACCGGCGTCGTCGATCGCCTGCATAATGCCCGGGGCAAGCCCAAAGCTGGAAAACGGAGTGGCAGAGTCTTCTGTGTGTGTAGTATCGTTCATCGAGATTTGTTTATGCCCGCTTCCCCATGTTGGGCATGCGAACGTCCATAACCTTTCTATTTTAGCCTATAGATGGGGAAAGCCGGTCGCCACACGCCTTGTTTACCCTTGTATCGCGAAAAGCCGACGTTGGTACAATATCCAGACCACTGGAAGGAGAACGCGATGTCAATGGCTGATCGTGATGGTTTTATCTGGTATGACGGCAAGTTCGTCGCCTGGCGAGACGCGACAACGCACGTGTTGACGCACTCGCTGCACTACGGCTTGGCAGTCTTTGAAGGCCTGCGCGCCTATAAAACCGACCACGGCACCGCGATCTTTCGACTCGAGGATCACACCCGGCGCCTGTTCAACTCGGCCCACATCTACCAGATCCCGATTCCCTACAATCGCGAAGCCATCATGAACGCTCAGATCGAGGTCGTGCGCCGCAACGAACTCGAGTCCTGCTATGTCCGCCCGCTGGTCTTCTACGGCTCGGAAAAAATGGGGGTCTCGCCCAAAGGCGCCACCGTCCATGTGGCAATCGCAGCATGGCCCTGGGGCGCCTATCTGGGCGAGGAAGCCCTGCGCCAGGGCATACGCGTAAAGGTGTCCTCGTATGCGCGCCAGCACGTCAACGTCACGATGCCGCGCGCCAAGGTCTCCAGCACCTACGCCAATTCCATTCTGGCCAATATGGAGGCCCAGGAACACGGCTACGACGAGGCCATTCTGCTCGATACCGATGGCTTCGTGGCTGAGGGCTCGGGCGAAAACATCTTTATTGTGCGCGACAAAGTCCTGATCGAGCCCGAGATCGCCTCGGCCCTGACCGGCATCACGCGCTCGACCATCCACCAGTTGGCGGCCGACCTCGACATTCCCGTCGTCACCCGGCGCCTGACCCGCGACGACCTGTATATCGCCGACGAAGCCTTCTTTACCGGCACGGCTGCCGAAGTCACCCCCATATGCGAAATCGACGGCCGCCAGATCGGCGCGGGCGAACGCGGCCCCATCACCGGGCAGTTGCAAAAGGCCTACTTCAATGCGGCCAGCGGCAAAGTCCCCAAATACCATCACTGGCTGGCCCGGGTCTAGACGATCCCAGACAGCCCCACACCAGGAAACAGCATGAGTAGCGCGCCCGAACCCGCAAATGAATCCGATGTCATCGTCGTCGGTGCCGAAGATCTGCCCGTATATTGTCCAGGCCCCAAGGCACCGCTCTGGAGCATGCACCCACGTATCTACATCGAAGTCCTGAAATCC
>JAKDMO010000260.1 GCA_030452305.1 Alcaligenaceae bacterium | reverse complement strand
CAACCCTCGGGCAAGACCGCTCCTGCTGCCCAAGCGCCATCGGCGGCCTATCTGCCCCCTGCGGTAGCAGCACAAGTCCCCAACGCTGTTCCCAAACCGGAACCCCGCAGCAGGCGCGGCAATCCGTCCCGGTACACGGTGCTGGGACACACCTACAAGGTACGGGCCAGTAGTGTCGGCTTTACCCAGACGGGCTATGCCTCCTGGTACGGCAAAAAGTTCCAGGGCAAGTTGACCTCCAGCGGCGAACCCTTCGACATGTACAAGATGACGGCGGCTCACAAGACGTTGCCGATTCCGACTTATCTGAAAGTCACCAATCTGCGCAATCACAAGAGCTGCGTCGTGCGCGTCAATGATCGCGGGCCGTTTCGCAAGGATCGGATCATCGATCTGTCTTACGCCGCAGCGGCCAAACTGGGCATCATTCACCATGGCACCTCCAAGGTGCGCCTGCAAGCCATCGAGCCGGCGCTGCCTTCCTCTCCGACCACCCCGCCGGTACTCAGTGCCGCCAACGCGCATGGCACGGCAGCCTCTTCAGCGCAAGCCAAACTAACTGCTGTAGCCGACCGACATCGTTATTTGCAGGTCGGCGTGTTCTTGCACCACGACAACGCGGCCGCTCTGCGCGATCGGCTGGAAGCCTCCGGCATCAGTCATCTGCGGCTTGTGGATACCCGCTTCGAAGGCAAGCCGGCTGTGCGGGTTGTCATTGGCCCGTTCACGGCGCCGCAGGGTCTCCACAAAATGCGCGCGCGCCTGACCCTGAACGGCTTTCCCTCTGAACCGGTAGTCAATTGACTGCCCGCTACACCACTTGATTGTGTACCCGCTTAGCCCGCCAGCCTAATATACGCACTTGAGATCACCCGCCCGCCATGGCCCGAATGCCGGCGAGCCCCTCCATTTCTCCTCCAAACGCCAAGCCATGAAACACGCATTTCTGATTGCCCTGCTGTTGTTTATTCCCCTGATCGCGCAGGCGGCTTTTGTGCCCCAGGCGCCTGACATCAAGGCCTCCAGCTATGTGCTTATGGACTACGCCAGCGGCGATATCCTGGCCGCGCGCAAGCCCAACCAGCAGGAAGCGCCCGCTTCGTTGACGAAGCTGATGACCATGTACATCACTTTCGACCTGCTCCAGAAAGGCCGGCTGCACCTCGACGACAAGGTTCATATCAGTGAGAAAGCCTGGCGTACCGGCATCGACGGCTCGGCCTCGCGCATGTTCGTGGAAGTCGGCGACCGCGTGCCGGTGGATCTGCTCATCCGCGGCGTCATCGTCGATTCCGGCAACGATGCCTCCATCGCCCTGGCCGAGCATATCGCCGGCAGCGTCAGTTCTTTTGCCGGGTTGATGAACCAGTACGCCAAGCGCCTGGGCATGACCCACAGCCATTTCGTCAATGCCGATGGCCTGCCGGCAGACGATCATTACTCCTCGGCCGAAGACCTGGCACATCTGGCTCGCCATCTGATCCGTGATTTCCCCGAGTATTACCATTATTTTTCACAGAAATCCTTCACCTACGACAACATCAAGCAGTACAACCGTGTCCATCTGCTGTTCACGGATCCTTCCGTGGATGGCCTCAAGACCGGCTATACCAAGGCCGCCGGCTACTGCGAACTGGTATCGGCCAAACGCGATGGCCGGCGCTTGATCTCCATCGTGATGGGTACGCCAAGCGAAAAATACCGCAACGTCGCCAACGAACAACTGCTCAACTACGGCTTCCGGTTTTTCGAAACCGACAAACTGCTGGGCAAGGACAAACCGGCGCTGGATGTCCGCGTCTACAAAGGCGCCGCCGAACAAGTTCCGCTGGGTACTGTGAAGCCTGTTTATCTGGGCCTGCCGCACGGCAGTGCCGACAAACTCAAGATCGTCCCGCAGATCGATGCGCGCCTGGTGGCACCGATTGCGCTGGGCCAGCAACTGGGTAGCGCGGCCATCAAACTGGGTGACAAGACTCTGCGCACAGTGCCTTTGGTGGCGCTCAAGGCGGTACCGGAAGGCAGCTTCTTCCACAATGTCGTGGATCAGATAAAATTGTGGATCAAGGGCTGAGAGTACCGATCCATGCCGTTTGTGGGCCTTGAATATCCCTGTGCTTTCCCGATCAAGGTCTTCCTGCGCCCCGACCCGCTGCAGGAGGAGGCGTTGATTCAAGCTGTCCAGGCCCAGCTTGATGCCAGCGCGTCGCTGGAAGTCGAACGCCGCAACTCGTCCAATGGCCGTTACCTGTGTCTGACACTGCGCTTCAACGCCTCCAGTGCCGAACACGCCAAGCGCGTCGCGGCAGTCGTGCGCAGCGCCGATGGCGTGTTGATGGCGCTGTAGGCTTCCCCCGCAGACACGCAATGAGCGACCCTGCAACCGAAGCGCAGCAGGCGACCCCAGCTCCGAGAATCCAGCAACTGGGGCGCTGCGATTACGAACAGGTGTTCAGCCGCATGCGCACCTTTACCGACACTCGCGATGCTGATACCGCGGACGAGTTGTGGCTCGTCGAGCATCCCCCTGTCTTCACTCAGGGCCAGGCGGGCAAGGCCGAACACCTGCTGTGTCCGGGCGACATCCCGGTAATCCAGAGCGACCGTGGTGGGCAGGTGACCTATCACGGCCCTGGACAGCCTGTGGTTTACGTGTTGGTCAATCTGCGTCGGCGCGGCATCGGCATCCGTTCGTTGGTGCGCTTGATCGAACAGGCCATGATCGACACACTCGCGGAGTACGACATCGAAGCCTTCGGGCGGCGTGAAGCTCCCGGCGTTTATGTCGCGCGCGATTTCGGCCGGCACACCGATGTACCCGAAGTTCGCAAGATCGGCTCACTCGGGCTGCGTGTACGGCGCGGCTGCAGCTATCACGGGCTGGCCCTCAATGCGGCGATGGACTTGACCCCTTTCGATCGCGTTA
>JAKDMO010000008.1 GCA_030452305.1 Alcaligenaceae bacterium | reverse complement strand
CGGCCGTCACGCGCCAGGAGCGCAGTTTTCCGGGGGTGTCGTGGCTGGTGCGCGGCGGTCTGCGGGCAGACGACGTGTGCGTGGGCCTGGGTGAGGCGGCAGCCGGCGGCGCTTTGCGTTTGGGGGGCTCAGTTGGAATGGCGGGTTCGGGAATCGATGCAGGGGCAGGTGCGGGTGAGGGCGCGGGCGTGCGTGCAATCGTCTCGTGCCCCAGGGCCTTTTGCACCTGGGCAAACAGTTCAGGCGGTGGCGGAACCGGTTTCAGGCTGTCGCTGATGCCCAGCAGATAGGTTTCCCATTTCAGTGCGCAGGCCGCTGCGGCATCGTCGCGGCTCAAGCGCGCCTGAATTTGCCTGGCGACCTCGGGGCTGCTCAAGCCCAGGGTATATTCGGCAATCAAATCGTCCTGATCAATAGAGGCCGTCATCGGTCAGGCTTCCAGCAGGGTGCGGGCGCGATCCAGCCCGGCCAGGGTCTGGGTGCGCAGACTGTCTGCAGGCATGTGCATGCGCTGGGCGATTTGCCTATAGCTCAGGCCCTTGCAGTAGGCCAGCAGGATGGCCTGGCGCGGGACGCGCCCCAAGCGATCCAGCGCGCGCATCACGCCGGTGGAAATCGCATCGGGATCGCTGGCGTCCTCGATGCTGTTGCCGACGGCCTGGGCCGGGTGGCCGGATTGGCGCAGGCGCGCCTGCGCCCGATAGCGCAAAATGCTGTACATCCACGCGCGGGCCGTACCCAGTGCGGGCGAATAGCCGTCTGCGTTGCGCCAGATCAGAATGAAGGTTTCGCTCAGCAAGTCACGGGCGGCAGCGGAATCGCCCATCAGCGAGCAGGCCAGCGCCATCATTGATGGCGCTTCGTGTTCATACAGTGCCTGAAAAGCGTTCTGGTCGCCCGAGGCGCAGGCGGCGAGTTCGCCTTCAAAATCGAAATCCGAAACGGTCATGCCATCCTCTAAATAGCCTTGTTTTTCATCGCTTTCGATATTGTATGCGCAGATGCCGGAACAGGTGCCGGAACAGGTGCCGGAAGCGCAGTAATCCGGGCCTTTAGCCCCCTTGTCCGGATTGACACATATAGCACCAAAACGGTACTATATGACTACAGGAACTCGGATGGATTTATCGCATGTTGCGCATCAGCAAGATCGTCGATTACGGCACACTTGTGCTGACACATATGGCTGCACAGCCATCCAGTGTCTACAGTGCCAACGATCTGGCCGGCGCACTGGGCCTGGGCCAGCCCATCGTCAGCAAAGTCCTGAAACTTTTGAACCAGCACGGCCTGGTGATCAGCCTGCGCGGCGCGCGCGGCGGCTACCGGCTCAGTCGTGCACCCGAGCAAATCAATATCGCGCAGGTGATCGATGCGCTCGAGGACCAACCCTTCGGCTTGACCGAATGCACGGCCATGCCCGGGCAGTGCAGCGTCGAGGCCGATTGCCATATCCGCACACACTGGCAGCGCATCAATGACATCGTGCGCCAGTCACTGGAAGCCGTTTCGATCGCTGAAATGGTTCGCGCCGATGGCGGCACGTTCCCACCCCCGCGCTCACCCGTTTTGTCCGGTGCGCGCGTCAAGGCACCCAATTCCCAGAACTGGAGTTTTTCCAAATGAACACCGTAAGCGACAATCTGGACTCTTTCCTGGATCGCGAATATTCGGCCGGCTTCGTGACGGATATCGATTCCATCACGTTTCCAAAAGGCCTGAACGAGGACGTCATCCGGCGATTGTCGGCTATCAAAAAAGAGCCGGAATTCATGCTGGAATGGCGTCTGAAGGCCTACCGTGCCTGGCTCGAAATGGAACTGCCCACCTGGGCCAAGGTCAGCTTTCCCGAACCCGATTTTCAGGATATCAGCTATTTCTCGGCCCCCAAATCCAAGGCCGATGGCCCAAAAAGTCTAGACGAAGTCGATCCAGAGCTACTGCGCACCTACGAAAAACTGGGCGTTCCGCTGCACGAACGCGCCAGGCTCGCCGGTGTGGCCGTCGATGCGGTGTTCGACTCGGTATCGGTGGCGACCACATTCCGTAAGCAGCTCGCCGATGCCGGGGTCATTTTCTGCTCGTTCTCAGAGGCCTTGCGTACGTACCCGGACCTAGTGCAAAAATACATGGGTACGGTCGTGCCCCCGAACGACAATTTCTACGCGGCCCTGAATTCCGCTGTGTTTTCCGACGGGTCCTTTGTCTATATCCCCAAGGGCGTGCGCTGCCCGATGGAGCTATCCACCTATTTCCGCATCAATTCGGCCGATACCGGCCAGTTCGAGCGTACGCTGATCATTGCCGAGGAAGGCGCGGTCGTCAGCTACCTCGAAGGCTGTACGGCGCCCATGCGGGATGAAAACCAGCTGCATGCGGCCGTCGTCGAGCTGGTGGCGCTAGAGGACGCCAAGATCAAATATTCCACCGTACAGAACTGGTACCCCGGTGACGAAAACGGCGTGGGCGGGATCTATAACTTTGTGACCAAGCGCGGCGACTGTCGCGGGGCGCGTTCGCGCATTTCCTGGACTCAGGTCGAGACCGGCTCGTCGATTACCTGGAAATACCCCAGTGTGATCCTGCGCGGCGACGATTCCACGGGCGAGTTCTATTCCGTGGCGCTCAGCAATCATTACCAGCAGGCCGATACCGGCACCAAGATGATCCACATGGGCCGCAATACGCGCAGCACCATCATTTCCAAGGGGATCTCGGCGGGCCACGGCAGCAATACCTTCCGCGGGCTGGTGCGCATGACGCCCAAGGCGGAAAACGCACGCAATTACACGCAGTGCGATTCGCTGCTGATCGGCAAGGAATGCGCGGCGCACACCTTCCCGACGATCGAGGTCCAGCACCCCAGCGCCAGCGTCGAGCACGAGGCCACGGCCTCGCGCATCGCCGAGGATCAGTTGTTCTATGCCATGCAGCGCGGCCTGTCGGCCGAGGATGCCGTGTCGATGATCGTCAACGGCTTTTGCAAGGAAGTTTTCAAGGAATTGCCCATGGAGTTCGCAGTCGAAGCACAGAATCTGCTCGGCGTGAGCCTGGAAGGCAGCGTAGGTTAATCAGGAGTCACGATGCTGAACATCAAGAATTTGCACGCCACGGTCGAAGACAAGGAAATTCTTCGCGGCCTGGATCTGTCGGTCAAGGCGGGCGAAGTCCACGCCATCATGGGGCCCAACGGTTCGGGGAAAAGCACCCTCTCGCAGGTGCTGACCGGGCGCGAGGACTACAAGGTCACCGATGGCACGGTCGAGTTCGAAGGGCAGGATCTGCTGGACATGCCCATCGAGGAACGTGCGCGCGCCGGGATCTTTCTGGCCTTCCAGTACCCCATCGAAATCCCTGGGGTCTCGAATGCCTATTTCCTGCGGGCCGCCGTCAATTCGGTGCGCCGCCATCGCGGTGAGCCCGAACTCGATGCCATGGATTTCGTCAAGCGCGCCAAGCAGGAAATGAAGCAGGTCGGCATGCGCGACGAATTTCTGTACCGTTCCGTGAATGAAGGCTTTTCCGGCGGCGAGAAAAAGCGTAACGAAGTCCTGCAGATGACGCTGCTCGAACCGAAGCTCGCGATCCTGGATGAAACCGACTCGGGCCTGGACATCGACGCGCTGAAGGTCGTGGCCGATGGGGTCAACCGCCTGCGTGCGCCCGATCGTGCACTGATCGTGATTACCCACTACCAGCGTTTGCTGGAATATATCGTGCCCGATTATGTGCACGTACTCTCGCACGGGCGCATTGTGCGCTCGGGTGGGCGCGAACTGGCGCTCGAACTCGAAGCCCGCGGCTATGGCTGGATCGATGAGGAATCCGCCGCACCCAAGGGCCGTCACCTCGGTGGCAAGGGGGCTGCGGCATGAGCTCCGACGTACAAACCTGGGTCGATGCCTTTGGCAGCCGCCAGGCCGGCCTGCCTGGCGCAGACCAACCATGGCTGTCGGCTTTGCGTCGGCGGGCGATTGATCGTTTCGCATCCGAGGGCTGGCCCACGACCCGTGTCGAGGCATGGCGCCACACCTCGCTGGCGGCGTTGGCCCAGCAGACCTTTGATGGCAGCGGCACGCAGGCTTCGGTAGATGAACTGGTTCAATCCGTGCGCCAGGGCGAGGGCGGGCATTGGCTGGTCTTTGTCGATGGGCAGTTCGATGCCGCACATTCGGATTTGGGTGTGCTGCCTGACGGCGCGGTCGTGAAGCCCCTGTCGGCCGCCATGGCCGATCATGCCTCAGATATCGAATCTCTGTTCGGTGCAGCCGAAGACGGCTCCAGCCCCAGTGCCCTGAACCTGGCTCTGGCCGGCGATGGCGCCCTGATCCGGCTGGCACGCGGCGTGGCCCTGGAACAACCCCTGCATCTGGTGTTCGTTGCGGCTGGTGCACGGACGGCATCCTTTGTCCGGAATCTGGTGATCGCCGAATCGGCCGCCCAGGCCACCATCGTCGAGCACTTCGTGGGCGCCCACGAGGCGGAAAATTTCAGCAATAGCGCCACACGCCTGTCTGTCGCGCAGGATGCGCGCATCACTCATCTGAAGCTGCAACAGGAATCGACCAAGGCCTTTCATTTGGGCAGCATCGATGTGGCGCAGTCGCAGGGCTCGTATTTCGCATCCCATTCGGTATCGCTGGGCGCACGCCTGGCGCGCCATGATATCAACACCCGTTTTGACGGTCAGCGCTGCGAATCCCTGTTTAACGGCCTCTATTATGTGGACGGGCGTCGCCACGTCGATCATCACACATTGATCGGCCACGCGCAGCCGCGCTGCGTCAGCCACGAATACTATCGCGGCATCATGGCCGACACCTCGCATGGGGTGTTTACCGGTCGCATTCTGGTGGCGCCGGGCGCCGACGGCACCGATGCCATCCAGCGCAATGACAGCCTGCTGTTGTCGCGCCTGGCGAAGTCCGACGCACGACCCGAGCTCGAGATCTATGCCGATGACGTCAAGTGCGCGCACGGTGCGACCGTCGGCCGCCTGGATAAGGACAGTCTGTTCTACCTGCGTTCGCGCGGCCTCGACGAAGCCCACGCTCGCGAAATCCTGATCTACGCCTTTGCGGCGGCATCGGTATTGCGTATTGAAAACGAATCCCTGCGCAAACGCATCGAATCCGCAGTACGTACCATATTGCCGGGCGAAATTACCCAAGAGGCCGCAGCATGAACGCCCCCGAAACCATAGTCCACGACGTTGCCCGCCACGCGGCGGATTTTCCGATTCTGTCGCGGCAGGTGCGGGGCCGCCGTCTGGCCTATCTGGATAACGGCGCTACCACCCAGAAACCGCAGGCCGTCATCGACGCCCTGGCAGGTTTTTACCAGGAATCCAACGCCAATATCCATCGCGGCGTGCACTGGCTGTCGCAGCATTCCACCGACCTGTACGAGCAGGCCCGTGAACGTGTGCGTGGCCTGCTGAACGCAGCCGATTCCCAGGAAATCGTCTTTACCGCAGGCACTACGGGGTCCATCAACCTGGTGGCCCAGACCTGGGGCGTGCAGCACATCGGCGCCGGCGACGAAATCATCGTCACGGGCATGGAGCATCATTCGAACATCGTGCCTTGGCAGCTATTGTGCGAGCGCACGGGTGCGACGTTGCGTCCGGTGAATGTCACCGAGACCGGCGAACTCGATATGGATCATTTCCGCTCATTGCTGAACGGGCGCACCCGTCTGGTGGCGGTGGCGCACGTTTCGAACGCATTGGGCACCATCAATCCCGTAGCCGAAATCACCCGGCTGGCGCACCAGGCCGGCGCCCACGTGCTGATCGACGGCGCCCAGGCCGTGGCCCACCAGATCGTGGATGTCCAGGCTCTGGGCTGCGATTTCTACGCGTTTTCCGGACACAAAATCTACGGCCCGACAGGTACCGGTGCCCTGTATGTGCGTGCCTCGATTCTGGCCGATATGCCGCCATGGCAGGGCGGTGGCGACATGATTCGCACGGTCAGCTTCGAGGGTACCACCTACGCCCAGGGGCCGCAGCGCTTCGAGGCCGGCACCCCCAACATCGCTGGCGCGGTCGTGTTGGGCGAGGCCATCGAATACGTGCGTGGCATCGGGCTGGATCGCATTGCCGACCACGAGGAAGCCCTGCTGGCCGAGGCCACGGAATGCATGCAGGCTTTGCCCGGTATCCGCATCGTCGGCACCTCGCCGCACAAGGCAGGCATCCTGTCGTTCCTGGTCGCGGGCATACACCCGCACGACCTGGGCACCATTCTGGATACCGAGGGCGTCGCGATTCGCGCCGGACATCACTGCGCCATGCCCCTGATGAGCCGCTTCGGCATCCCAGGCACCGCCCGCGCCTCGTTCGCGCTGTACAACACGAGTGAGGACATCCAGGCGCTGGTCGCCGGGGTGCGCAAGGCACAAAAACTGTTTGGAGTCGGCCTGGATGGATGAACAACACGACGGTTTGCGCGAGCTCTACCAGGAGGTCATCTTTGACCACAACCGCAGCCCACGCAATTTCCATGAAATGGGCGATGCATCGCATCAGGCTGATGGCTATAACCCGCTGTGCGGCGACCAGTTGACCGTTTATGCACGCGTCGAGGACGGCGTGGTCCAGGAGGCCAGCTTTGTGGGTCATGGCTGCGCCATTTCCACCGCCTCGGCATCCCTGATGACCGAGGCCGTGCGCGGCCACACCATCGAGGAGGTCGAGGCCCTGTTCCGCGACATCCACGCGATGCTGACCGAGGCCCACCCCGATCGCGACCTGGGCAAGCTCGAGGTCCTGTCGGGCGTGCGCGAATTTCCATCCCGCGTGAAATGCGCGACGCTGGCCTGGCACACCCTGCACAATGCGATAACCCTGGCCAGGGACACGGCCAGGACTGAATAAGAGGCACATCATGAGCTACACACGTCAGGAAGTGGTCGTCAACCGGGACCTCCCGGCAGTGACCGTGCCCTACGGCTCGCCCGTCACGATCGAGGCGGGCTGCGACGCAATCATCACCCAGCAACTGGGCGGCACCTTTACCGTCATGGTCGAAGGCAATCTGTACCGCATCGAAGGCGTGGACGCCGATGCCTTGGGCATGGAGCCCATCGAGGAGGTCTCGCACAGCCACGACGGGCCGGCCACGGCCGAATCTGTCGAGGATGCGGCCTGGATGATGCTGTCCACCTGCTACGACCCAGAAATTCCCGTCGATATCGTCAACCTGGGGCTGGTCTATACCTGCCGCGTTGTGCCCGCCGGCACCCCGGATCGATTTCGCATCGAAATCGAAATGACCCTGACCGCCGCCGGCTGCGGCATGGGCACCATGATCGCCGACGAGGCGCGCAACAAGCTTTTGAACATCGAAGGTGTGGACGAAGCCACCGTCGATCTGGTCTGGGATCCACCCTGGAGCCGGGAAATGATCAGCGAACCCGCCCGGCTGCAATTGGGCTTGTTGTAAACGTGTATCCGCCCCCTCTGGACCCATGCGGATCCCAGAGTGGGGAGGGCGGACAACATCCGATTCCCGTCACTGTCATGGAAGCGTCATCCAGCGCAGGTATAGTTGCATTCGAAATATTTGGTTTCCGGTACCTACAAGGTGTCGCCGGGTCTTCTTCGTCTGCTGTGGATTCCATGTCAGGAACAATTACCCTCAATAGTCTTCTGAACTCCGTGTCTGCCGGCCCTGATCGGCCACCCGATGGACTGCTCAAATGTCTGGATGAAATTATTCGGACCAAAGCCCTGGTTCCCGTATTCCAGCCAATAGCGCGGATTCAGCAGGCAAGCCTGCTGGGTCATGAAGGCCTGATCCGGGGCCCTGCAGATAGCCCACTGTACCTGCCCGATGCCCTGTTTCGTACAGCCCGCAGCGCGGGCCGCAGCATCGAGCTGGAATTGCTGTGTTGCCGAATGATCCTGCAGCGATCCGGCGAGCTGGGCCTACCGAAAAAAATATTCATCAACATCAGCCCATCGGCCCTCATCATCCTGACACGCAGCCCCGACGAGCTCTCGGGCTGGCTGGCAGAGGCCGGCCTGGAACCAGGCAGGGTGGTGTTTGAAGTCACCGAGCAACGCATGGATTCCGATCCCGATCATCTGATCGATGCGGTCGCCTGGTGCCGGGTCCAGGGCATCCAGATCGCAATCGATGACCTGGGCATCGGCTATTCCAGCCTCAGCCGCTGGCTGGATCTAAAACCCGAATTCATCAAGGCCGATAAGCGCTTTGTTCGTGGGCTCGAGACCGACCCGGCGCGCCAGCAGTTGATGCGATCCCTGTGCGATATGGCCAAAGTGACCAATGCCCAGGTGATCGTGGAAGGCATCGAGGCCGCCGGTGAGCTGGACTGCCTGGCTGCACTGGGCATCGGCTGCGGCCAGGGGTTCCATATCGCGCGACCGCAACTGATCCCTACCAAGGTGCTGGCCCCCGAAATCGTACGACAAATAGAACGTCGCCACGCACAGTCTGATGGGTCGCGGGCGCCGCACGACGAGGCCGGCCTGGATGAAGGCGGGCGGGTCCTGCAATTGCTGCGACAGGTACCCTCGGTCAAACCCACCGTATCGAATTACGCGGTCAGCGAAGTGTTTCGCGATCATCCACAGCTGCACACCATCCCTGTGGTCGATCAGGGCATACCGGTGGGCGTCATCACGCGCAGCGCGCTGATCGAACGTTTCGCTCGGCCCTACCAGCGAGAGCTGTTTGGCAGCAAACCGTGTTCGCTGATCATGGACGACAAACCCGTGATCACCGACAAGAACACCCCCTTGGCGACCCTCAGTCGTCAGCTCGTTCAGGTCGATGGCTATGGGCTGGCCAATGACTTTATCATCGCCGGCGACGGGCAGTACCTGGGCATCGGTACCAGCCAGGACTTATTGCGTGCCCTGAACGAGATGCAGATACGCGCCGCACGCCACGCCAATCCACTGACGCAACTGCCGGGCAACGTCCCCATCCGGCGTCAGATCCAGCACCTGCTGAACGCCGGCCGGCGCTTTGCCGCCTGTTATGCCGACCTCGATCAATTCAAACCCTTTAACGACGTATTCGGCTACCAGCGTGGCGACGAAGTCATCCAGTTGACCGGCAGTGTCCTGACGCAATGCGCTGATCCCGAGCTGGATTTCGTGGGCCATATCGGCGGCGATGACTTCCTGATTCTGTTCCGCAGCGAAGACTGGGCGATGCGTTGCCAGATGATCCTCGATCGCCTTGTTGCCGCCATCCACGATCATATGCAGGCCAGCGGCGATGGCGGCGATTTTTCCCAAAGGTATATAGCGAAGGATCGCATCGGCAATCAGCGACGCTACGCCTTGCCCAGCCTGTCACTGGGAATTGTCAGCGTCGAGCCGGGCCAATATGACTCCCATCACCAGATCGCACAAGCCGCCACCGAGGCCAAATTCCAGGCCAAAAAACTCGGCGGAAACACCATGGCCATCGACCGCCGCCAGGCTGCGAGCCGGTCGCGTATCGTCTGATCCCAGCCCGTCGGATACAACCGTTTTTATGCTAGAATTGCTGTCTTTCGGGGCGTAGCGCAGCCTGGTAGCGCACTTGCATGGGGTGCAAGGGGTCGAGTGTTCGAATCACTCCGTCCCGACCAAGAATACCCTAGATAAAACAAGGGGATACATGATTAAGTTCATGTGTTCCCTTGTTCTTTTGTGGGACCCTTGCGTGACTTTTGCGTGATCTTCATCACACCGCCCTGCGTTTGAGAATGGTCAGAGCCGGGGTGTGCCCCCTGACCGCGACCACTTTGTTTGCGTAATTGATCAACTTGGGCTCTTCCCCGTTATCGGGGGATCAGCACATTCACTACACTCGGTTAATCACACCGTTCCAACCGCATTGAGCCAAGACTCTGATGCGGTAATTCTCAAAATTCCTGAACCCATACGCTCGACGCGAGATCATCTCCGTCTTCGTGTGGAACCCTTTGGGCTTTTATTTGTACAACTAATTGTACATATCTTGGTTTTCGAATAAACTTGTACAGAGAATTGAACAAGTGAGATTTGCATGAAGATTGTCTCTTTTTCGGAAGCACGCAACAGCCTGAAGGCGGTGCTGGACGCCGTGGTCAATGATGCGAATACCACGATCATTACGCGTCGGGATGCTGAGGACGCTGTGGTCATGTCGCTGGACTACTACAACAGCTTGATGGAAACAGTGCATCTGCTGCGCTCGCCTGTCAACGCAAGGCACCTGGACCAATCCATCGAGCAGTATCGTGCCGGTAAGGCAAAGGTGCGGGAGCCAATCGGTGGCTGATCGCCTGCTGTGCTGGACTGATGCGGCCTGGGATGATTACGTTTATTGGCAGGATCAGGATCGCAAGACGCTCAAACGAATCAACAAGCTCATTGAAAATATACGGCGCACGCCTTTTGAGGGCATCGGTAAACCAGAACCCTTGAAGGAGAATTTATCGGGCTTCTGGTCACGGCGCGTCGACGACACCAACCGTTTGGTTTACGCAGTGGATGATACTGCTATCACTGTCATTTCTTGCCGCTACCACTACTAGCACAGCGCCCTGACGCCTCGCCGGGTGACCCATAGCCTGAATTGCTCTAAGCTATCAAAGTGGGTGTCGGTGGATCGGGGTGACGCTATGAAACCGGGTATCTTGATTGTTGGGGCCAGTGGCCTGATCGGCCAGGGTGTGCTGACGGCTGCTTTGCAGGATACATCGCTTGGGCGGATCGCCTTGCTGGTGCGGCGCCCGATTTCCACCGCCGATGTGCGGGTCGAGCTTTTGCAGGCGGATGTTTTTTCCGACGATCGGCTGGGCGCACTGGATTTTACGGGGCTGGATGCCTGCCTGTATTGCGCCGGCCCTTTGCCTCTGGGCCTGAGCGAGGCCGCTTACCGCGAGGTCACCCTGTACATGACGATGCGGGTGGCCACCGCGTACGCGGCAGCCAACCCACAAGGCCGATTCCTGTATCTATCGGGCCTGGGGGCCAATGCGCACAGTCGCATCATGCCGTTCAGGGTCAAGGGAGAAATTGAGGATGCCCTGCGCACACTAAACATCCCCGTATGCTGTCTGCGCCCCGGCGGTGCGCGGCCTGTGCAGGGCGAGATCTCGCCACATGCGGTACGCCGTTGGGTCTATCGCCTGGGCGATCCGATACTGGCGCTGTGCTGCATGGTGGCGGCGGGGCAGTTCACCACCACCCGGGCCATCGGGCGAGCCATGCTGCAAGCCGCCCGCCAGACGCCCATGCCTGCCGTGGTGGATCATCGGGCGATTTGTGCGGCCGATCAGGGGTAGCTTCTTTTCAGGTATTCGCGTCGGGGCCGATGCAGCGCAAGCGCGGGAAGTGATTTCGATAAGGTCGCACGTCGCGGCTGAGTACACTGAGGTTTCCGACCGCCGCGTGGGCGCCAATGTAGAAATCAGGCAGCGGAACAAGGCGTGTGCCACCACTGCGGCGGTAGCTCAGGTAAGCCGTTGCGGCCAGCCCCGCGCATGCCCATGGCAGGGGGCTGCGCAGGGTCTCGTAGACATCAAGCATCTCGTCCAGGGCCTCGACATCCGGACCCGGGATCAGCAGTTCGGTATAGATCACCAGATTCACGTGCAGGGGTGCTTGTTCGCTGCACGCCTGAATCTGATTCACCGACCATTCGTGCCAGCGGCTATCCGGATCCATGCAGTCGATCCAGATGTTGGTATCCACCAGGAAGCCTGTCGAACCATCGTACTTGGATAGGTCAAGCATGAGTGCTGTCGTCCGGGCGCAGAAATGCCATGATGGCTTCGCTATCCAACTGCCTGAATGGTTTATCCAGGCTCGAACGTACTTTGGCGGCAGCCGCCCGCAGCGCACTACGCCGATCATCCGTCCCCATCCCAACCTTCTGGATGATGATCTTTCCGCCTTCCTGCACGAAGGACACTTGGCTGCCGGGCAGAATGCCGGTGGCTTCACGCAGGCGCTTGGGAATGGTGATTTGTCCTTTTTCTGTGACTTGCACGGCTGATCTCTGATTAGTTGGAATTCATAGTTGGAATTCTAACTCATCCACGCAATCTTAACGGAATCCCTAATTGTGCTCGCTGTATCCGCAGCAGGAAACTTTAAGGAGCAAGGGGGTTAATCGATCACACGTTGGACTAGACTGGAGGTGAAAACCATGAAAGTGTTGACCAAACGATTCGGTATCCTCGCTTGCTCTCTCTCTGCATTAGCCTTAGGTGCTCCGGGTAGCGCGGCTGCGGCCAATGACAGCATCACCCTGGGCGCTGTGGTGTCCGTCACGGGGGAATACGCCACAAACGGAAAACTCACGCGCCAGGGATACGACCTGGCTGTCGAGCGTATCAATAGCACTGGCGGGATCAAGGTTGGCGACAAGACCTATGATCTGAAGATCAAATATTACGATGATGAATCCACCTCCGCCCGGGCGGCGCAGTTGGCCGAGCGCCTGATCAAGCAGGATGGGGTCAAGTTCGTGCTCGGGCCTTATGGTTCGGCCCTGACCAAGGCGATTGCGCCGGTGACGGAAAAGTACGGCGTCCCCATGATCGAAGGCAATGGCGCGGCCCGCGAACTTTTCCAGAAAGGCTACAAGGAACTGTTCGCAGTCTTGAACACGTCGGATTTCTACCTGCGCCCGGCCGTTACGCTGCTGGCAGAGCAGGCCAAGGCCGCCGGCAAGCAGCCATCCTCGATGAAAATCGCGATCGCTACCCAGAACGACAATTTCTCGCAGGATGTGCGTGACGGGGTGCTCGAGGAGGCCAAGAAATACGATATGCAGATCGTGGTGGACGATAAGCTGCCCAGGGGGCTGAATGACATGACGGCCATCCTGACCAAGGTCAAGGCGCTGAAGCCCGATGCCTTGCTGGTATCGGCGCATGCGCATGGCGGGCCGCTGGCAATCGATCAGACCGCTGCCCAGCAGGTGTACGTACCGATGCTGGCATTGACGCACTGCAAGGCCGGCCAGATCGTCAAAAAATATGGCGACAAGGCGAACTACGCACTGTGTGCGTCACAGTGGGATTCTCATCTGACCTATACCGGGCGCTGGTTCAAGTCGGCCTCTGAATTTGCGAAGGCGTCCGAGGCCAAATATGGTGTCTCGCCAGCCTATCAGGTGGCGGAATCGGCCGCGTCGGTCGTGGTGTTTGCCGATGCCTTCGAGCGTGCGGGCTCGCTCGATCAGGCCAAGGTCCGGGACGCGATTGCAGCCACGGATATGACCACCTTCTATGGGGGGGTCAAGTTCGACAAGACCGGCAAAAACATCGCGAAATCCATGGTGATGTATCAGATCCAGGATCAGCAGTACAAGGTCGTCGCCCCCACGAAATGGGCCACCACCAAACTGATTTATCCCGAGCCCCAGTGGGCTGATCGCTGATCGCCTCATGTCCAGCCTGAGCCTGCTCTTACAGGTTCCCGTACTGAACCTCCAGCTGGTCGTCAACGGCCTGCTGGTGGGGGCGCTTTTTGCCCTGGTGGCCTATGGCCTGGCGCTGGTCTGGGGCGTGATGAACGTCATCAATATCGCGCAGGGCGATCTGGTGATGGTCGGGGGCTATCTGGTCTGGCAACTCTTTCAGTATGGTATCAGCCCTGTGCTTGGCATTCCGATTGCCGCGTTCATCATGTATTTCGTGGGCGTGGCGATTTACCGGCTGGCCATCGCGAGCATTGTCGATAAGGATTACTTCATCACCATCCTGGCCACCTTCGGCATCAGTATCCTGATCCAGCAGTTGCTTAATCAGGTCTTCGGCTCGGATGTCCGTGTGGTGTCCTATGACTTGGGCAGTTGGTTTTTCTTTGACGGGGTCGTCTCCATCCCCAGGATCAAGTTCGTGGCGTTTCTGGCGGCACTGATCCTGGGGCTCGGGCTGGTGCTGTTCCTGCGTCGTTCCCGGCTGGGGCAGGCGATCCGCGCCACCGCGCAGAACCCCCGTGCGGCCCGCATTCTGGGGATCGATACCGACAGGGTCTATGCCGCCACCTTTGGCATCAATGCCGCCATCTGTGCGGCCGCCGGCGGGCTGGTGGCCATGGTCTGGCTCATCCAGCCCTATTAGGGCCTGACCTATACGGTGCGTTCCTTCATGATCGTCATCGTCGCGGGTATCGGCAATCTGCCCGGAGTCATCGTAGCCGCCATGGGGCTGGGGGCCGCAGAAAATTATGCCGGCTTCATCCTGGGTGCCGAATATCAAGGGGCTTTCGTCTACATCCTTCTGGTCTTTATCCTGATCTGGCGCAATCAGTGGCTGAAGCGTCAGCGGCGGTATCTGTCATGACGGCCGCCCGACGCGGTTTCGAGCCGGCCTGGATGATTGCCATCCTGGTGGTCGGCCTGCTGGCCCCCTGGATCCTGCCCGATTACCTGGCCGACCTCGCGCTGCTCTGGCTGATGGTGCTGCTCGCCCTGACCTGGGACATCAATGGCGGGCAGATGGGCTATAACTCCTTTGGAAATATCTTCTTTTTCGGGCTGGGGGTCTATGCCTGCGCGGTCTTCCAGCGCGAAGCCGACCTCGGCTATCTGACTGAGCTGCTGCTGGGCATGGGCCTGGGCGGACTGGTGGCCATGGCGGCTGCTGCGGTGCTGGGGCCCGCCTTGCTGGGCATGCGCGGGCACTATTTTTCCATCGCCACCCTGGGGATCGCTTTTGCCGCCGCCGATGTCTTTTCGGGTTGGGAATATGTCGGAGCGGCATCCGGTCTGTCCACGCCGCTGTATCCCGGGGATATCCAGACGCGTTCACGGTTTTTCTATTTCATCCTGTTTGCTCTTGCTGTGCTGACCTTTCTGGTTCTCAGGTGGCTGTATTCCCGCCGTTTCGGCCTCATCATCAATGCGATCCGCGATGACGAGGACAAGGCCGAGGCCATGGGGATCCGTACCACCCGCTATAAGGTGCTGGCCTGGTGTGTGGCGGCACTATTTCTAGGACTGGCCGGGGGGCCGGTGGCCAATCTGATCGGTTTCATCGATCCGCGGGATCTGGCCTTTGCCGGCGACACCTACGGGGTCTGGATGATCTTCATGGCCATCCTGGGCGGGCGCGGGACACTCTGGGGGCCTGTGGTCGGCGCCGTGATTTTTCATGTCACCCAGCAGGTGTTCTGGATCTATCTGCTGGGTTGGCAGCGCGTGGCCATGGGCCTGATGATCGTTCTGATCGTGGTGTTTTTTCCGCGGGGTATCCTGGGCAGGTGGACCGGCCGCAAGGGCACTCGGCTGGAAGGGGGCACCCAATGACCGATCAGCTGGTCGTCCAGGATGTCTCCAAGTCATTCGGCGGGGTTGTGGCCAATCGCAGCATCAGCCTGTCGGTGCCGCGTGGTGCCATCGTGGGGCTCATCGGGCCGAATGGCTCGGGCAAGACCACGCTGTTCAATTCGATCGTGGGATACCATCCTATCGATAGCGGCTCGATCCGTTTCGAGGATCGCGAGATCTCGCGCCTGCGAGTGTCCGGTATTGCACGCCTGGGCTTGCTGCGCACTTTTCAGCAGACACGGGTGTTTGGCAAGATGGACTGTCTGCAGAATATGGCCGCCAGCGCACCGGGTGGTGCCGATGGGCTGGCCGGCATGCTGGGTCGGCCACGTGGTGAAACCCAGGATCGGGCCGACGAGTTGCTGCAATTCGTCGGCCTGCACGCCAAGCGCCATCTTCTGGCCGGCGACCTGTCATTTGGTCAGCAGAAGCTGCTGGAATTCGCCATGGCACTTATGAACGAACCCAGAATGCTGCTGCTGGACGAGCCGACGGCGGGGATCAACCCGACGCTGATCAATGGCCTGATTGATCGTCTGCAGCGGGCCAATGCCGATCTGGGTATCACGCTGCTGGTGATCGAACACAATATGCGCGTCATCATGAACCTGGCCCAGCATATCTATTGCCTGGCCCATGGCGAATTGCTGGCCCAGGGCACCGCCGACGAGATCCGTCAGGATCAGAAGGTGCTCGATGCCTATCTGGGGGCGCACTGATGACGGACGACAAGGATGATGCGCACCGACCGCAGATCAGCGGCTATGGCCTGGGCAGTGTCGACACGGTGCTGTCGGTGGACGATGTCGCGCGAGCGGCCGGCGATCTGGGCAGGGACACACCATCCGCCACGGATCTGGAGGCCCTGATCCACGGTGAGCCTCTGGTGCGGCTCGATGGCCTGGTGGCCGGATACGGCCACATGGAGATCCTGCATGCCGTCGATCTGCGGATCGGTGCTGGCCAATCCCTGTGTCTGATCGGCCCTAACGGGGCAGGAAAATCAACGATTCTGCATGCGATTTATGGGTTTTGCCGGATCTTTGACGGGCGGATCCATATCCGGGACGAGGACGTCACCCGGATGTCGCCCAGCCAGAAACTTCGGCGCTCCGGGGTGGCCTACATTCTGCAGGATAATTCGGTCTTTCCCGACATGACCGTCGAAGAAAATCTGCTGATGGGGGGCTTTTTGCTGGATCGCCCGGCCCAGGCCAAGGCAGCCGCCGAACGGGTATTCGACCGCTATGATCGGCTGGCGCAGCGCCGCCGGCAGCGGGCCGGTGTGCTGTCGGGCGGCGAACGGCGCCTGCTCGAAATATCCCGGGCGCTGATCATGGAACCAGACGTTCTGCTGGTCGATGAACCATCGATCGGGCTGGAGCCGCGATTCATCGATATGGTCTTCGAGATCCTGCACGATTTGCAGCATATCGAGGGCAAGACCATCATCATGGTCGAACAGAACGCCAAGAAAGGGCTGGAATTCGCAGATATCGGCTACGTACTGGTATCAGGCCGCGTGGCGATGGCCGATACCGGCGTCCATCTGCTAGAGGACCCAGAAGTAGGCCGCCTGTTCCTGGGCGGATGAAACGGGTCGGCTATCAAGTTTTGCTCTGATGCCCCCCGGCAAGCGCCGGATGGCCCTGTACGAACACATTGAAAAGCGCGTTCTGCCGTTGTGTGCCGTGCTCACTTTTCTATCCCCCTTGATCCGCATCAACTGCGCGCTACGTGAACGATAGACGCCGCTCGGGATTCGGGCGAAGATTCAAGCAGGCGTTGGGGCTTCTGGGTCCTGACACAATTTCCGGGGGCGCCGCCGCGATACGGCGCCGATACCGGCGTACCGTCGTGCCGAAGCGGCCAAGGAGAATTCATGGATATCGGAAAAGACATCGTTCTGGCGACGGACGGATCAGATTTCAGCCTGGCGGCTGCGCGCTACATCGTGGATGCCGGCTTGCTGCCAGAGGGCGGCACCGTACACGTGGTGCATGTGGCCCCCAGTCTGCCGGGGCGTGTGACCCGTTTTCTGGACGCCGCGACGGTGCAGGGGTGGTATGCCGACGAAGCCACCAAGGCCCTGGAGCCCACGCTGGCCGTATTTCAGGAAGCTGGGGTGCCCCATATCAGCAAATCGATAGTGGGGATCGCGGCGCAGGAAATCGTGGGCTATGCCCAGAGTGTGAATGCGCGGATGATCGTCATGGGAGCGCACGGCCGAGGCATGGTCCTGGATGCCGTAATCGGCTCGGTGGCGGGGCGGGTACTCTCGCTGGCCCGCAGGCCAGTGCTATTGGTGTGAACCAAAAGACGCGACGGAAACCCAGATTGGCCGGGGCTCCCTGTAGAATGCTCTAAACTTCCTGGCAGGGGATTCCATGAGCAAAGCGCTGCGCCTATCTGAAAAGTGGTTCCGCCGAGGCCTGTGGCTGGTGGCGGTGATATTTGCGGGTTTTCTGATTGGCTTGGGGGGCGTCATTGTGGGCGATCTGCCCAAGGTAGAAACCCCGTTTCAGTTGGACGATTTCCTGGATCGCGGGCAGGCCACAGCGCTGCGCGATCAGATTCAGGTATCGCATCAGACCGCTCAGGATGCACGGGCGGCCTTGGAGCAGGCACAACTGCAGCGCAGCAAGGCGCGCAGCCAAAGCCAGGCCGAACGCGAAACCTTTGAAAATTGGCTGGCCGCGCGCAGCGTGACCCAGCGTGCGGAAAATGATCCCGAAGTGCTGGCGCGCACGCGTGCGCTGGACACCCTGAAGGACGCCGAGCGCAAGGCACAGCAGGCAGTCGAGGCCCAGCAACAGGTCTTGCTCGATGCCCGGCAGGCAGCGAATGCCGCCCAGCGACAACTGGATACCATGCAGGCCGATGCGGGGGAAAAGCTGCGTGACGCACGCCAAAAGGTCGAGTTGCGCATCTTTCTGTATCGTCTGGCTCTGACGCTGCCTTTATTGGTGGTGGCGGGTTGGCTGTTCGCCAGAAAGCGCCACAGCACCTACTGGCCCTTTGTCTGGGGCTTTATCTATTTTGCGTTGTTCGCCTTTTTTGTCGAGTTGGTTCCGTACCTGCCCAGCTATGGCGGCTATGTCCGCTATGTGGTGGGGATCGTCATCACCTTCATTGCGGGCCGCGCAGCCATCCGCGCGCTGAATCGCTACCTCGAACGCCAGCGGCAGGCTGAATCATTGCCCGAGCAACAGCGCCGCAAGGCACTTTCCTACGATGCGGCCCTGGCCCATCTGGCCAAAGGGGTCTGCCCCGGCTGCGAGCGCTCAGTCAAACTGGACGACGGCACCACAGATTTTTGCCCTCACTGCGGCATCGGCCTGTACCAACCCTGCACCGCCTGCGGCGCGCGCAAGAGCACCTTCTCGCGGTTCTGCTTTCGTTGCGGTACGGCAATGCAGCGGCTACTGACGCATCCGTCCACAGGCTCCCGCGAAAAGGCTGGCATCGATGCAACACTGGCCAAAGAGCGCGAGTGGTGATTATTTTTTTGATGGTTTCTTCGCACAGCAGGATCTCGTGTGGGTTGAATTAAGCCGTGAGGTTGTAGAGTTGGCTGCGGCCATTCGCGTACGCCACGGTCTGCGCACACCCGATGCGCTCCAGGCGGCCAGTTGTCTGCAACTTGGTGCTGAACACGTGTTATTAACAGGTGATGCCGAGTTTCAGCGCGTTCAGGGCTTGAATGTCGTCGTGCTGAAATAGCGGCTTGAATTAACAGCCAGGTGTAGGCCCGCGCCCTGAATGATGGCCAGCAATGTCTTGAGGGTCGGATTGCCCGTCGCGGACAAGGCACGGTACAGGCTTTCGCGCGGGATACCAGCCCGCTGTGCCACGTTTGCCATCCCTTGCGCTTCGGCCACATGGCGTAGCGCTGCCAGCAGCGCAGCCTGCCCGCCTGGCTGATCAATTTCGTCCAGGGCTGCTGACAGGTAGTCATCCACGAATACGGGATCGTCTCGCAGCATGTCGATGACCGTCTGATCGTGCGACGGGCTTGTAAGGGTAGTTTGGTTGTTCATGGTGCTTTCTCGCGGCTTTGCCAATCATGCCAGTACGAAACAGCTAGATTGATATCGGTTTGTTGCTTCCGTTTGTCACCGCCTGCTAATAGCAGGATCAGGTGTTTGTCCACTTTCGCGTAATACACGCGGTATCCTGGACCCCATTTAATTTTCAATTCCCAGACGCCCTCAGACACATGCCTACAATTCCCGAAATTTCCTGCCTGCATTCGGTCGATTCGGGTTAGCACCCGGGCGCGGGCCTGCCGATCAGCCAAGCCATACAGCCATAGTCTGTATGGATCTTTCCCTTCAATATACAGGCACTCGATTACTTCGCACGTCTGTGTATTATACATTACACCCCTGTTGGGGGAGAGCTGCTAAAACTTATGCTCCGAACGATAGTGAATTGACCGCTTGCAGCCAATTGTGGATTACCGTCGTGTAATGATTGGCCCTGAAAACCCGTTTCAGACTCATTTGCCTTATGAGCGACACATCTCTAGTTTAGATGGCATGCATTCCTACTTTGTGCGTGGCACGGACCCTCCAGGGATCTCTTGCGGTACGCCGAGGGCGGTACACCGATTGCCTTCTTGAAATGTTTTCGTAGCGAGAGTGCCGATCCGAACCCTGTTTGCGATGCAATCGTTTCCATCGTCGCGTCACTGGTTTCGAGCAATTGCCGCGCGCGCTTCAATTGTTGGTTCAAGCGCCATTGGACAACTGTGGTGCCGGTCAGCAACCTGAACCTGCGGGTGAACGTGCGTACGGTCATATGTACCCGCTCGGCCAGGACATCAAGACGTTGGGCTTCATCCAAATGCGTCGGTATCCAATCCAGCAGTTGGTGCAGACGCTTGGTGGCGTCCTGATATACGTCTGTGTTTTCGTTATGCGGCAGCTGTTTATCGTGATGAACAGGTCGGGCGACGAGTAAGCGAGCGACTTGATTGGCTGTTGCCGTTCCTTTCAGTTCCTGCAATAGCTGAAGGCAGGCATTGAGGCCGGCCGCGCCCCCGGCCGAGGTCCAGATATGATCGTCGCGGGCGTACAGAACGCTCATATCCAACCTGACGTGTGGATATCGTTCGGCAAAAATCTCTGACCGTAACCAGTGGGTTGTGGCCCGTCGGCCATCCAATAAACCCGCTTCGGCCAGTACGAAAACACCAAGACACAAACCCATGATCTGTGCTTTGCGAGCGTGGGCCCTACGAAGCGCATGCGCCAGGATTTCGGGCACCGGTTCATCCACCCCAATCCAGCCTGGGACGATAATCGCATCGGCCTGATCAAGTTTGTCGAGGCCGTGCGGCACACCGAAATCCAGGCCCAATGATGCCCCGACTTGCTCGGGCTGCTCGGCGCAAACGAATAAATTCGCTGGTGGTTCGTGGATGCCGTTTCGGCCAAAAACCATCAAGGGGCCAGAAAGATTAAGTGATCCGATGCCTTTGTAGACCAGCAAGGCGACTGTTGACGACGTACATGGTGTGAGCGCGCTGCTAATGTGGCTCATGCGCTGAATAACATTTGTAATGGCTGAAAAGTATTGTAGTTTAGCCTGAATCCATCTTGCTTAGTTGGTTACCACTGGATACAGTAGGGACATTCTTTCCAAGGTAAGAGCCGCGCTCTGCCTTGGCGTCTTCGTATTAGGCCAATAGACAGCCGCTGTCGGAAATTCCGACAAATATCGGGTAAAAATTATCACATGCGTAATTTGAAAATAAGTGTTCGCCTGGCTCTCGGGTTTGGAATTGTAATTTTGCTGATGCTGATCATTTCTGGTTTCAGTGGGTACCGTATGTTCGACGCCCGAGGTGACAATGCCGTTGTCGAGCGCCGGCAGGCAGTTAACGTCTCGGCACTACGTCTGGAAGCGTTGATCAAAGAAAGTGTTGTTAGAACACTGGCTGCAGCGAAATTAAAGGATGCCAGTGTTGAAGCCGATTTCGAAAAGGCAATGCATGGCACCATAAAGGCAGCCGAAGACCAAATGAGTCAGCTTCGGACGGGGATCAAGGACCCGCATGCTCAAGAAATTCTCGAAAAGATGACGATGTTTCGTAAAACTTTCCTGCAGGGACGCGACGCGGCCTTCGAGGATTTCGCAAACGGGGACGCTGCGCATGCTCGCGCCTTTTTCAATCAAGAAATGCCTGAATTGATCTCGCGTTATGTGGCCCAGATTGAAGCCTTGTCGGCGTATGAAACTGAACTTGTTGACCATACCTTTCAAGAGAACGATGAGGCGGTCAACACTGGACTCATGATTCTGGCCATGGCGACGCTGTTTGCGCTACTGTTCAGCCCTTGGTTTGCTTGGCTTGTGACGCGGTCAATCACGCGTCCCCTATCTACTGCGGTTGATCTCGCAGCCTCGGTTGCCGGGCGCGATTTGAGCGTGGATATTCAGCCGCGAGGTAAGGACGAAATCACAGAGCTTGAGCAGGCGCTGCATGATATGGTTGCCGGCTTGCAGGATGCTGTTGGCCAAGTGCGCGAAGGGGCGAATGCCATTGCATCGGCTGCGGGGCAGATTTCGACCGGCAATACCGACCTTGCCTCCCGCACTGAGCAACAGTCGGCATCACTTACAGAGACAGCAGCCTCCATGGAGGAAATTACTGCCACTGTCCGTCAGAACACCGAGAATGCTCAACAGGCCTACGGTTTGACCGCCGAGGCCACCGATTCGGCTCATGAAGGTGGTGCAACCGTCGCGAAATTGGTCGACGCCATGAGTGGTATTCATACCAAGTCCCAGCAGATGGCAGAGATCGTAGGCGTTATCGATAGCATCGCATTTCAGACAAATATCCTCGCCTTGAACGCTGCGGTTGAGGCGGCACGTGCAGGCGAGCAGGGCCGTGGCTTTGCCGTTGTGGCCAGCGAGGTGCGTGCACTCGCTCAACGAAGTGCCACTTCGGCCAAGGAAATCAAGAGCCTGATCGACGCAGCTGTGAGTCTCATTGCACAGGGCAATCAAGAGGCGAGCCAGACGGGCACCAGTATGCAGGGTATCGTGACCGGGATCGGTCGCGTGAAGGTGATCATGAGCGAGATCAGCTCATCAAGCCACGAACAAACTTCAGGCATCGAGCAGATCAACGTCGCAGTCACCCAGATGGACGATGTGACCCGCCAGAACGCAAGCCTTGTCGAGGAATCAGCTGCTGCTGCAGGCAGCCTGCAGGAACAGGCCCACTCGCTTGCTCGGCTCGTTGCCACCTTCAGCCTTGAGAAACAGGCGGGCCGGCTGGAAGCCGAGAATAGCACCGAAGAGCATGCGTATATTCCTTCTCTGCCGGAAAAGATCATCAAGCCCCTCCCCAAGCGAGCACAGCACAAGAGGCATTCAGAAAACGGGGCAGGAGCCGGCACACGTCGGGCCCTGGCTGCACCCGCTCAGTTGGCAGCTGCTGCGGAATCCTCTGAATGGTCCGAGTTTTGAAGCCTCTGGAGGGTGATATGTCGTTCGATCAAATCGTTCAGGATCAGCATGGTGTTGAAGGTACAGAGTATCTGGTCTTTCCGTTAGGTGATCAGGAATACGGTATCGACATCCTGTGCATTCAGGAGATTCGCGGCGCCGACAGCCAACAGGTCACAACGATCGCCAACATGCCGGAATTCGTCAGGGGGATCACTAATTTACGAGGTATGATCGTGCCGATTATTGACCTGCGCATGAAGTTGAATCTGCCGAAAATCGAATATACGAACCGGACAGTGATGGTCATTTTGAATCTTTGTGGCTCTGTCATCGGAGTGATCGTTGATGGGGTATCCGACGTGATAAATTTACGGCCAGATCAGGTCAAGGACGTTCCACAGTTCCACAGCACGGTGGCCCGACAGTACCTGACAGGTATTGGGACGGCAGGTGACCGCATGACCATTCTATTGAATATCGAAAAATTAATGGGCAGTGAGGGCATGGCGCTGATAGAGCAGGCAGCAGCTTAGGGTAGTGTTCATATGTCGAAACAAGCAGTCTGCAGCTATCCATTTGGTTTCCAGTGAATAAGATACATATTACTTACCTGTTGCGAGTTTTTGTACTGCTCATGGTGCTGGCCACACCACCCAGCGCCTGCGCGCTCACCTTACGCGTGGGCGTTCCTGATTTTCAACCTGATATCTACCTTCAGTCGGACGGTCGCCCGGGTGGAGTCCTGGGCGATCTGTTGAACGAGATCGCAGCACACGAAGGTTGGACCCTGGATGCACGAGCTTGTCATTGGACCGATTGCCTGGCGCAGTTGCGGTCCGGCAGTATTGATCTACTGCCTGATATCCAACGTACCCCGCAACGTGCGCAATCACTGGATTTTCATCAAATTCCCGTGCTATCGCGATCATCGCAGATTTACGCGCATGAAGGTGTCGATCTGGATACCTGGAAAAAACTGGATGGCAAGCGGATTGCTGTCCTGGCGGGTTCGATACAGCATGATATGTTGCAGTCGAAGCTCCTTAGGATGCAGATAAATGCGACGCTGGTTACCGTTGAAAATCTGGAAAACGGCTTTAATCTGGTTAATCACAATGCAGCCGACGCTACCGTTGCTGATCATGTGTTTGGCGCGCTGGCCGCACCGCGATACCATTTGAGTGCAACGCCGATCAAATTTGAAACGAGTGAGATTTTCTACGCTGCCCGTGCGGGGCTGCAGCCTGTTGTTCTGACTACGATTGATCGCTATCTGGAAGCTTGGAAGGCGGACTCCAACTCTGTTTACTACCGGATCCTGCATCGTTGGGGGCAAGCGGCACAAGAGTTTCAGACGCCTTGGTATTCGCATTGGAGCATACTGGCTGCTCTGTTTATGCTGTTTTTGGCTGCCGCAGGCTACGGCAGATATCAGCAGACACGAAAGCGGGTATTTCGGTCTTTCGTTCAGGCTAAGCAGAACGAGATCAATGTAATTACAAACCAGCAAAATGACTTGCAAGAACGAGTGCATCAGATAAGCCATTTCGATAGATTGACCGATCTCCCGAATCGACAATTGCTGTTCACACGAATCGAGCAGGCGATTACGCGCACGGCAGAGGATAAGACGGTTTCTGCCGTCATCATCCTGGATATCGACCATTTTGGAAAGGTCAACGATGCATATGGCCTGGCGGCCGGCGATCAGGTATTGCAGCAGGTCGCCAAGCGGCTGGTTGGACATACTTTTTCGCGAGACACAGTATCGCGGACGGGCGGTGATGAGTTCACAATTTTGCTGACCTGGCTGGGTACCAATCCTTTGGAAGGTGCGTGCGGAGCAGTAAGTGCGGCAGAAAAGCTGCTTTTGGCGCTCGTCTCAGAGCCTGTAGAAATCGGTGGCAAGCCGTATACATTGCATGTCAGCGCTGGGGTGACACTAATATTGGGCGATCAAACACACACTGTCGCTGATTACTTGCGTGAGGCTGATATTGCATTGCGACGCTCGGAAACCCTACGTAGCAATCAGGTTGTATTATTCCAACACGATATTCAACAGCAGATTGAATACCGCTACAGTCTGGAGCAGGATCTGGCTGATGCTGTCGAAAATTCTCAGTTGACGCTATATATGCAACCTCAGTTTGCTATGGATGGCCGCACCACCGGCGCAGAGCTACTGGCACGCTGGCACCACCCGGTGTATGGCTCAATACCGCCATCGGAGTTTATCCCCATGGCTGAGGCGACTGGCCTGCTCGGGCCTTTGACCTGTCAGTTCGTAAAGCGCGCTTGTGAAACCATATTGGCTTTACAGGCCCTTGGCCATATGTATCCTCTATCCGTGAATGTTTCTCCTGAAACCATTTTAGATCCGCTCTTTATTCAGGCGGTTCGAGATATCTTGGATCAAACAGGCGCGCCGGCCAGTCGGCTGATCTTTGAGGTCACCGAAGAGATCGCGATTGAGAATTCGGCGCTTGTTACACAGCATATGCGTGACCTGAATGCTTGCGGGGTCCAGTTTGCTATTGATGACTTTGGCACGGGATACGCTAATCTGGCGTATCTGACGACGCTGCCTATCCATGAGCTGAAAATTGACCGAAGCCTGATCGAGGGGGTTCCAGGAAACGAAAAGAATCTGATCGTTGTGGAGATGATTCTGTCTATGGCTGATCGGCTTGGGTTGCGTACAGTCGCAGAAGGCGTTGAAACGCGCTCGCAATTGGATTACCTGTTGCTGCGTGGCTGTGATGCAATCCAGGGATACCTGCTGGCTCGTCCGATGCCGATTGAAGACTGGCTTGAGCAAGTAGGAGTCAAGGTGTCTTAGAACGAATACAGCCGTTCCGGGTTATCGACCAAAATCGACTGCACCAACTGCATGTCGTTTTCCGCCCAGCGGTAAAACTCGTCTACCAGTGATCCATCATCCGGGATGGGGGTCGGGATTTGGACGTGCGGCCAGTCGGTTCCGAACACCAGACGGTCGGGGCGTGCGTGCATCAGGGCCTGGGCCAAGGCCTGCGCATCGGTATACGGCGCTTTGTCGTGTGCCGAAATTCGATTGGGGCCGGTTACTTTTACCCAGGTCCTGCCTTCGCGCAGCAGGGACAGCAGTGATGCAAACGCAGGGTGCCGGGGGCCGAGTTCCGCACGAAAATGCCCCATGTGGTCGATGACGCTGTCCACGGGCAGGGATGACAGCCTGGGCGCCAAATCCTTGAACTGTGTGATGTCGATCAAAAACTGAAGGTGCCAGCCAAGCGGCGCAATCCGGTTTGCCAGGCTCTGGACGGTCGCAAAGTCGATGCCTCCCCGAAAAAGCATGTTCAGGCGGATGCCGCGCACACCGAGTTCGTGCATGGTTTCCAGTTCTGATTCGGTGACATCGCTGCCCGTCACGGCGATGCCGCGCCATTCGATTCCCCAAGGCTCTGTTCCAGCCCGCCGCAACACATCGCAGAGCAATCGATTATCGGTGCCGTACACACTGGGCTGCACAAGCACTGCCCGTTGAAAGCCCAGGGTGCGCAGCAACCGGACGTAGTCCTGTCGCGAGGCGTCGGGTGGTGTGTAGCTGCGATCCTGTTGATACGGATATTGTTCGGCAGGCCCAAAAAGATGGGCATGTGTATCGCAGCTTTTGGCCGGCAGTACGGCTTGGGGCAGGCTGGGTAGCGGCATGGGCCCTGGGATGTCAGGCGTCGGGATGGTCATGTTGGTTTAACCCAGGAGGTTCGGAAGCCACAGCGTGACCCAGGGGACAAATGTCACGATCAGGATCAGGATGATGTACACGGTCATGAATGGTCCCAAACGCCGTGCGATTTGCTCGATGCTCAGGTGGCTGATCGCCGATGCGACGAATATGGAATAGCCGACCGGCGGTGTCACCATGCCGACTGCAAAGTTGATAACGATCATGGCGCCCAACTGGATGGGGTCCATGCCGACCTGAACGCCGATTGCGCTGAGCACGGTGCTGAGGATCACCATGGCGGATACGTTGTCCATGATGGCCCCCAGGATCAGCAACAGAACGTTGAGCATCAACAGCAGCAGAATCCGGTTGTCCGTCAGCGATAGTATGAAATCAGCGATTTGCTGCGGAATCTGTTCACTGGCCATGAGGTAGGCAAAGCCGTAGGCCATACAGATGATGAACATGATCATGCCGGTCAGTTTCATGCTGCGCAGCACGACGTCGAACAGATCCCTGAGCTTCAGTTCCTTGTAGATCAGCAAGCCGGCGATCAGGCCGTAGAGCACCCCCACCATGGACGCCTCTGTGGGGGTAAAAATACCGCCGTAGATGCCGCCAAGAATGATGACGGGTGCCAATAGCGCCCAGATACCTTCGCGCATGGCCTTTGCGAGCTCCTTGGCCGTGGCCTTGCGCTCGCGCGGGATATTGTGGCGTTTGGCATAGTAGTAGCTGACCACCACGAAGCCTGCTGCGGCAATGAGGCCGGGGATGACGCCGGCCAGAAAGAGCTTGGCGATGGACTGTTCCGCCAGGACACCCCAGATCACCATGGGGATGGAGGGCGGAATCATCTGGCCCAAGGGGCCCACAGCGGTTGACAGGGCAGCGGCATAGTCGCGCTTATAGCCACGTTCCTCCAACTCGTCGATCATGATGGTGCCGACTGCGGCGGTGGTTGCCGGGGCCGATCCGGATATGGCGCCAAAGAACGTTCCGGCCATCACGGTTGCAATACTGAGGCCGCCCGTAAGGTGACCAAAGATCGCTGCGGCAAAGCGCACAAGCCGTCGCGACAAGCCGCCGGCCCCCATCAGGTCGCCCGCCAAAATGAAGCCGGGGATGGCGAGCAGGCTGGATACATCCGTTCCAGCCAGCACTCGCTGGGCAAAGATCACCGGATTGATATCGGCGATAAAGAGCCCGCCAATGGTCAGGCCCCCCAGCGCGAAGGCAATAGGCACGCCCAACGCCAGCAATATCACCAAGCCGATGCTCAGGAACAGTGCCAGTTCGCTCATGAAGGTGCCTCAGGGCCGGCTGCGCGTTTCTGTGGCGCACGTGATAGCTTGCGCAGTGCGTAGAACGCTATAAAGACGCCGGATACCGGAAACGCGCTGCTGCGCAACCAGATCGGGTATCGAATAGCCGGCGAGTGCTGCCCCGTCGTGAAATCAATGAAGTTCAAGCCAGTCCAGACCATGAATAATCCGGTGAACACGATTGCGACCCAGATGATCTGGCTGAGTAGAAAATTCAGCGCCGGCGACAGGACTTTCTCGATGATATCGATACGGACATGGCCCTCGTCCCTGACCATCAACGCAGCCGTCAGGAACACCATCCAGGTGAAGGCGAGCAGGGCGACTTCACCTGACCACGAGGCGGAACTCTGCAAAATGTAGCGATAAACGACGCCGGTAAGTAGACTGGCCACCATGACCACGGTCACTGCGACTGCCAGGATCTGGATCAACCGTGTCAGCCAAAGGTCGATCTGGTCCAGTAGTTTTCGTGCCATGCGTCGCGACTAGCCGTTGATCTCGCTCATGGCGGCATCCATGATCTCGGATCCGATCGAATCGTGGTATTTGTTGTAAACGCCTTTGACCAGGGCGCGGAATGCGTTGACGTCGTCGATGTCATTGACCTGCATGCCGGCGGCCTTGATTTTTTCCAGAATGCTTTGGTTATTGGCCGCGATGGTTTGGCGCTGTCGTGTGATGGCAGTCTTGGCCGCCGCACGAACTGTTTTTTGTTGCGCCTCGTCGAGCTTATCCCAAGCCTTTTCAGACATCAGCAGGCCCAATGCGTTGTATGTGTGTCGGGTGAGGGATAGATACTTTGTGACCTCTGGGTACTTGTTGGCATAGATGACTGCCAGCGGGATTTCCAGGCCATCCACGGTGCCTTGCTGGACTGCGGTAAAGGTGTCGCTCCAGGGCATGGGCACGGGATTGGCGCCCAGATCACGGAAGCTGTCGAGGAACATGTCGCTGGGCTGCACGCGCAGTTTCATACCCTTCAGGTCCGCAGGTGTCTTGACGGGTCGGATATTGTTGATGACGTTCCTGAACCCGGCTTCTGAAAAACCCAGGCCGATGACGTTCTTTTTCGCCAGTTCCTTGAACATCAGCTGGCCGGCCTTGCCATCCAGTACCTTGTGTGCCTGTTCCGAATTCGCATAGAGGAACGGCAAATCGTTCAGTTGAAATGCCGGGACGATGGTGCCGATCAGGGTGCCGGTGATGACGCCTGCGTCCAGAGTTCCGAACTGCATGCCCTGGACCATCTCGGCATCGTTGCCCAATTGGTGGTTTGGATAGAACTTCACATCGAACTGGCCGGGTG
This sequence comes from Alcaligenaceae bacterium, assembly GCA_030452305.1. Classification (GTDB taxonomy): domain Bacteria; phylum Pseudomonadota; class Gammaproteobacteria; order Burkholderiales; family Burkholderiaceae_B; genus Castellaniella. Next base: position 2,829 of record JAKDMO010000008.1, on the reverse strand, counting down.
CCGCCTTTTCCAGTTCTTCGGCAAAGTAGTGGGCCGTGATTGCGTACGGGTCTACATCGCTGTCACTGGTCGTCCACCCCAGTTTGAGGGTGGTGGCTGCGTTGGCGAATCCAGCGATGCTCAGGGCCGAGATGAGTAGTGTTGCCTGGGTGAGTTGCTTGAATAGCTTGACGGAATATCGGGTCATGGTGGTCGTCCTCCGGTGCGCGCTTTGCTGCGCTTTTTCGATATTTATTCATGTTGGGTACCGCAGCCCGGCTTGTCAAGACGAGTTTTGAAAAAAATGGCCCCTCAGGCCATATCCCCCGATGGCTCCGCTCGTTCGAAATGCCGCGCGACGATCAGCGCGAGCACCAGCAAGCCTGCGCCCGCCACCCCGAAAATCAGTGAGTCGGCCAGATGATCCGCGACCCAGGCGGCGCCCAGGACGCCTACGGATTGCCCCAGGAACAGAAAGCACGCAAACAGCGACATGGCTACACCGCGCGCGCTTGGTGCCATCTGGGTGGCCTTGGTCTGCAGGGTGTTGTGCATGCAGTAGAACCCGAAGCCGGCCAGCATGCAGGCGACCGGGGTCCAGAGCAGCAGCGGCACGTAGGCAAATGAAACCATCCCCAGGCATAGCAGCACGCCACCCAGGCGAGCCATGCCGGATTCCCCGACTCGGCGCAGCAGTTGCCGGGCGATGCGGGAGTAGATGAAACCCCCGACCCCATAAAAGGCCGCGATCCCACCCGCCATCGATAGCGAGACTGCGTAATGATGCTGCAGCAGGCTGGGGATGAAGGCGATGGCGCCAAATGCCATGGCGCCTTCGATCGTGATGATGGTCAGCATCCAACGGGCCGGGGGCAGGGCCAGGATGTCACGCATTCGGTGTCGGCTTTTCGGAATGTCGGGCGTCGTTCGGGCATTATGATGGGCTGCGCGCAGCAGCAGGCCGCCAGCTGCGAGGAACAGGATTGCGAGCAGGGCGAATACTGGGCGCCAGCCGATCCATTCTGCGATCAGGCCGCTGACCCATTGACCGGCAAGCAAGCCGGTGACGCTGGCGCTGACCAGTCGGGCCAGGGCAACCTGGCGTTGCTCGTAGGGTACGTTGTCACCAATCCAGGCCATCGCCAGCGGATAAATCCCGGCTGCGCAGGCGCCCGACAGGATTCGTGCGGCCACCAGCCAATCCAGGCTGGGCGAAACAAACGCAATACCGTTGCCGATCACGCAGGCCAGCGCGCACAGGGCGATGATCCGCAGTTTGCCGTAACGGTCGCCCAGCGGGCCGAAGCACAGCTGAAAAACCCCGTAGGCCACTGCAAAGACCACGATTACCCGGGCGGCCTGGCCCAGTGTGACCGAGAATTCATCCGCCAGGGTAGGCAGCAGAGTGTCACAGGCCCGCATTGAGGCGATGCTGGCAAAGCAGCAGGCAAACAGCAACCAGGCGATGGAGGTTTGGGGGCGGGCGGATGTAGCCGGTGGGGTGGCTTGCATGACGTTCAATGGCTCACTGCGTTGGCGCGCGCAGCGTGATCAGTGTGATCTCGGATGGCCGCCCGAGCCGGATCGCCAGGCCACCCCACAACCCCGTGCCGTTGCTGACATACAGCTGCATGGCGCCCACCTTATACAGGCCCGACACATAGCCTTCGTTGGCCCATTGGGTCAGCAGATGCGGCCCCAGAATCTGCCCACCGTGTGTGTGGCCGGATAGTTGTAGCGCCACGCCGGCCTGCGCGTTCTGGGCTGCGCCCCCCGGCCGATGGCTCAGCAGGATCATCGGTGTGTCCGGCTTCAGGCCTTTCAGGGCGGCGGAAAGATCGGGTGGCGGCTGACCGAACCGTCGTGCCTGGCTATCGGTGATGCCGACAATAGCCAGGCCGGCCTGACCGCGATGAATGACGACATGCTTGTTTTCCAGCATGGTCAGGCCCAGATTGCGATAGGCCTTCATCCAGCCCTGATAGTCGGCGTAGTATTCGTGGTTTCCGGGGATCGCCAGGACGCCGTCGTGCGCCCGCAGGTCCGCCAGCGCATGCACATCGTCCGCGCGCTCGGCAGGTGTGCCGTCCGCAATGTCGCCGGTGATGACTGTCAGGTCGGGGGCCTGGGCATTGGTCCGGGCCACCACGGCCTCAATCCAGGGTTCGTTCAGCAGTCGGCTGGCGTGCAGGTCGGTGAGCTGTGCGATGCGATACCCGTCAAAGGCCTGGGGCAGGCCCGGCACTGTGATCTGAATGGTTTTGACATCCGGTACCCGCACGGCCTCCCAGACGCCAAGGCCCGACAGGACCATCGCCAAGGGGCCAATGGATTGCAGCAGCGCGCGCCCCGTCAGGATGCGCCGCCCCACGCGACGGGCGGCCAGGAACACCAGCGCACCCACCACGTCGCGCAGCAAAAGCAGAAGCGCCAGCAACAGGAATACGCCAAAAGCCCAGCTCAGGCCGACGAGGAGCGCGTGGGGGACCTCGGGTGAGGCCAGTGAGCCAAAAAAACGGCGCGTGATCTGGTGGTATTGCGAGACCAGCAACAGCACGAGCGCCAGGCTGATCCGGGCTGCGGGCCGAAGGCGCAGGGGCCAGACAAAACGCCAAAGTATGTACAGCCAGATGGCCCCAGTAACGAACAGCAGCATAGTACCCATGGATAGAGCCATTTCTGGAAAACTCTGTATCATAACAATCGACCGGGGCACTGCCGCCGTACCTGTTCAATCTGCCTGACCCGCCCACAAACCGGATTCCACCCCATGGACACGCCGATTACCCCTGCCGACCTGGAAACCCTGCGCACAGCCCGCGCCCTGCTTGAAAACCCGGGCCTGGCCGC